>ONHJ01000036.1 GCA_900317595.1 uncultured Eubacteriales bacterium | reverse complement strand
ATTTGAGGAAACAGGCAGGGACTGGATGCTCGCTGAAAGATTGAAGTAGTCCGTCTCTCCAAAGATAAGGTTACAGGGTTCAATGCCCTACTTATTTGTGCTTGAAAGAGCATCCGGCACACATAATGATTCAGTCCAGCACAAGCTGAGCCTACTCACCTTCACGTGCTCTGTAGTGTGCCTGCTTTCTCAAGCATATTCTAACACATTTTAACTTGCTGCGTTAGAAGCAGAAAAGGTTTCATTTCTTTTTGTGCCTTCCGCGCAGCGGAAAGGAATGGTCATAATGATGAAAAAAGTTTTGTCTGCAATTGCGGCGGCAGCGGTCGCGGTTTCCGCGCTTAGCGCCTGTTCGGCACAGCCCTCAAAGGAAAAAAGCGAAGCGAAGGGCGACGGCGCCGGGCTTCACACCGTGTATTTCAAGAATCAATCAAAATCCGACGGCGCTGTCGCCACCTTCTTTAACAGCGACAGCGGCGAGCGCGCCGACGTCGAGATGACCAAGGTCGCTGAGGACGGCGATTCCGTCACCTTTTCCTGCGAGGGCGACGCCTCGGCTTATAACATGATGTATTTCAACTACAACAACGTCACCACCAATAAAGTCGCCTTCAACCGCTGCGTCAGCGGCTGGTATAATTCCGAAAGGGGCTTTTTGCCCTACACCGAGGGCGAACCGATCGACTTCCATTACAATTATGAGCACGTAAGCTTCACTTTTATGGGCTATCAGAAGGATATCCACATCTGGACGCCCGACGACTACGACGCCGCTTCCTCCGAAAAGTACGGAACGATCTATTTGCTCGACGGCGAGATCGAGTCGTTCCTTCTGCCCGACGGCACCCCGAATCCCGAATCCGAATATCCTGCCCAGCAGGTCAGGAGCATGACGGCGGCGACGGGCTACAGGTCGATCATCGTAGCGGTCGATACCCTCGGCGACATGATCGGCTTTGAATACGGGCGTTTTGACGAGCTGGTCCCTGACATAGGCGAACCGGCGGATTTCGACGAAACCACACAGAAAACCGGCAGCAAGTTCGCGGATTTCCTCGCCGACACGGTCGTGCCGTATATCCAAAAGAACTACAACGTCTACACCGAGCCGCGCCATGTCGCTGTTACCGGGACCTCTCTCGGCGGGCTTGAGGCGTTCTATATCGCGCTGGAGCACCCCGATGTGTTCGGTAACGCCGGCGCGCTGTCGGCGTCCTTCTGGGTCTTTGACGACGCGACTTGGCGAAAATTCCTGAGCGGCAAGCCCTTTGACGAAACCGCGCCCTTCCTCTATATCTACACCGGCAACGCGAAGGATGACACGGGCGACGAGGTCAATGACATGGTCGACCGCCTGCGCGATATGGGCTACCCGAAGGACAGAATGGCGTTCCATTATAATGACAAGGGCGCTCACGCCGCGATCTATTGGCGCAGCATTTTTTCGGAATTTCTGGAGGCGTTGGCGTTTCGGGAGGTAGCGGCGCTGAAAAAACAATAACACCCTCAGCGGCATTTTTGCTCCCGATGCTCCGCAAACCGCTTGACATCGTTTGCGCAATCGGATAAAATAATAGTGCAAAGAGCAGGCTTATCGAAAGAAGGGGTTGCCGTGAAAAAGCTGATTGCCTTTTTTCGCCGCTTCAACGCGACCGTGCTGCTGATCCCTCTCGGGGCGATCCTTTTGGCGTGCGGAGCGGTGTTGTTCGGCATTGCCGCGCGCACTCACGGCTTTGTGAAAACCGACGCGGTGGTGACGAGGGCGACGCTGAACGAGGCGGCATATTCGGACAAAAACAAAACCTACCACGAGGCGACCTACCGGGTTTTTATCAGGTATACCGCCGACGGGACCGAATATGAGAAGGAATACGGTATTTTTCCGGGCTATCGCGAGGGCGATATCATTCCGGTCGCCTATGACCCGAACGACCCGAAGGTGCTTTCGCAGCCTGCGGGCTATGCCTTGCCTGCTTTGACCACGGCGGCGGGCGCCGCTGTGCTGGCGGTCGGCGTTATCATCACCGTAAAAAGGCGAAGAACAACGGTTTGAAGGGAGCAAAAGCAATGAAATTTCCAAATGCGGCAAAGGGCGTCAAAAAGCTTTTCCGCGCGCAGATCATCGCGCTGCTGGCGACGATCGCCGGTATAGCGACTGTTTTGACAGCGGCTGTAGGACAGGTGCCGACCGAGAACGAGGAGCAGCTCGAGCGCTTGCTGAAACAGGGCGATCCGGCACTCATCGGCATGCTCGTCGCGGGTGGTTGCGCGCTGGTTTTTTTCTTTTACAGCGCGCTGATAAATATTTTAGGCTATCTCCGCACGGCAAGGGATGAGGACGGCTTTAAAAAGGCTGTCATCCTGACCGTCATTTCCATAGCTCTTAACGCGCTCTCAAGCTTTTTGCAGCCGAGAGGCGGATTCATCGGCTGGCTGGGCAGCGCAAGCTCGGTATTTTCGCAGATCATGGAGCTGCTGGCGACGATCGCGGCGATCGTGGGCTTGATGGACCTCTCGGAGAAGTGCGGCAGACCCGATATGGTCAACAGGGGCGCTTCGGTAATGAGGCTGCTGGAGGGTACCTATATCCTGTCCTTCATCTTCGTCATAGTGACGCAGATGTTCCGCCAAAACGCCTTCAATGATTTTATCGCCGATGCGCTGGCGCTGTCGGCGACGTTTTTGGCGGCGGTGCGATATGTCCTCTATTTTATTTATCTCGGCAAGGCGAGCAAGATGCTGAAAGAAACATAAGAAGTATTGGTATAACATCAAAAGGATCGGCGCAGTCGCGTCGGTCTTTTTTTGCGCCGAAAAATCGAAAATATTTTCGAATATCTCTTGACTTATTGGAACATATGTGCTATAATCATAACAAATTCGAACAAACATACCAATATTAATGACAGTGTACCGCCGAAAATGTTTATCGCGATCGATCTGAAATCGTTTTACGCTTCCGTAGAGTGCGTGGCTCGGGGGCTCGACCCGCTGGATGCGAATCTGGTGGTCGCGGATATGACCCGCACCGAAAAAACAATATGTCTTGCGGTGTCGCCGCCGCTCAAAAGCTTTGGGATATCCGGGCGTGCGCGGCTGTTTGAAGTGGTGCAGCGGGTGGGCGAGGTCAACAGCCTCCGTCTCAGCCGTCTGCGGGGCAAAAGCTTCAACGGCAAGTCCTGCTTTCTCAGCGAGCTGCAAAAGCGTGCGGAGCTGAAGCTCGACTACATCGTCGCGCCTCCGCGCATGGCGGAATATATGCGCGTCAGCACGCAGATATACGAAATCTATTTGCGGTATATCGCGCCCGAGGACATCCACGTCTATTCCGTGGACGAGGTTTTCATCGACGCTTCACGCTATTTGAGAACCTACAAAATGACCGCGCGGGAGCTGGCGGACAGAATGATACGCGACGTGCTCGGCGAAACCGGGATCACCGCCACGGCGGGCATCGGCACGAATCTCTATCTCTGCAAGATCGCCATGGATATAGTTGCGAAGCGGATGCCGCCCGACGCTAAGGGCGTGCGCATCGCGGAGCTCGACGAAATGAGCTACCGCGAAAAGCTGTGGGAGCACCGGCCGATCACCGATTTTTGGCGCATCGGCGGCGGCTACGCAAAAACGCTGGCGCGCTACGGCATGGTCACCATGGGCGATGTGGCGCGCATGTCGCTTAACAACGAGGAGCTGTTATATAAACTGTTCGGAGTGAACGCCGAGCTTTTGATCGATCACGCTTGGGGTTGGGAGCCCTGCACGATGCGCGATATCAAGGCATACCGTCCGCGCGCCCATTCGCTGAGCGTTGGTCAGGTGCTCAGCGTGCCTTACGAGCACGAAAAGGCGCGGCTTGTCTTGCAGGAGATGGCGGAGCAGCTTTCGCTCGATCTGGTCAAAAAGGGTGTGCTGACCGATCAGGTGGTGCTGACCGTCTGCTACGACATCGAAAATCTGCGCGACCCGGAGCGGCGGAAGCGCTATAGCGGCGAGATCATCTGCGACCATTACGGCCGTCAGGCGCCCGGACACGCGCACGGCAGCGAAAACATCGGCTGCCTGACCTCGTCCACCGAAAAATTCAGCGCAGCGGCGCTGCGGCTGTTCGACCGCGTCGTCGATCCCGACCTGCTGGTGAGGCGCATCTACATTGTCGCCAACCACATAACGGAGGAGCGCGCCATAGACCCCTCGCAAAAAAGCGAGCAGCTTACGCTGTTTGCGCCGCTGTGCGAGGATTCTGCCGACAGCCTTAGGGAAAAGAAGGAAAGGCGCATCCAGTCAGCCGTTCTGTCGCTGCGCAGGCGGTTCGGAAAAAACGCCGTTTTGAAGGGGATGAACTTCAAGGAGGGCGCGACCGCCATCGAGCGCAATAAGCAGATCGGCGGACACAGGGCATGAACGCCGCAGATTTTAAAAAGATATTTGCCGCCGCTATTGACAGCCTTTGCACCGTTAGTTTATAATAGTATCAAAATAACAGCGAATTACTATTATCGCCGGACGGAGGTTTATTATGTTTTGTGCTAAATGCGGCTCTAAAATGGATGACAACAGCAAATTCTGCGCGGTTTGCGGCGCCCAGAACAAGGTGCAGGGGCTGAGATCGCTCAGCAGCGCTGAAAAAACCAAGGTGTATGAGGCTCCCGGTGAAGTCAAGGCGCCGGTCGAGCCGAGCGTTCCCGAAACGCCTGCGGCTCCAAAGACCGATTATTCGGACAGCTCTTCGTGGAGAAACGCGGAAGCTTCCGCCGGTCACGCCGAGCCGTCTGCCGCCTATGAACCGGCGGCACCCGCAGAGCCCGCCGCTTATGAGCCTCAGCCTACCAAGGCGCCCAAGGCTCCCAAAGCGCCCAAGGCGCCCAAGCAGAAGAAGGTATATCAAAAGACTTCGGTCGGAGTGCGCGTGCTGTCTGTCATAATGTGCTGTCTGATGGTTTTGTTCGGATTGCTGGCGGTCGTCTCGGCGTCGCTGCGCATCGGGCTGCAGGAGAAAAATATCCGCAGCGCCTTTCGGGATGGCAGTATTGCGGATCTGGTGATACACACCTTCAAGGGCGACAGGCGCTTTGCCGACGCGATCGCCGAGGGCGCTGTTGACGCGGAAACCGGTCAGCACGTGGAGATCGACGCCTCAAAGCTCTCCGCTTTTCTGGGAAAATCCAGCGTCAACAATTTCGCGGAGGATATGGCAGCGGAATATTTCGGCTATTTCTTAAAGGGTACGATCCCGAAAAAGCTCAATTCCGCCGCCGTGGGCGATTTTCTCTCCAATCTCAGCTACGATTTCAAGCACGAATTGGGCTACTATCTTTCAAATGAATACATTGAAAACGTGAAAAACAGAATAGATGACGGCGATCTCAGCTATCTCAGCATCGACTCCAGGGGCGGCGGCTTGAAAAAGCGTTTAGGCTTTTACCTGAACCTGATCTCGATGGCGATCTCTGTTTGGACGATTGCGATCTGCGCGGCGATTTCGCTGCTGTTCGCGGTGGTGATATTCTTCGTCAACTCCAAAAACGCGCTCAAGGGACTCGGCTATATCGGCGTCGCCTTTACCTCGCTCGGAGGTATGTTTACCGCTTTGTCGGTGTGCGGGCTGATAATCGCGTTGGTGAAAAAAGTGTTCCTGATCTCCGCACTGCTGAAATATATCGCGCTCGGAATGGGTACCATCGGCATGATAATCCTGGTCGTCGGCATCATCCTTCTGCTTGTCAGGAGCGTGCTGAAAAAGAACTCGGTCGTTGAATGACCTGCCTCAAAAGCCAAAGGCTGACTGTTTCCGTTTGGGATTCAGTCAGCCTTTTTGATTTTTATTAATTTATCCGCGCTTTTCGCGCCTGATCTTGAATACAAGGATGGCGGCGATCAGCAGCACGGATACGGACGCCACGATGATGAAGATCACGCCTATCGGCGAGCCCTGCACGGGCGTGCGCTTCGAAACCGTAGCCTTGCTGTTTTCCTTGGCTACATAGGTCAGGTCATAGGTGCCGTCGTTGTCACTGTCGACATTGAGCACCGTTGAGTCGGAGATCTTCGCCGTTGTGTCGATGCGGGTCTGCGGCGTGATCCGGATGTTCTCAAATTCGCGGAAATCGGTGTATTCTCCTTTTTCGTCCATGAAGTTGATCTTATAGTTCATCGTGCCGGTGCCTGTGCCGTTGATGCGGATGTCGTAATCCACGCCCTCCTTCAGGCGGAGTATCTTCACGACGTCGTCGCCCGAGGAGGCGGAGCCGCCGTTGAGATCGTCGTAGGAGGAGCTTTGGGTGTCCGTGTTTTCATAGGTCAGGGTGCCGAAGGAGGTGCGGTCAAAGCCCCGCTGCGAGGAGTCGAGCTTTTCGCCGTCGTGCAGCACGGTGACCTCGACCGGGCAGGCGATGCGGACATAGATGTATTTTTGTCCGTTGATCTGGTCGGCTATGTCGCCGAAGAAGAACACAAGGCTTTCGGCGTCGGTGACCTCATAATGGCAGCCGGGATTGGCGATATGCTCCATAACAAACTGGCAGTCCGCCTTTTCACTTCTGTCAAGCTCGTCAAAGAAGCCCAGCGTATAGATATAAATGCCTTGGCTGCGCAGCGTTTCGGCGTATTTTATAAGATCGCTGCCCTCGCGGCCGCGGTTTGCCGCTCCGTCGCTCATCAATACGATGATTTTTTTGGCGCTGCTGTTGAACGAGCCGTAATTCAGCAGATCGACGGCTTGCGTCAGACCGTCGTCGATATTTGTTGAGCCTCCGGTGCTTATGCTGTCGATGGCGGTTTTGAGTTCATCGCTGTCGGTAGTGAAGTCGCAGACCGTGCTTGCCGAATCGCTGTATTTGACCACCGCGATATTCGCCTTGCTGTAGGCGACGGAATCCACAAAGCTTTTTGCGGCTTCGCGGGTGTTCTCGATCGGGCTGCCGTCCATGCTGCCCGAGTTGTCAAGCACCAGCACCACGTCGCGCTCGCCCGGATCCTTTATCTGAGTATAGCGCGGGTCGGGCTTGGCAGGCGCTTTCAGCGAGTCATAGTATTTGATGGCGCTGTTCATCCGCTTTGCGTAGGCTTCGGCGCCCTTTTCGTTGGGATGGATGGAGTAGGCGCTGGCGATGCCGAAGCGATCCAGATCCTCCAGGTCGCGTATCAGCCGGATCTCGTTTAAAAACGGATCGCTTGAATAGGCTCCGTGCTGTGAAAATACATCTTCAACAGACACAAAGTGTATCTTTAGCCCGTTCATTTCGCTTTCAAGAACGGCGTTGCCGATGGATTGGTTGAACCATTTCACATTGTCGTTGATAAGCTCCGCTTCGGCGGAATTTATCAGAGTGCCGTGGTCCGCGCCGCTGAAAAGCTGGGGATATCCGGCTATGAGTATGGTCGCTTTTTTGTTTGTCGCTTTGCCGATCTCATCATAGACGGTCAGCAGATTTTCCCTTATGCCGTCGCTCTCATAATATTTTTTCCACACGCTGTTCAGCTTGTCCTTTAAGGAATTCGGGCGTCCGAAGGAGGTCGCGGCGGTCTCAACGATCTTGCCGAAATCGGCGTCGTTGCCGCCGAGCGTCATGGTAACGTAGTCAACGGTTTTGCCGCTCAGTTCGTCCGAGCTGAACACAGAGATCTGCCTGTCTATGTACGCGGTGCCCCACACCCCTTTGGAGGAAAAGAGACTTTCTATCTTGACGCCCTGATTGTAATCTTTCCTTTGCTTTTCCTTTTTTATGTGCTTGGTTTCCGCTCCCGAAGAAGCCACAAAAAACCAATGGTCCTTTGAATCGTGATAATCGCTCATCTGACCGCTCAGACCGGGAAGCTGCAGCTTGCCCGGCCAACTGTTTTGAGAGCGGTGCGCAAGCCAATCCTGATTTTGAACTCTCAGATCCTTGGACTCCTCAGAGCCGTAGAACGGCGGGATACCCTCGCCCGAGGAATAGGAGTCGCCCATGGAAACTATGATGCGGTCGCCGGAAGGCACAAACTGTTCGTCGTCGGCTTCGCCCTCCGCCGCGGCAGGCACAGCGCCGAACGCGGTCAAAAGCACGGCGACAGCCAGCATCAGCGCGAAAAATCCCTTTGCTTTTGAAATTTGCTTTTTCATGGTTGAACCTCCTTATAAGCTGAAGCCGTTGAGCGCGTCGGCTGTGATCTTATCGACCTTGCGCATCGACGCGGCGTCGCTTTTCGGCGTGTATTCGTAGAAGGTGTTGGTGCTGCTGTCATATCCCATCAGCGAATCGGCTTCGGACAGGATGACAGGAGGCTCGTCGGGGTGCTCAACGCTGTAGCTGAAAAGCAACGCGGAAACGGAGCCGTTGGTGACGGAAACGACCCATGTCCTCTCCTGACTGTCGATATACGGCATATCATATATCGGGTGCGCGGTCGAGGAATAGCTGCTGATATTGCTTGAATCGGAATACTCTCCGTCCATCGAATACTCGGTCGTGATGATATTATCGGTGAAGCCCCTGTCGTTTAACAGCTTGCGGGTCTCGGATTCGGTGGTCACCTTGTCGGAGCTGCCGGCGCTGATCTTCTCCTTGACCGTGCCGATGCCGTCAAAATAAGCGTCGGGATCGTCAGGTCTGAGCGCTTCGTCCACAGCGTCGCGTATCTCGTCGTCAGACATTCCCGTTGGGTCGATATAATCCGGAGCTTCGCTCGACTGCGAGGTTTTGCCGCCGCCTTGGGCGGGGGTGTCGCCCTTGCTCAAGCCCACCTTGACCTCGTCTTTGGCGAAGGACGGCAGGCGGATGATGTTGAACGCGACCAGCAATATCAGCGCCGCACAAACGACTACAGCCGCCGAAGCGCCGATGATGACCTTTAAAAGCGTTTTGCTTTTGGCGCGCGGCGGCTCATAGCCGCATTTTGGGCAGCGGCCGGTTTTCGCGTCTGTTTTTGACCCGCATTTGGGGCAGATTTTTGACATAAAAAAGCCTCCCTGAAAAAATGATTTATAATGAAAAGCAGAGCGAACGGCGCGTTGCTTTTCCGATGATTTTATTCTATCACAGCCGCGATTTGAAAGCAAGAAAAATCTATTGTTTTATCGCATATTTTAATTATACAGAACCGAGAGGAACCCATATGAACATTTATTCCGATATAATCATACTTCCGCACCCTCAGTCGCGCCGTCACCGTCAGATGCCCGCTTCTGAGCGCGCTGCGCAGTTCGCTCCGTTCGCGGCGCTTACGGGCTTTGGAGAGCAGATCTGTGAGCAGGCGCGGCTGACCGACCGCCGCCCGGTGCTCAGCGACGAGGACGCCTTCGACCTCAACGAAAAGCTGATGATAATAAGCCAAAGCAAAAAGCGGCTGCGGGTCAGCCTGAGTTATTTCGTGCCGGACCGCGCCAAGCGCGGCGGCGCGCTGTTTGAGCGTCAGGGCGAGGTGCGCCTGGTGGATTTTGTCTCGGGAATAATGATTTTCAGCGACAGATCGGTGATTTCGCTAAACGATATATTTGCCCTTGCTATCCTCTGATTTTCGTGTTATACTATAATTAAAGTACAGAAAAGAGGTATTGCAAAAATGGGCTGTAATCACGATTGTTCTTCCTGCAGCAGCAATTGCGGCAGCGAAAACGATTTACACGAAAAGCTTAACGAATTCAGCACCGTTCACCATGTGATCGGCGTGATCTCGGGAAAAGGCGGCGTAGGCAAGAGTCTTGTCACCTCGATGCTGGCGGTGACCGAAAGGCGCCGCGGCAAAAATGTCGCCGTTCTTGACGCGGATATCACGGGACCCTCAATCCCCAAGGCGTTCGGCGTAACGAAAAAAGCGGTCGGCAACGAGCTGGGCATTTTGCCCGTGCGCACCGAAACCGGCATCGACATCATGTCCGTCAATCTGCTGCTCAAGGACGAGACCGACCCCGTGATCTGGCGCGCGCCGATGATCACCGGCACCGTCAAGCAGTTCTGGTCGGACGTGCTTTGGAACGATGTTGACTATATGTTTGTGGATATGCCTCCGGGAACGGGCGATATCCCGCTGACCGTGTTCCAGAGCCTGCCGCTCGACGGCATCATCGTCGTCACCTCTCCTCAGGAGCTGGTGGGCATGATCGTCGAAAAGGCGGTCAAGATGGCGGAGATGATGAACATTCCCGTGCTGGGCATCGTTGAGAACATGAGCTACTTCACCTGCCCCGACTGCGGCAGGCGTCACAGCGTCTTCGGCGACAGCCATGTCGACGAGATCGCCGCGAAGTACAACACCCGCGTGCTGGCAAAGCTGCCCATCGATCCCGACCTCGCGTCAATGGTAGACGCCGGCAGAGTCGAGATGTTCGAGGGAAGCTATATGGATGAAGCCGCCGACTTTTTGGAGAGCCCGGCGCAGTGACCTTCGGCGCGGAACAAAAAAGAATGAAATCAAGACAAGGGTGCGGAGTAAAGCTTCTTCGCACCCTTGCTTTTATCAAAATTATAAAAAAATTTACGTTTCTCGATAAATACCTATTGACAAACGAAATTTTAAGTGATATAATCCTGTTATCGTAAAACGATAAATAATTAATCTTTTCAGGAGGCTCATCATGGAAAATCCCATCAGGAAAAAAATCAATATTTTCGGCAAGGCCGGAAAGATCATCAGCATGATAATCATCATTTGCCTTTTGGTCGCCGAGGGATTCATGCTCGTGGGAACGATCGTTTTGGCGGCGCTGCCGGAGGACGCGGTTTCCGTGGACATCAGGAACAACACGGATTTCAAGGTATCTTCAAAGTATATGGACGTTGAGGACGAGCAGATCATGCTGAAGCTCGGCGGCTCCGAGGTCGCGGTCGGCAAGCTCGATAACGAAAATGTCGTCAAAAACGACGACGGCACTGTCAGCATCCAAGCCAATACCCCTGACGCGCACTTCGAGACCCGCGACGCGATAAAAATAATGATCCCCGCAATGATAAGCCTTGCGGCGGTCGTTACGGCGCTGTATTTCCTGCGCGCGCTGATGAAGGCGTTCCAAAACTGCGAAACGCCGTTTGCCGACGAGGTCATCCGCAAAATGCGCAACTTCTCCATCGCGCTGATCCCCACCATGGCGGTGTCGATGTTCTGCGATGGCATGATGAAAATGATGATGGGCGGCGCAAGCGCTCCCTTCAGCGTCAACTTCGCCAATGTCGGCTTTGTGGTCATCATCTTCATTCTGACCGCTGTTTTCCGCTACGGCGCGCAGCTTCAGAAGCAGGCTGACGAAACGGTGTGAGGCGCTGATGGGCAGGATCATTGTGCGGCTTGACCGCGTGATGGCTGACCGCAAGATAGGATTGAACGAGCTGAGCGAGCAGGTGGGCGTTTCAAACGTCAACCTCAGCAAGCTGAAAAACGGACACGTCAGCGCGATACGGTTTTCGACGCTGATCGCCCTGTGCGAGATCCTTGGCTGTCAGCCGGGAGATATTTTGGAATACGCTTCCGACGAAGAATAAAAAGGGGGCCGGCTCTTACTCATAACAATGAGTTTTGAACCGGCCCCTCTTTTATTTTATTTCGCCAAAGTCCCTTATTATTCCAAAGCCCAGTCGATCGGCGCTTCGCCGTGGGCGGTCAGCCATTCGTTGGCTCGGCTGAACGGGCGGCTGCCGATAAAGGCGGGATACTGCTCCGTGGATTTGCGCGCCGAGAGCGGAGACGGGTGAGTGGAGCGCAGGATAAGCCGGTCGCCGTCGGTCGCTTTGGCGCCGTCGATCACGTCGGCTAGGGTTTTGTCCGCCTGAGCGCCCCAGCACAAAAACACCGCAGGGCGGCTTTGTGCCGCGACTGCCATCAACAGCTTTGAGGTTATCTCCTGCCAGCCTAGCTTTTTGTGCGAGTTCGCCTTGTGCGCCTCGACCGTCAGCACCGTGTTCAGCAGCAAAACGCCCTGCTCCGCCCAGCGCGTCAGATCGCCGCTTTTCGGCATTGCGCAGCCGACGTCGTCGGCAAGCTCCTTAAAAATATTGCGCAGCGA
>ONHJ01000121.1 GCA_900317595.1 uncultured Eubacteriales bacterium | reverse complement strand
AATAATCCGCATACCATGTTCGGGGATTGCCCATTCCATAGTTTTTCGCTTCGCTGTAATTCGAATAGCTGTCTGAAATGACCATGGCTACGCCGCCGCCGAACGCCATGCCTTCTGAGTTTTCGGCAGTGTTGTTGCTTATTGTGCCGCCGTTCATGATAAATGTTGAGCCTGCTGTCACAAACACACCGCCGCCGGCTGCGGTCAAGCACCTGTTAGGATCACGATCATCTATATAATTGGATTTAACATAGCAGTTTGTTATGGTTCCGCCATCCATAACAAATGTGCCGTCGGCAAAAACCGCTACACCGCCGCCGTAACAAACGGAACCGCCGTCGATACCACAGTTCTGTATAGTTCCGCCGTACATATGGAAGGTACCGCCCTGAACGGTAACGCCGCCGCCGAAATAGTTGCTGCCTTTGTGATCTTTAAGTGTGACATTAGCTTTCATATTGCAAAAAGAGTCTTCCAAAACATAAACGATACCGGGAGTGTCGCCATTTTCCGATCCTTTTAAGGTAAGCACAGAATTGCCGTCGCCGAGGTTCACTGTCGCGCCTTTGCTTACTGCTACTGCCGTGCCTGCTGAGGTCAGCGTATGCCCGTTGCCGACTACAGTGACGACAGCGTTACCGTTAGAGATGTCAATGCCACCGGAAATATCGGCAGTCAGACTGATCGTGTATTTACCGCCGTATGTATTAATATCATCACAAGCGGCTGTAAGCCCTTCCGCAGTGCTAACTTCCTTCGTTACCGTCTCCGTGGCATACACCGTGAAAGGCAGTGCGGTAAGCAGCATCATTACGGATAAAATGATACATATTGGCTTTCTCAAAGTTCTTTTCATCATAACCATTACCTTTTGCAAAATTGTCTGTTATACTTTTGGGTATACTTTAATATTATTATATCACTGTTTAAATATAAAGACAAATAATCTTTTATTGCTTTTTGTCAATATAAAGCACTCACGGCATATTTTTGACAAAAAAGTATAGGCTATTTCGATACAGATTCAAAAATTCGACAAAAAGAAACTGTGAAAAAGTATCAGTATCAATGATAATTTGATGTTTGCTGCCTCATCGCAAAGCCGAGATCTGAGAACGCCGAAAAAAGCGCGTAAATAATTGATTTATTCGCGGATTTGTGATATAATCGTGTTATCAATAAAGGCGGGTGAAAGCATGGTAACATACAAATGCAAAAACTGCGGCGGTGAGTTGGAATTCGGCGGCGCAGGCAGCATGAAATGTCCGTACTGCGGCAGCAAGGCGTTCTTTTCCGACGCGGATTTTAAAGGAAACGAGGAATTTCGCAAAAAGCTGCTTCAATACTATAAAGCCGAGGCAGAGCGCAAGGAAAACGACTACAGCGCCGACAGTCTGTGGACGGTTGAGGGCAAAGACAGCTTTACGCTTCAAAGCGGTCAGCCTCTGAATATCGAATACATGAAAAAATACCCATATCCGGGCTTTGTCTGCTACCTTGCCAGGGAATCAGTTGTATATATCTTTGACAGCAGCAAGGACGCCGCGAGGTTTTCGGCAGGCTTGAGGAAGCTGACGTTTCCCGAGGCAGATACGCGGCTGCACCGCTCGTTTCCTGAGATAAAGCTGGAGCTTTCGCTCAGCGGCGGCAAGCATGCGCTGGTTTTCAAAAGAAGACCGATGCTCTACCCCGCCGAGATGTTCGCTCCGTGGGATTCGACGCATCTTGCGTGGGTGATCTCGAGAATGGAGAACATCTGCTGCGCGCTGCAATACTCGGAGATCACACACGGCGGCATCTCGCCCGCGTCGGTCTGGGTCGATCCGCTGCAGCATGAGGGCGCGCTGTTCGGCGATTGGCGCGGCGTGCGGCAGCTCGGCGGCAACGGCGATCTTTACGATCTCCGCAAAACGGCGATCACGCTTGCCAAAAACACGCGCGAACCCGAACAGCTTTATAAATTCCTGAATTCCGCGCCCGAGGCGGACGCCTTTTCCGATTTTGCCAAGTGGGACAAGGTGATCGCCGACGGCTTCGGCGGCCATAAATTCCAAAAAATGAAATTTTAAACTATAAGCAAAGGAGTATGCACTATGGGCTTTGGCAGTTATTCCGCAAGCGACTGGAAAAAGCTGAAAACCAGCAAGAAGCTTTCAAACAAACAGAGCGTCAGTGAGGTATTCACTCAAACAAAATGCGACCCCAAATTCGATCCGAAGTACATCGGCACCAGAGAATGTTTTGATTCGGACGACCATCCGAACTCGACACCGATCGTCGTCGGACTTGACGTGACCGCTTCAATGGGCTATCTGGCGGTTAAGGTCGCGACCGAGGCGCTCAACGATTTTATTATGAAGCTGTATTCCACCAACGCGGTGGAGGATCCGGCGCTGATGTGCGCCGCCTACGGCGATTTCAGAGATCGATCACCTCTCCAGGTGACGCAGTTTGAGTCGGATATCCGCATCGCCGAGCAGCTTTTGGGGCTGTATTTTGAAAACGGCGGCTACGGAGAGGTTGTGCCGACCTGCCTTTGGGAGTTTTTGTCGCGCCACACCAATATCGACGCGATCAACAAAAGAAATGAAAAGGGCTTTTTGTTCACGATCGGCGACGATGCCGAAATAAGGCAAAACGAAGTGCCCGAAACCATCGAAAGAGTCATCGGCGACAAGCTGCCCGGCGCGACTGTAGGCAGCCTTCTTGAGGAGATCGGCAAAAAATTCCACGTATTTCACATTATGATCGGCGGAGAAGGCAACAGGGAGTGGCTGCACGGTCACAAGATCGTCATCGAGCGCGACAGCATCGACCTGATCCCCGATATCCTGCTTGGCGCGATACGCCTGCAAAAGGGCGCATCGCTTGACACGGTAGTTGAGGGCAGCGACCCGATCAGGCAGCGTCTGCTCCGCAACGCGCTGTCACAATTACAGATCATTCCCGACGACGCGCCCGTCACCTTATGAGGACGATCGCCGTCATAGGCAAAAGCTTCGGCGACGAAGGCAAGGGGCTGGCGGTCGACTATTTCTCAAGCCGCGCTCAAAAGCCGGCAATGGTCGTTCGGCACAACGGCGGCGCGCAGTCAGGCCACACGGTGGAAACAAGAGAAAACGGCGGACAAAGATTTGTGTTCCACGCGCTTTCCTCTGGCTCATTTTGCGGCGCTGATACGCTGTGGATCAACGGCTTCTACCCCGATCTGTATAAGCTCGGTGATGAGATCGCCGGTTTTCGCACCGGGTTCGGAGCCGCTCCCCGGATATTTGCCGAGGACAGCGTCTGCGTCACCACCGTCGACGATGTGCTTATCAATATGGCGCTCGAGACTTCGCGCGGCCCTCAGCGGCACGGAAGCTGCGGGATGGGCATCAACGAATGTGATCTGCGCACAAAAGCGGGCTTTGGACTGAGCCTGAAAGCCATGCGTCAATCAGGCTCGGGCGTGTTCCCTCTGTTGCGAAGGCTTCGCGAGAGCTACACCTACAGGCGGCTTCGTGAGCTGAAGCCCTTTCTGAACGAAGACGCCGCCGAGTATTTGCGACTGCTTTACGACGATAATGTGCTGCTAAACGCCGCCGACGCAATGGAGGAAGGTCTGAAAAATGTGACCCTGCTGTCCGAAAAAGCGCTGAAAAACTTGCTGAACGGCACCGAAACGCTGATTTTTGAGTCGGGTCAAGGGCTTCTTCTCGATTGCATGAATAAAGAATACGCGCCGCACGTTACGGCGTCGCGCACCGGGTCGCATAATCCGCTGGCTTTTTTGTCGCGGATCGGAGCCGAGCTTGACGAGGCAGTTTATGTTTCGCGGACATACGTGACGCGTCACGGCGCGGGAAAGCTGTTCGGAGAATGTCCGAAGGAAAACCTAGGCGGTATCGGACGCGACCTGACCAACGAGCCGAACGAGTGGCAGGGTCAGCTTCGTTACGCCCCTCACGAGGACGAAGCCGCCTTTGCAGAGGCGGTCAGAAATGACGGCAGCGAAACTAACGCAAAAATATCGCTGTTTTTGACGCATCTGAACGAAACGAAAAACAGCGTTGTGATGGCTAACAGAATCGTTCCGGCTGACGAATTTATAAAGCACCCGATTATCCGGGATACCTTTGACAGCTTTTACCTCTCCCCTTCGCGGTTTAGCGCGGATGTTAAAAAAATATCATAAAAACGGGGTTGGCTCAAAAAAGTTGGGCACGGTCTTGACCGTGCCGCAGATAAAAGCAAAACAATGGGCGTAAAGCCCACGGTCAGGTTAA
>ONHJ01000037.1 GCA_900317595.1 uncultured Eubacteriales bacterium | reverse complement strand
CCACCTATGCGGAAAGCGGAATGTTGGTGGGCTATATCTACTTCACGGTCGAGGAGCCCGAGTTCACGCTCGGCGACGTCAATTCCGACGGAAGGATAAACATCAAGGACGTCACCGCCATACAGCGGGCGCTGGCGGACTATGAACAGCTCACCATAGCTCAAATGAGAGCTGCCGACGTCAACGGCGACGGCTTTGTGACCATTGAGGACGCAACAAGGCTGCAGCAGTATCTCGCATTGTTTTTTGACGAGCTTTGAGATTAAGAAAATGAAATAAACCCGGAGCGCAGGGGATTTCTGCGCTGTGCTGTCACGACCGACCGCGCATGACCGTTAATAACATTTTTAAAGCAGGAGGTTTTTATTATGCAGGAACAACTGAAAAAAGCAGAAGAAAGAATGGGCAGAAGATATGACCACATGGTTCAGGAGTTTGCCGCCATCAGAGCCGGCAGAGCAAATCCTGCCGTGCTCGACAAGGTCAAGGTCGACTACTACGGCGCGCCCACGCCCGTAAACCAGATGGCTGCCGTGTCCGTCACCGAGGCGAGAACGCTCACCATCCAGCCCTGGGATATGTCTACCCTCAGATCGATCGAAAAGGCGATCCAGAAGTCCGATATCGGCATCAACCCCCAGAACGACGGCAAAACCATCCGCCTCATCTTCCCGCCGCTCACCGAGGACAGACGTAAGGAGATCGTCAAGGACGTTCAGAAGATCGCCGAGGACACCAAGGTTCAGGTCAGGAACGTCCGCCGCGACGCTATCGAAAAGCTCAAGGCTATGAAGAAAACCGGCGAGCTGACCGAGGACGACCTCAAGAACGCCGAGAAAAAGACTCAGGAGCTGACCGACAAATTCGTCAAGAAGATCGACAGCACCTCCGCCGCCAAGCAGAAAGAGCTGCTGGAGCTGTAAAATGGCGATATTCAAAAAGAAAAAGCCCGAGCTGTCGCTTGAAGGCATCGTGCTTCCGAAGCACATCGGCATAATCATGGACGGCAACGGGCGTTGGGCAAAAAAGCGCGGGCTTCCGCGAAAGGCGGGTCACCGCGAGGGCGCTCAGGTCTTTCGCAAAATCACCCGCTACTGCTCGGAGATCGGCATCAAATACCTGACCGTCTACGCGTTTTCAACCGAAAACTGGAAGCGTCCCGAGGACGAGGTCGGCGCTTTGATGGGCTTGTTCAAATCGTATCTTGAAGAGGCGTTGTCCGATTTTAAGGACGACGACATCGTCGTGCGCTTCATCGGCGACAAAAGCGGGTTTTCGCCCGAGCTTCAGGCGCTGATGACCGAAAACGAGGAAAGCTCCAAAAACCGCGACGGCATGGTGCTGAATATCGCGATGAACTACGGCAGCCGCGACGAGATCGTGCGCGCCGTCAAAAGCATCAGCGCAAAGGTCAAAAGCGGTGAGCTCGACGAGAGCGACATTGACGAAAAGCTGGTTTCCGATAATCTGTATACGGCGGGTCAGCCCGACCCCGACCTCATAATCCGCCCGAGCGGAGAATACCGCATCTCAAACTTCATGCTTTGGCAGGCGGCGTATACGGAATTTGTTATTATGAATAAACTGTGGCCTGACTTTCAGAAGTCGGATCTTGATGAAGCCCTGTTGATCTACGCGCAGCGCAGCAGAAGATACGGGGGAATTTAGTTGTCAGTCGGCAGTTAGTTGTCAGCAGTCGGTTTTAGTAAATTGTAGGGTCAGGTCTTGACCTGACCGCAGGCTTAGCGCCTGACCTTTGATCCGTTATCCACGGCACGGTCAAGACCGTGCGCTGCGAAAACGCGGAATAACAGGTCGAACAACTCATAACTTTCAACTGACTGCTGACTGCTGACAACTAAACTTAGAAAGGTGATGGAGATATTATGAAGTCTTTGAAGCCGCGTTTGCTTACCGCGGCTATAGGCATTCCGGCGGTAGTGGTCATCATGCTGCTGTCGGAGCTTTGGAGCCCGCTTGTGGGCATTGTTGTGGGGCTTGCCTCGCTTTTGATGATCGGAGAGTTTTTGTACGCCAGAAGGCTGCTCAGCTGCATCCCTTTGGCTATCGTCTGCATGCTGTACGCGTTGGCCATGCCGAATGTGGCGATTTGGGGCGCGGTGACTTATATCATCACCTACGTCTTTTTTATTGCCGCCTTCCTTGTGAGTCTTATTTACCACAAAAAGCTCCATTCAATGAATTTGGCATACGCGCTGTTCGGCACCCTGCTTATCAGCTACGGAATGAGCGCGGTGACAATCGCCTGCCGCACCAACGGCTTCAGCGTCAGCTTTTATTTTGTGCTGATCTTTTTGCTGCCGTGGATGGCTGACGGCGGCGGCTACTTCATCGGCAGCTACTTCGGCAAGCACAAGCTCTGCCCGACCATCAGCCCCAAAAAGACCGTGGAGGGTCTTTTGGGCGGCATCGTGTTCTGCGTTGCGAGCGCCATGATAATGGGTCTGCTGTTCCAGTTCGTTTTCCTCAACGGCAAGGCAAGGGTCAATTTCCCGGCGCTTGTCGTCATAGGTATCCTCGATTCCGTCATTTCCGTGCTGGGCGACCTCAGCTTCTCGCTTATCAAGCGCCACCTCAAAATCAAGGACTACGGCTCCATGTTCCCGGGTCACGGCGGTATGCTCGACCGCTGCGACAGCATCATCTTCACCGCCCCGCTGGTGGTGGTCATCAGCCAGTTCACACCCTTCCTTTACGCACTGGAGTAAGCCATGACGACACTTTCAATCCTCGGTTCAACAGGCTCCATCGGCACCCAGACTCTGGACGTTGTCGACAAGCTCGGGCTGCGCGTGGCGGCGCTTACAGCCGCCTCGAACATCGGGCTGCTTGAGGCGCAGGTGCGCAAATACAAGCCCGAATTGGCGGTCGTTTTCGATGAAAAAAAAGCGCAGGAGCTGCGCCTTAATATAAAAGACACGAACACCCGCGTGCTCAGCGGAATGGACGGCCTTATTGAGGCTGCCCGATTGCCGCAGGCGGAGCTGGTGCTCAACTCCGTTGTCGGCATGGTCGGACTTAAGCCCACCATCGCCGCCGCGAACGCAAAGAAAAACATCGCCCTCGCAAACAAAGAGACGCTTGTCGCGGGCGGCGATCTGGTCACCGACGCCGTCAGGGAAAACGGCGTCAAGCTGCTGCCCGTCGACAGCGAGCACAGCGCGATCTTTCAGTGCCTTCAGGGCATGCCCGACAAAAAGGTGCTGAAAAAGCTTATCCTCACCGCCTCCGGCGGCCCCTTCTTCGGCAAAAAGCGCGAAGAGCTTAAGGACGTCACCGTTGAGCAGGCGCTCAACCATCCCAACTGGAGCATGGGCGCGAAGATCACCATCGACTCCGCTTCCATGATGAACAAGGGCTTGGAGATCATCGAAGCCGGCAGGCTGTTCGGGGTCGGCGGAGACGACATCGACGTCGTTGTTCACCGCGAAAGCATCATCCATTCGCTGGTCGAGTTCACCGACAATTCCGTGCTTGCGCAGCTCGGGGTGCCGGATATGCGCATCCCGATCCAGTACGCGATCACCTATCCCATGCGCTTTGAGTCCCCGGTAAAGGAGCTTGATCTGGCGCATATCGGCTCGCTGACCTTCTTTGAGCCTGATTATCAGACCTTTAAATGCCTGCGCGCCTGCAAAAAGGCGTTTGCCATGGGCGGCGCCGCGACTGCGATAGCCAACGGCGCGAACGAGGAAGCCAACTTATTATTCCGCCAAGGAAAAATAAAGTTCCTCGATATCGGCGATCTGGTCATGGGCGCGGTTGAAAGCATCGAAAACTTCACCCCGAAGTGCGTTGAGGACGTTCTCGAAGCCGACGCAAAGGCAAGACAGTATGTCAGAGATGAGTTGAAAGTTGAAGGTTGAAAGTGAAGCTGTGAGTTGCGGGTACAAACAATCCGCAGGTGAGCGCCTGACCTTTGATTCACTGTCCGCGGCACTGTCAGGACCGTGCCGTGCGAAACCGACAACTGACTACTATATATATTGGAGTTGAATCTATTTGCAGATATTGATCACCATCGCGCTGATCGTCATCGGCGTGCTTTTATTTGAATTGCTGATTTTCGCGCACGAGTTCGGCCATTTCATCACCGCGAAAAAATCAGGCGTACAGGTCAACGAGTTCGCGCTCGGCATGGGTCCCAAGATTTTCAGCTTTAAGAAGGGCGAAACCACCTATTCGCTGCGCGCGTTTCCGATCGGCGGCTTCTGTTCAATGGAGGGCGAGGACGAGGAAAGCGACAACCCGCGCGCTTTCACCAACGCAAAGGTCTGGAAGCGGATGATAATCATCGTCGCGGGCGCTGTGATGAACATAATCATGGGCTTTGTGCTCACCTTTGTAAACACGATCTCAATGCCCGTGTTCGCCGACCCCGTCATCGTCGACTTCACGCCCGTTTCCTACACCGCGACCACAGGTCTGCAGGTGGGCGACAAGGTGCTGTCCGTCGGGGGCTATTCGGTGCTGAATTATCAGGATCTGATGATGGGCATCCAGCTTTTGCCCTGCGACGAGGTGAAAGCCGACACCCTCGAGGTGTACAAGGAGAACTGCGAGTCCAACGCGTTCCTCCACATCAGCGAAATGCTGAAAAACAAGCTTGTAGACGAGGACACCGCGATCAACGTGCTGCAAAACAAAATACTCAATGAGCAAATGGAGCTCCTTCGCGCCGCGCAGACAAAGGAAGAAGTCGACCGCATCTACAGGGAGACCATCGACCTTTTCTATTCATCGGCAAAGCTGCAAAAGCCGGAGGATTTTAAATATCCCGAATACGAAACACCCAAGGAGCGCTATCACGGCGAGGTGGTCGTTGAGCGCGACGGCAAAAAGGTGACGCTTGACGATGTGCATTTCTACACCGTCAAGTCAGGCGAAAAAACCACCATGGCGCTGGATTTCTATCTTCAGCGCAAGGAAAAGAACTTCGGCACCGTCATGCAGGAGACCGCCACCGGCACGCTCTCGCAGGCAAAGATCGTCTGGAAATCGCTCGAGCTGCTGGTGAGAGGAAGGTATTCCATCAGCGATATGTCAGGCCCTGTCGGCATGACCAAGGCTGTGTCGGACGTCGCAGCGGTCGGACTTGAAAGGAGCTTCGGCGACGCCGTGCTAAACATCGTGTTCATCATGGCGCTCATCACCGTCAACCTCGGTATCTTCAATATGCTGCCGTTCCCGGCGCTCGACGGCGGACGGTTCGTGTTCCTGCTGATCGAGGCGATCTTCCGCAAGCCCATCCCGCGAAAGGTGGAATACATCGTCAACGGCGTCGGCTTGGCGCTGCTGATAGGACTTATAATCTTTATAACGACGCAGGACATACAAAAACTGGTGACCGGAACCTTCCCGAGCGTGGGTTAGCGGCGCGGTTCAAATGAAAAGGATTTGGAACAGGAGGCAATCATGGGAAGCAAAATACAGGTCAAGGCAGGAAAGCTGACGATAGGCGGCGGTGCGCCGGTATCGATCCAGTCTATGCTCAACGTGCCCTCAACGGATATCGAGGGCAGCGTGCGGCAGGCAAAGGCGCTTGAAGCGGCGGGCTGTCAGGTTATCCGTGCCGCGATCCCCGATATGGACGCGGTCAGGCTGATCCCGGCGCTTAAGGAAGCGGTCAGCACACCCATCGTCGCCGACATTCATTTCAATTATAAGCTGGCGCTCGAGGCGTGCGCCGCCGGCGTGGATAAGATACGCATAAACCCCGGCAACATCGGCTCGGACGACAGGGTAAAGGCAGTGGCGCAGGCGTGCAAAAGCCGCGGAATACCGATCCGCATCGGCGTAAATTCCGGTTCGCTCGAAAAGGAGATACTGGCGAAATACGGCCATCCCACTCCTCAGGCGCTCTGCGACAGCGCGCTCTATCACGCGTCGCTGCTTGAAAAATTTGACTTTTACGATATCGTGCTCTCGATGAAAAGCTCCACCGTCGGCACGATGGTTGAAGCATATGAATTAGCCGCTCAGCAGTGCGACTATCCGCTTCACCTCGGTGTGACCGAGGCAGGCACCGAGCGCATGGGCGTTATCAAGTCCGCCGCAGGCATCGGTGCGCTGCTTTTGCGCGGCATCGGCGACACCATCCGGGTTTCGCTGACCGCCGACCCGGTGCGCGAGGTCTACGCGGCAAACGACATCCTGCGCGCTCTCGACCTCAAGGAGGGCGGCGTGCAGTTCGTGTCATGCCCGACCTGCGGACGCACGCGCATCGATCTGGTGAAGATCGCCGGTGAGGTAGAGGAGCGTCTGCGCGGCTGCGAAAAGAACATAAAGGTCGCCGTGATGGGCTGTGTTGTCAACGGCCCCGGCGAGGCAAAAGAGGCGGACATCGGTATCGCGGGCGGCGACGGCTGCGGTCTGGTGTTCAAAAAAGGCGAAATAATCGCCAAGGTAGACGAGGATAAGCTTGTCGACGCGCTGATGGAAGAGATTGATAAAATGTGATTGTATAGTTGTGAGTTTTGCGCTTTGCGCAATTAACAATTAATAAGGAACAGTGAAGTGAGGGCGCTTTCCGACGGGGATATTTCGGCACCGCTCAAGATGACAGCTTTCAACTGACAACTGACTACTGACAACTGACTACTGACAACTGACTACTGATAACTGAATACTAAAAGATGAAAACATTAAAGGATTTGTTTGGCTTTGTCGGGGACGGCGCGGCGGTTGACCGCGCCGTTTCGGACGGAGTGGTCACAAAAGTTAATATAATCAACGAGGTGCGCGTGGTGACACTTTGGGTCGATTTTTCGTCGCTGGTCGAGCGCGAGGCGCTGCTTGCTGCCGAAAAGGCATACTCAAAGCTGCTCGACGCGTCGGTCTGTCTTAAGCCGCATTTCGGCGCGGAGCTGTTCACCGTCGACTACTTTCCGCACCTCTACACCGCCGTGAAGCGCGAGATGCCCAGCATCAACGGCACACTGAACAACGCCGAGGTCAGCCTTGACGGCGACGTGCTGACGATCACGCTCCACAACGGCGGAAAGGCGCTGCTTGACGCCAAGGGCTTTGACGCCGCGCTCAAACGGCTTATCGCCGATGAATTTGACCGCAGCCTCAGGATACGCTACACCGGCACCGTGGAGGTTGACGCCAAAAGCGACGAGTACAGGCAGGCTATCAACACCGCCCACACCCAGATGAAGCGCGAGCAGCTTAAAAAGGCAGCCGATTTCTTCCGCGAGGAGGAAGGGTCAGCCGAGGAGGCGCGCGAGCATCAGGCTGAGGACGCGGTGACCGAGGTCGAGATCCGCGACGGCAGCTTCGCCACTCCGCAGATTTTGCGCTCGTCGGTTCGGCCGCTCTTCGGAAGAAGCATACGCGGCAAGATCGTGCCGGTCAAGACGCTCAGCGACGGCATGAAGGGCGCGGTCGTCTGGGGCGACGTGATCGAGCTCGAAAAGCGCGTCACCAAAAACAACAAAAACAGCATAATCACCATAGATATCACCGACTACACCGGCTCCGTCACCGTCAAGATCTTCTGCGGCGTGAAGGAAGCCGAGGCGCTCGACGGGCTAAAGGCGGGCAAAACCATCGTCGTCAGCGGCAACGTCGAGTTCGACGAGTTCTTGAAGGAGACCGTGCTCTCCGCTTTCTCGGTCGGCACCGCCGAAAAGATCAAGGTGGTCGACAACGCCCCCGAAAAGCGCGTGGAGCTTCACCTTCACACCAATATGTCGCAGATGGACGCCCTTACGCCCGCCGGCACGCTGGTCAAGCGCGCCTATGAGTGGGGTCACAAGGCGATCGCCATCACCGACCACGGCGTGGCGCAGGCGTTTCCCGACGCGATGAAGGCTGCCGAGGAAATAAAGTACAAGCTCGGCGGCGACATCAAGGTGCTCTACGGCGTTGAAGCCTATTTCATGGACGACCTTGTCGAGTCCGTGGAGGGCGCTCGGGATCTGCCGCTCAGCGGCACCTTCATCTGCTTTGACATCGAGACCACAGGGCTGTCGCCTCTGCGCGACAAAATCACCGAGATCGGCGCCGTCAAGGTCGAAAACGGCGAGATAACCGACGTTTTCTCAACCTTCGCCAACCCCGAAATGCCGATACCCGCCAAGATCACCCAGCTCACCGGCATCACCGACGACATGGTCAGGGACGCGCCCTCACAGCGCGAGGCGGTGACGGCGTTTCTGGAATTTGCCGGCGACAACGTGCTCGTTGCGCACAACGCGCCGTTCGACACCTCGTTCATCCGCAGGGCATGCGAGAACATGGGTCGCGACTACGGCTATACCTCGATCGACACGGTCGCCATCGCCCGCGCCATCCTGCCCGATATCAAGAACGTAAAGCTCGACACCGTGGCGGATTATCTGCGGCTGGGCAGCTTCAATCACCACCGCGCCACCGACGACGCCGAGATGCTGGCGAAGATCTTCATCTCGCTTTGCAGCCGGCTGGGCGACGATTACGGGATCTTTTCCGTCAAGGATATAAACACCAAGATCGCGGGCGGCGACTTCAAAAAGCTGCCCACCTATCATCAAATAATTCTCGCGAAGAATAATGTCGGCTTGAAGAACCTCTACAAGCTGATTTCCAAGAGCCATCTCGAGACCTTCTACAAAAAGCCGCGCATAGCAAAGAGCGATCTTGTCGCGCACCGCGAGGGTCTTATCATCGGCTCGGCGTGCTGCGAGGGTCAGCTTTACCGCGCCATACTCTCGGGCAAGCCTTGGGGCGAGCTGAAGCAGATCGCCTCCTTTTACGACTATCTTGAGATACAGCCCGCGGGCAACAACGACTTTTTGATACGCAACGGCACCTTCAAGAGCGTCGACGAACTGCACGAGATCGACCGCACGATCGTCAGGCTCGGCAAGGAGCTGGGCAAGCCTGTCTGCGCGACCTGCGATGTGCATTTCATCGATCCTCACGACAACGAGTACCGCAAAATCTTGCAGGCGGCGCTGAAATTCAAGGACGCCGACCGGCAGGCGCCGCTGTATTTCCGCACCACCGCCGAGATGCTCAGGGAATTTGAGTGGCTCGGCAGGGAAAAGGCGTATGAGGTGGTCGTGAAAAACCCCAACGCCATCGCCGATATGTGCGATGATATACGCCCGATACCCAAAGGCACCTTTCCGCCGTTCATCGAGGGCGCTCAGGAGCAGCTTATCTCGATCACATGGGAGCGCGCCAAGAAAAAATACGGCGATCCTCTGCCCGAGATAGTCAAGGCAAGGCTCGACAAGGAGCTCAACTCGATCACCACCTACGGCTTTTCGGTGCTCTATATGACCGCCCAGAAGCTGGTCGCCGACAGCGAGGCGCACGGCTATCTGGTCGGCTCGCGAGGCTCGGTCGGCTCGTCGTTCGTGGCGACTATGTCGGGCATCTCCGAGGTCAATCCGCTCTGTCCGCACTATATCTGCCCGAAATGCAAGCACAGCGAATTTATTACCGACGGCAGCTACGGCTCGGGCTTTGACCTTCCGCCGAAGGACTGCCCCGAATGCGGCACGCATATGGATCAGGACGGCCACGAAATCCCATTCGAGACCTTCCTCGGCTTCAAGGGCGACAAGGTCCCCGATATCGACCTGAATTTCAGCGGCGAGTACCAATCAAAATCCCACCGCTACACCGAGCAGCTTTTCGGCAAAAACAACGTGTTCAAGGCGGGAACCATCTCGACGGTCGCGGAAAAGACCGCCATCGGCTTCGCCAAAAAATACCTTGAGGAGCGCGGGCTTCCCGCGAACAAGGCTGAGATCAAGCGGCTTGCAAAGGGCTGCACGGGCGTAAAGCGCACCACCGGTCAGCACCCCGGCGGCATGGTCGTCGTTCCGCGCACCAACGAGGTCTATGACTTCTGCCCGGTGCAGCATCCCGCTAACGATATGAAGTCCGACAACATCACCACGCACTTCGACTTCCACTCCATCCACGACACCATCACCAAGCTCGACGAGCTCGGACACGATGTTCCCACGATCTATCATTATCTTGAGGAATTTACCGGCATACCGGTGATGAACGTCAGTATGAGCGACCCGGACGTTATGTCGCTGTTCACCTCGACCAAGGCGCTTGGCGTCACTCCCGAGGACATCGATTCGCCCACCGGCACATTCAGCATACCCGAATGCGGCACAGGCTTTGTGCGCGGCATGCTGATGGAGGCAAAGCCCAAGACCTTCACCGACCTTCTGCAGATCTCGGGGCTTTCGCACGGCACCGACGTCTGGCTTGGCAACGCGCAGGAGCTTATCCACAACGGCACCTGAACTATCTCCGAGGTTATCGGAATGCGTGACTCCATAATGACCTACCTCATGCACAAGGGGCTGGAGGACAGCATGGCGTTCAAGATCATGGAGATCGTGCGTAAGGGCAACGCCACCAAGCTGCTCACCGAGGAGCATTTCAAGGCGATGCGCGAGCACAACGTGCCTGAGTGGTACATCGATTCGTGCATGAAGATAAAGTATATGTTCCCGAAGGCGCACGCCGCCGCCTATATGATCGCGGCGCTGCGGCTGGGCTGGTATAAGGTCCACAAGCCCACCGAGTATTACGCCGCCTATTTCACGGTGCGCAGCGAAAACATCGACGGCGCGCTGCTGATGCAGGGGCATAACGCGGTCAAAACCCGCATGAACCAAATCAAACAGATGCAGGCGGCGCACACCTCGACCGATAAGGACGACAAGGACTACGCCACGCTGCAGATAGTCAACGAGATGATGGCGCGCGGTGTCGAGGTGCTGCCGGTCGACATCTATCGCTCCGAGGCAAAAACCTTCCGCGTTGAGGACGGCAAGATCCGTCTGCCCTTCTCGTCGCTGGCGGGTGTAGGCGACGCCGCAGCGGACGCGCTTGCCGAGGAAGGCAAAAAAACCTCGGAATACCTCTCGATCGAGGATATCCAGATAAAAACAAAAGTGACAAAGGCGGTCATTGAAACGCTGGCTTCGGTCGGCGTGCTCAAGGGGATCCCCGAAAGCTCTCAGATGTCTTTGTTTTAAGGAGCGGTGAACGTGAAAAAACTACTGACCATGCGCAATATCCTGATAGCAATAGCATTTACGGTGTTTTTGCTGGTCGTCAAGGACAACCTCAATACCTTTTGGAACATCATCAAAAACATCGGAAACATCCTCACGCCGTTTTTCATCGGCTTTTTGATCGCGTATATCCTGAATTTCCCATACAAATTCCTATACAACAAGGCGTTTAAAAGGATGGGAACCAAGCACAAGTTCTTTCTCAAATTCCGCAAGCCGCTCGCGCTGATCATCACCTACGCCGGAACCTTCGCCGTGATCGTGGCGTTGATAATGGTGCTGGTGCCGCAAATCATCAACAATCTGGCAGGTCTGGTCAACGATTTCCCGAAATATTATTCTTCTGTGGAAAAAACCGTCACCGACTGGGCTGACAGGCTCGAAAAGATGCACCTGCCCTTCCTGCAGAATATGTCGCAGGAGGAGCTTCTCAACAATGTTTCCGGCTTCTTCACCGACAGCCGCGGCATGACCGAGACCGTGCTCAAATGGCTGCAGTCGTTCATGTCCGAGTTTATGACCGGCGTGTACAATTCGCTGATGGGCATAATCATCTCCATCTACTTCCTGATTTTCAAGGAAGAGCTCTGCTTCCAGCTCAAAAAAATGGTGGTCGCGTTCGTTCCCATCAAATATCTGCCGAAGATATATGAGATCGTCGACAT
>ONHJ01000025.1 GCA_900317595.1 uncultured Eubacteriales bacterium | reverse complement strand
GATCCTCACCATGCCCGAGGACGACAAGACCCACCCGATCCCCGACCTCACCGGCTACATCACCGAGGGTCAGATCATCCTCAGCCGCGAGCTCTACCGCAAGGGCGTCACACCGCTGATCGACGTGCTTCCGTCGCTGAGCCGACTCAAGGACAAGGGCATAGGCCCCGGCAGAACCAGAAAGGATCACGCCGCGACCATGAACCAGCTTTTCGCGGCATACGCGAGAGGCAAGGACGCGCGTGAGCTGATGGTCATTCTGGGCGAGGCGGCGCTGACCGAAATGGATAAAAAATACGCCGAATTTGCCGAAGCGTTCGAGAGAGAATATGTTTCACAGGGTTACGACGCCAACCGCACCATCGAGGAAACGCTGGATATCGGCTGGAAGCTGCTGGCGATCCTGCCCAGAAGCGAGCTGAAGCGTATCAAGGACGATATGCTCGACGAGTATTATCCGGGATGAACCGATTTAAAATAAGAGTAAATGCCTAATGGTACGAGGTAAACTATGGCAGTTATGAACGTAAACCCCACGCGTATGCAGCTTAGCAAGCTGAAAAAGCAGCTTACCACCGCTGTGCGGGGTCACAAAATGTTAAAGGACAAGCGCGACGAGCTGATGCGTCAGTTTTTGGACTTGGTGCGCGAAACGCGCGACCTGCGCGCGCAGGTGGAGCGTGAGCTTGAAAACTGCAACGCCCACTTTGTGAACGCCTCCGCCGTGATGAGCAAGCAGGCGCTTGACGGCGCGCTGCTCTCACCAAAGCAGCAGGTGAACGTAGAAATCGGCTCCAAAAACGTGATGAGCGTCGAGATCCCGCAGTTTGAGGCAAGCTCGCGCACCGCGGACAAGGGCGATATCTTTCCGTACGGCTTCGCCTTCACCTCTTTTGAGCTGGACGACGCGGTGATGTCGCTTGACAAGGTGCTGCCCGATCTTATCAAGCTTGCCCAATATGAAAAAAGCTGTGAGCTGATGTCGGCGGAGATCGAAAAAACACGCCGCCGCGTCAATTCTCTTGAGCACGTTATGATACCGCGCTATCAGGAGACGATCAAATACATCTCGATGAAGCTTGAGGAAAACGACCGTTCGAGCCGCACAAGGCTTATGAAGGTCAAGGATATGCTGCTCGACAAGGCGCACGGCTACAGCGAAAGGCAATAAGCGACCGAGTCGCAGTCGGTCCGCCTTTGGCAAACTCGCCGCTGTTTCATAACCTTCCGCAACGGCGGGTCAAAACAAAGCATTTTCCGGTAAAGTAAAAGGCTGTCTCAAAACGAGGCAGCCTTTTTGCATTATTCCGCTTTTTCTATGCTTATCCTGATATCGCCCGTTGTGGTGTTCAGCTTGCATTTTCCGCCCGGAACGCTGTCGGGAACGCTGATTCTTCCGGTCGTGGTGTTCGCGTCAAAGTCTTTTCCGGTGCGCAGTGTGCCGGTTATATCGCCCGTGACGACATTCACGCTGACGGAATCCGCGTCACAGCCGTCAAACCGCACGTCGCCGGTGACACATTCCACGGAAAGCCTTCCTTCGGCGAGCACATTGGAAAGCGTTACGTCGCCCGTTGTGGTTGAAATGTCAACGCCGCCCGCTTTTATATCGTTCAGCCTGACCTTACCCGTTGTGAGCCCTATCGTGATATCTCCCGAAACATCGGAGGAAATGCCGACATCGCCGGTGACGCCCTTTATTTTCAGCTTCTCAAAGGAAAAGTCCTTCGGGATATCGACGTCGCCGGTCACGCTCCGCATTGTGAAGGAAACGTAGCTCTTTTTCGGAAGATAGAGCTTGATTTCCGGGCTTTTGAAGGAGATGCCGATATAGTCCAACCAACCGCGCTCATCGTCCATGCCGATATTCAGCGTTTTGCCGTTCACCGAAGCGGAATGCGGTGTTTTTAACGGCTCATAACAAACGACCCTGCACTGCTTTTCCTCTGTAGGTATCAGCTCGACGTCCGCTTTGGTGACCTCGATATCGATCGAATCGAAATCGCCGCTCAGCTCGTGGGTGACGGTCACATATTTAACGGTCTCCAGCTTATGAAAATCAAAGCCGACCGCCGCCAGAATACCGACGAACAGCATCGCTCCGGCTATCGTAAGCGCGGTCGCGGCGATCAGCCAGCCCTTTGCAGCTCTGCTCATTGCGCATCCTCCTTTCTGATAAACAGGGATTTTATGCCCAGCGCGATCTTTTTAGTCAGGCGTATTATGCCCTTTGACGACTCCCTGCAGCCGAAAAACAAAAAGATCGAGATTCCCGCCGAAAACAGCGCGGCTCCGAGCGTCGCAGCGGCAGACAAGCCGTAGCCCTGCGCAGCGAACAACACCGCGGCGGCAATGCAGGCAGGCGCGGATACAGCCAGCGCAAACTCGACCGCCCACAGCGTTATTATCAGCGCCCACAGCGTTATGTAAAGCGAGAGTATCACCGCGAACGCCGCGATAAGCAGCGAGATCCAGATCGGCGAGCCGACCGCAAGCAGCACGATCTCCCACGCTTTCAATCGGCGCTTGCGGCGCACGCGCTCCTTGACGAGCTTCGGCAGCGGCGTTTCGGCAATGACCTGCGCCGCGATGTCCTTGGGATCGCCGATCTCCGCGACCGCTTCCTCCTGTGAAATGCCTTCTTCCGCGCGGTCGTCGATTATTTCGGCGTAGAAGTTCAGCCTTTCCTCGATATCCTCCTGCGGCAGACCTGACAGCTCCTGCCTCAGCGCCGCAAGAAATTCCTCCTTATTCATCGTCATCCTCCTTTGTTACAAACCGGTAAATCGACAATATCTCGTTCCATTCCTCTTTGAATTCCTCCAGCCGCGCACGCCCCGCGTCCGTGATGCTGTAGTATTTCCGCAGCCTTCCGCTGTGCTCGGCTGTGCGCACCGTCAGCATCTCAGCCGCCTCGAGCCGTTTGAGGATAGTATACAGCGTCGACTCGGACAGCCTGACGTACGGCGCCAGATCCTTGATGATCTTATAGCCGTAGGATTCCTTGTTTTTGATAGCCGCCAGCACGCAGACGTCCAGCAGCCCTCGCTTCATCTGATGATCCATAGCATACCTCCTTGCATGACATACATCTTTTTATGATATACATCTCTCCGTGATATACATCATAACACGAAGTATTGATTTTGTCAAGGATATTTTTAAAAAATACGGAGCGCCTCAAAAATGAGTCTGCTCCGTTTTTGGCAATATTAAATTCTCATAGTGACCTTTGCGGGATTACGGACAGTTGAATAGTTTACAGCCGGCATATCGATTCTCCTTGCCGATATTTTGTACATTATCCTGTACAATCGTTATACATCATTATCAAGAGAAAAAATGAGAAAATATGAAAACGCGGGTCAGAATCCTTTAAGGACCCCGATCCGCGTTTTTTCTGCGAATGATTATGAGTTGAACACAAATTTGCCGTCCTGATAGTCGCAGGTGACGTTTGCGTTTTCCGTGATCTCGCCGTCGAGCATTTTCTCGCTGAGGCTGTCCTCGATCTCGCTCTGGATTGCTCTGCGGAGCGGTCTTGCGCCGTAGCTGTCGTCGAAGCCCTTGTCGGAGATCGCCGTGACCGCCGCGTCGGTGAAGGTGATGTCGATATTCATCGCCTTCAGGCGCTTTGCGAGGGTGTCGAGCATCTTGCCCGCGATCTGCTTGATCTCATCCTGAGTCAGCTTGTTGAACACGATGATGTCATCCACGCGGTTGAGGAACTCGGGGCGGAACACCTTTTTCAGCTCGCCCATGACAAGGCTTTTGATATCCTCCTGCTTCTGCTCCTTTGTTTCCTGAGCAAAGCCCAGAGAACCCTGCTTGTCGGTTATCAGGCGCGCGCCCACGTTGGAGGTCATTATTATCACGGTGTTTTTGAAATCGACGGTGCGTCCTTGGCTGTCGGTGAGTCTGCCGTCCTCCAAAATCTGGAGGAGCATATTGAACACATCGGGATGCGCCTTCTCGATCTCATCGAAGAGCACAGCGGAATAGGGCTTGCGGCGCACCTTTTCGGTGAGCTGACCGCCCTCGTCAAATCCGACATAGCCGGGCGGTGAGCCGATGAGCTTGGAGACCGTGTGCTTCTCCATATACTCCGACATATCGAGCCTCAGCATGGCGTTCTCGTCGCCGAACATCGCCTGAGCCAGCGCCTTGCACAGCTCGGTTTTGCCGACGCCGGTGGGACCGAGGAAGATGAAGGAGCCGACCGGGCGCTTGGGGTCTTTGAGTCCTACTCTGCCGCGGCGGATCGCCTTGGCGATGGATGAGACTGCCTCATCCTGACCGACGACGCGTTCATGCAGCACCTGCTCCATATTCAGCAGCCGCTCGCTCTCCTCCTTGGTGAGCTGCACCACCGGGATTCCCGTCCAATCGGAGACGATCCTTGCGATGACCTGAGCGTCGACCTCGCCGCAGTCGTCCTTTCTGTGCTCCTGCCAGTTCTTTTTGGCATCGTCAAGCTTTGCCTGTACCGCCTTCTGCTCGTCGCGCAGCTTTGCCGCGCGTTCAAAATCCTGCTCGTTGACGGCGCTTGCCTTTTCGTTTTCAAGCGCCTTGACCTTATCCTCGAGCTCCTTTACGTTGTCGGGAGAGGTCATGGCGGCAAGGCGCACCTTGGACGCGCCCTCGTCGATCAGGTCGATAGCCTTGTCGGGCAGATAGCGGTCGGCGATATATCGGGAGCTCAGCTTGACCGCAGCCTCGATCGCCTCGTCGGTGATCTTCACCTTGTGATGCGCTTCGTAGCTGTCGCGCAGACCTTTGAGGATCTCCACCGCCTGCTCCTGCGTGGGCTCGCCGATCTTTACGGGCTGGAAGCGGCGTTCCAGCGCGGCGTCCTTTTCGATATATTTTCTGTATTCGTTGAGCGTAGTGGCGCCGATGACCTGAAAATCGCCGCGCGCCAACGACGGCTTCAAAATATTAGCCGCGTCCGCACTGCCCTCTGCCGCGCCCGCGCCGATGATGGTGTGCAGCTCGTCGATGAACAAAATCGTGTTGCCGGACTGCTTTACCTCGTCGATCGCCGCCTTGATGCGCTCCTCAAAGTCGCCGCGGTATTTCGCGCCCGCCACCATGCCGGTGAGGTCAAGAGCGACGACGCGCTTGTCACGGAGAATTTCGGGAACATTGCCCTTGGAGATCTCCAGCGCCAAGCCCTCCGCGACGGCGGTTTTGCCGACGCCGGGCTCGCCGATCAGCACGGGATTGTTTTTAGTGCGGCGTGAAAGTATCTGAATGACCCTCTCGATCTCTTTTTCTCTGCCGATGACCGGGTCGATCTCGCCGTTTTTGGCTGCCTTGGTGAGGTCTCTGCCGAATTTGTCAAGCGCCGAGCCACCCTCCTGAGCGCCGTCCGGCTGTTCAAAGCCGCCGTGCTCGGGGCTGAATCCGCCCTGCTGCGGGCTGCCTCCCAAGCTGTTGCGCAGCGCGTTGACCACAGAGTCGACGCTGACGCCCGCTTCATTGAGGAAGCTGACGGCGTAGCTGTCGCTCTCGGAAAGCAGCGCGATCAAAAGGTGCTCGGTGCCGACATAGCTGCTGCCGAATCTGGCGGAAGCCGCCACCGCAGAGCGCAGTACGCGCTTGGTGCGCGGCGTGAAGTCGTCGGCGGTCAGAGAGGAAGGTGCGCCGTAGGCGTTCTGCGCAAGCCTGTTTTCAATAGAATCCGCGCTGACGCCGCATTGGGTGAGCGCGGTATACGCCATGCCCGAACCCTCCTTGAGCAAGCCGAGCAGGATGTGTTCGGTGCCGACATAGTTGTGGCCGAACCTCTCTGCCGACTGCACGGCAAGGTTGAGCGCGTTGTTTGCTTTTTCTGTAAATCCCTGGAATTTGAACATATTCATATACCCCCTCTTTTTGGTGAATAGTTAATGGTGAATGGTTAAGGGTCGCTTCGCTCTGATTTGTATTGGTGCGGGTATAGGTAAAAGCGTTGCTCTCGCTGTCATTTCGAGCGGTGCCGAAGGCAAAACCGCGCAGCGGTTTAGTTGAGAAATCCCCCTCGGTAGTGCACAGCGGTGGAGACTTCGCTTGTGAGCGACCTCCGGTTCATCGCCGAAGGGGATTTCTCCACGCGTTCCGCTTCGCTTCACTTGGTCGAAATAACAGGTTCACTCAACTCTCAACTCAAACCAATTCTTTTTGAATAAGCCTTGCCCTTTCAATATCTCTTTCCTGCGGAGAGAGCGCCTTGCCGGCGTTGACGGACAGGGTGGCGGGCTCTACGGCGGTCATCAGAGCGTCGACGGTCTCAACACCGACGTCCTTGATCTCACCGGCGACGACGCCCAGCCGCACGTTGGAGAGCAGCTTTAGCGCTTCATCATGCGAAATGACCTTGGCGAATTTGAGGATTCCGAGGCTTCGCGAGATGGTGTCCCTGACGTCGATGCTCCTGCAAAGACGTTCGCGCGCCTGCTCCTCCTGAGCGACAAGCTGTGTGGTTATGTTTTTCAGGTTTTCGATAGCCGCCTGCTCCGAAATGCCCAGCGTAACCTGATTTGAGAGCTGGTAGAGCGCGCCCTTTGGCTCCGTTCCCTCACCGTGGGCGCCGCGGATGGTCAGACCGAGCTTTGAGAGATTGCCGGCTATGCGGCTTACGGCGCGGCTTTTTTCAAGCGCGGGCAGGTGCAGCATGACCGACGCGCGCATTCCGGTGCCGAGATTGGTGGGGCATTGGGTCAGATAGCCCAGCTTTTCGTCAAAGGCGAATTCCAGCCGCTCGTCGAGCAAGGTGTCGAGCTTGTCGGCGGTATCGTACGCTTCCTCGAGCGAAAAGCCCTTGGTGATGACCTGAAGGCGGATGTGATCCTCCTCGTTTATCATTATCGAAAGGCTGTTGTCGCTGCTGAGCAGCAGCGCCCTGCCCTCGGTGTCGCTGATAAATTCCGGGCTGACAAGCCGGCGCTCCACCAGCGAAACGCTTTGGCGCGGGTCAAGCTCGCTCATTTTGATGAACTGAAAGTCCTTCGCAAGCACGCTGTTGCCGTTTTTCACGGCGTCGCGCACCTTTTCGATGACCTCTTCCCTGCCCTGACGGCTGAGCTTGCAGGGAAACGGATAGTTTTTGAGATTTCGCGCCAGGCGCACTCTCGTTGAAATCACTACGTTACTCACAATTATCCCTCCATTTCCTTGATCTGATCACGCAGCTCCGCAGCGCGTTCAAAGTTCTGCTCCTTCACGGCGGCGTCAAGCTGAGCCTGCAGGTCTTTGATTTTCTCTTCTTTAGTCATTTCCGCGGGCTTTGCCGCCTTTACGGTCTTGCCGCTGTTTTTGCCGCAGTGGGTGGTGTTGCCGTGCATACGGCGGATGGAAGGATAGAGCTGGTCGGCAAAGAGCGTGTAGCAATTGGCGCAGCCGACCTGACCTGTTTTTGCGATCTCGGGATAGGTGCTGCCGCAGAATTCACAGCGCGTAGCCTGAGTTCTGGCGGGCAGGACGTTGGTAAAAAAGCTGCCGAGAAGATTTGAAAAATCGTTTTCCATGTCGGCGAAAACATTGGTATAGCCCATTTTATGCGCACATTCGCTGCAGAGGTCATACTCCTTGAATTCGCCGTTGATGATCGTTTTGATGTGGGTATTGGCGTTATTGGCGCCGCATTTTTGACATTTCATATCGTGAACCTCCGTTTCCGGTTAATCAACTGTTTAGGGTCAAAAGCATATTTTTGAACAGATCGGCACGGACAGCGTCGCGCTTGTCCTGCTCGACACTTTTGAGCGTTCTGTCGGAAAGCGCTGCGGCGATAGCCTTGGCGGTCTGCAGCTCGAGCATCTGGCGCTGCAGCATATTTCGCAGCATCACCTCCGCAGAAGCCTTTTCAAGCGTGTCGCCCACCGAGTTGATGATGTGCATCAAAGCGGTGCCTTTGTCCATCTTTACGCGGCTGATGCGAATAAAACCGCCGCCGCCGCGCCTGCTCTCCACGATATATCCCTGCTCGGGCGTGAAGCGCGAGGTGATGACGTAATTTATCTGGCTCGGCACGCAGCCCAGGCTGCCCGCAAGCTCGTTTCGCTGGATCTCGGCGCTGCCGTTTTGTTCCTCAAGCATCTCTAAAATATATTGAGCTACCAAATCACTCATTCTCATTTTCTTTCCCTCTTTCCCTGCTCGTCTGAGCTTGATTATAGTATAGCGCCAAGGTCAGAGAAAGTCAAAGTCAATAAAAGTCAATAAAAACGGCTGATTCTCTTATTTTCTCCGATTTTCTCTCAAATACTCTTAAATCCTAACATTTTAAAAATTTTTGACTTTATTTGACCTTTGACCTTATGGTGAAAGACACACTTTTTAGTGAATAGCGAAGGGTCGCTCCCAAGCAAAGCAACCACCGCTGTGCGATGCCGAGGGGATTCCTCGACTATTTTGCTTTGCGAAATTTGCTTCGCAACCGCTCGGAATGACAACTTGCAATTTGTAATTTGTAATTTGCAATTCACTCTCCACTCTCAACTAAAAAAGCGGTTAGGTATTGACAACCGGCGTTTCATCTGGTATAGTTAGGTTAGTCTAACTTAACAAGGAGCATCAATTAATGAAGCTAAAGGAAATGGAGATCGGTCAGTCCGCCGTTATAACCTCGGTCGGCGGCGAAGGACAGCTCCGTCAGCATTTTCTGGATATGGGCGTGATCCCCGGCGCGGAGATCACGCTGGTCAAGCTCGCGCCCATGGGCGACCCCATGCAGTTCACGCTGCACGGCTACGAGCTGACGCTGCGGCTGGACGACGCCGAGAATATCGGCGTTGAGCCGATTTCGGATACACAAAAAAGCGAGGCGCAAAAAGCGAAAAAAAGCCCTCACCCGGGCTTGGGTGAGGGCGGAAGGTTCCACGCCAAGGGCAGCGGCGACCCTCTGCCCGACGACACTGTATTGACCTACGCGCTGGTGGGCAATCAGAACAGCGGAAAAACGACGCTGTTCAACCGCCTCACGGGTTCAAATCAGCATGTAGGCAACTTTCCGGGCGTGACCGTCGAACGCAAGGACGGCGTGATAAAAGGTCACAAGAACACGCTGGTCACCGACCTTCCGGGCATTTATTCGATGTCGCCGTACACCAATGAGGAGATCGTATCACGCAGCTTTGTCCTTGAGGAAAAGCCGAGGGCGATCATCAATATCGTCGACGCGACGAATATCGAGCGCAACCTTTATTTGACGATGCAGCTTCTTGAAATGGATACGCCCGTGGTCGTGGCGCTGAATATCATGGACGAGCTGACCGCAAACGGCGGCTCGGTTGATATCAATCTGCTTGAGGAGCTTTTGGGCGTGCCTGTGGTGCCGATCTCCGCGGCAAAAAACGAGGGCATCGAGGAGCTGATAAAGCACGCGCTGCACATCGCGCATTATCAGGAAAAGCCGCTGCGTCAGGATTTTTGCTCGCCGCGAGATCACGGCGGCGCGGTTCACCGCTGTCTGCACGCCGTACGTCATCTGATCGAGGAAAAGGCAAAGGCGGCGAAGCTGCCGCTTCACTTCGCGGCAAGCAAGGTGGTCGAGGGCGACAAGCTGGTGCTGGATCAGCTCGGGCTCAGCCAAGCCGAAAACGAAATGCTGGAGCATATCATCAGGCAGATGGAGCGCGAGAGCGGATTTGACCGCAATGCCGCGATCGCCGATATGCGCTTTTCATATATAAGAAAAGTCTGCGAACAGACGGTGGTTAAGCCGAAGGAGAGCCGCGAGCACCGCCGCAGCGTCAAAATCGACCGCCTGCTGACGGGAAGATTCACCGCTATCCCGATGTTCATCCTGATAATGGTGACCATTTTTCTGCTGACCTTTGAGGTCATCGGCGGCAAGCTTCAGGAGCTGCTGGAAACGGGCTTTGACACGCTCTCAGGCAACATACGCGCCGCAATGGAAGGCGCAGGGATAAACCCTATCCTCACGGGGCTTATCACCGACGGCGTGCTGGCGGGCATTGGCAGCGTGCTGAGCTTTTTGCCGATAATAATCGTGCTGTTTCTGTTTCTGTCGATTCTGGAGGACAGCGGATATCTGGCGCGGGTCGCGTTTTTTATGGATAAGCTGCTGAGAAGGATAGGACTTTCGGGGCGCAGCATAGTGCCGATGCTTATCGGCTTCGGCTGCACCGTGCCGGCGGTGATGGCGACACGCACGCTTCCGAGTGCGCGCGACCGCAAAATGACCATCCTGCTGACGCCGTTTATGAGCTGCACGGCAAAGCTGCCGATCTACGCGTTTTTCGTCAACGCCTTTTTCAGGGACAGCCGCTGGCTGATAATCTCGGGAATGTATCTGCTGGGCATCGCGATGGGCATACTGATTGCCTTTTTGTACAAGAAAACGCTCTTCAAGGGCGAAGCGGTGCCGTTCGTTATGGAGCTGCCCAACTACCGTCTGCCGGGAGTGAAAAACGTGGTGCGGCTTTTGTGGGATAAGGCAAAGGATTTTATCCAGCGCGCCTTTACCGTCATTTTTATTTCGACCATCGTGGTCTGGTTCCTGCGCAACTTCAATTTCCGCTTTGATTTGATAACGGATTCGCAGGACAGCATTTTAGCGCAGGCAGCGGGATTTATTTCGCCGCTGTTCGTTCCGGTCGGTCTCGGCGACTGGCGGATAATCACCGCGCTTATCAGCGGCTTTATGGCAAAGGAAAGCGTGGTCTCAACGCTTCAGGTGCTCTACGGAGGCGACATCTCCGCCGCCATGAGCTCGCTTACGGCGTTTTCGCTTCTGGTGTTCAGCCTGCTCTACTCACCCTGCATCGCGGCTGTCGCCTCGGTAAGGCGGGAGCTGGGACACAAATGGGCGATCGGGATGGCGGTTTGGCAGTGCGTGATCGCTTACTGCGCTGCAGGCGCGGCATATGGAATACTATTGCTCTGCGGAGCCGGAGGCTGACATGAGTTTTTGGGATATAGTTATAACGGCGGCGCTTTCGGCGCTGGTCGTCGCGGCGGCAGTCGTCATCATAGTGCGAAAGCGCAAGGGAAAAAGCTGCTCCTGCGGCTGTGAGAACTGCCCGATGCGGCGAAGCTGTAAAAAATAAAGGCAAAAGCGGCGAGGTCGCCCTCGCCGCTCTGTAGGATATTTGCAGGTTGCGGAAGGTTACGCCTCTTCCGCTTCTTTTCTTTTTGCAAAGCACTCGCTGCAATAGTAGCTCTTGCCCTCCATCGGCTTAAAGGGGATGCGGGCGGGACCACCGCAGGCAGCACATGTGGTGTCATAGTATTCTCTGCTTGCTTTAACGGCGTTTTTGCGCGCCATTCTGCAATCCTTGCAGCGCTGGGGCTCGTTTTCGAAGCCTTTTTCAGCGTAGAATTCCTGCTCGCCGGCAGTGAAAACAAACTCTTTTCCACAGTCTTTGCAAATCAGTGTTTTGTCTTCAAACATTGGACATCTACCTCACTTCGGGTTAAAATATTTGTCCTTTAAAAACTGCGCAGCTTTTTTTCAGGACACTTCTTGTACGCCGACTTTTCTTCGTGCACGCTGCAAAGCGTTGTCAACGGATTTTTCGGAAATGTTGAGCTTATTAGAAATCTTGCTGTAACTGAGTCCCGAGGCAAAGAGCATGAGCACCTCGTATTCCCTTGCCGACAATACAGTGCGGAGCCGATGAAGCACCTGGCGAAGCTGTTCCTTCTCCATCAACTGCTCTTCGGGCGAACGGACAACGTCTGTCAGCTCCTCTTCCATGCCGTCGATGCGCACAAGTGCCGAATCAGGCACTGCTTTTTGTGATTGTGAGCCGCGAATGATGGAAATGAATCTGCGCTCCACCAGCAGTGAAACATAGCTGCCGAAGGAGCTCCCCCCTTGATCGTCAAAGGTCCTGCACGCCCGCATCAGCGCCAAAAGACCTTCTTGGACAAAATCATTCTGCTCATAGCCTTGAGCTGAGTATTTGCGCGCGATGGTCCGGATCCTACCGAGATATCGGATAACCAGCTCATTGAAGGCATTGTCGTCACCGTTATTAGAAATTTCGGCAAGAACATCATCTGAAAGGGCTGAATACAATCCTTTGATATTTGCCATATTGTACCCCCGCTACATATGATATTCTGTAACAATATTTTATCATACAGATATTCAAAAGTCAAGTCTAACTATTATTTCTGTATATTTGCATATTTAATTCTCAACAATTTATGCAACTTTCCCAATATTTTTTCGTAATTAATTCTATATGTATTGTGAAATCCGATTTGATGTGCTATAATGATATTATTATCCATGATATTATTTTATAATAACGGGAGATCATTATGGTAGTAAAATGCACAAGCTTCGGCATCAACGGAATAGACGGATACAAGGTGGAGGTAGAGGCGTCGTCGCGCTCCGGCTTGCCTGCCTTCGACTTGGTCGGACTGCCCGACGCGGCGGTCAAGGAGAGCAAGGACAGGGTGCGCAGCGCGCTTGCGAACTGCGGCTTCAGGCTTCCCTCGGCGCACTTCATCTTCAATCTCGCGCCTGCCGACATCAAAAAGGAGGGCCCGATCTACGATCTGCCGATCACGGTGAACCTCATGCGGCTTTCGGGGTATATCCGCGCGGACGTCAGCGACTGCGGCTTCATCGGCGAGCTGTCGCTCAGCGGTGAGCTGCGCAGCATCAACGGCGTGCTGCCGATGGTCATCACCGCCCGCGAGATCGGCATAAAGAAGATGTTCGTGCCGTATCAAAACGCTCGGGAGGCGGCGGTCGTCGAGGGCGTTGAGGTCTATCCCGTCAAAACCATAAACCAGCTTAAAACAGTGCTTGACGGAGAGCTGAAAATGCCGCCCGCAAAGCCTGCCGAGTCGCGGAATTACGCGCCCGACGGCTTTGTTCCCGACTTTTCTCAGGTAAAGGGTCAGCTTGAGGCAAAGCGCGCCATGGAGATAGCCGCTGCCGGAGGACACAATATCCTGCTGATCGGACCGCCCGGCTCGGGCAAAAGCATGCTGGCGAAGCGCGTGCCGTCGATACTGCCCGACATGACCTTTGAGGAAATGATCGAGACGACCAAGATACACTCGATCTCGGGCGCGCTGCACGGCGACGGGCTGATAACCACGCGCCCGTTCCGTTCTCCGCACCACACGGTCACGCCCGTGGGCTTGGGCGGCGGCGGCTCGGGAACCATTCGACCGGGCGAGGTGTCGCTGGCGCACCACGGAGTGCTGTTTTTGGACGAGCTTCCCGAATTTACGCGCACCGCTCTTGAGGTGCTGCGCCAGCCGATCGAGGACGGCGTGATAACGATCTCGCGGTCGGGGCAAAACTGCACCTATCCGTGCTCGATCATGGTGATAGCGGCGATGAATCCCTGTCCCTGCGGCTACTTCGGCGACCCCAAGCACAACTGCACCTGCTCCGAAACGAAGATCAGGCGCTATCTTAACCGCGTCAGCGGCCCCTTGCTCGATCGCTTTGATATCCACGTCGAGGTCCCGCCCGTGGAATTTGAGGAGCTGCGCATGACCGAGCACTCGGAGTCGTCGGCACAGATCAAAAAGCGCGTGGACAAGGCACGCGAGATCCAGCAGCGCCGCTTCGCGAACAGCCGAACCACCTGCAACGCCAAGATCAACGCCGCGGAATTTGAAAAATACTGCCTGATCGACAAGGAGGCGGAGCAGACGCTTAAGGAAGCCTTCAATAAGCTGGGCTTCACCGCCCGCGCCTACGACCGCGTGCTCAAGGTGGCGCGCACGATCGCCGATCTTGAAGGCGACGAGATCATCCGCTCTCACCATGTGCTTGAGGCGGTGCAATACAGGAGCCTTGACAGAAAATACTGGGCAAGCTGATTCTTAAGCCCTTTACAATCACAGAATATATGGTATAATAAACGCAGGAAGCATATCATTTGACTTATTAAGTTGGTTTTTGCGTTTATTATACCGATTTATATTGCCCGCTCGATTTGCCGCTTTGC
>ONHJ01000032.1 GCA_900317595.1 uncultured Eubacteriales bacterium | reverse complement strand
ACAGCCGTACCCTGACCGTGGGTTTAATGCCCGGTGTTTCTGCTATTATCTTCGGCACGGTCAAGACCGTGCCCTACTTTTTTGTCTTGAGCCAAGCCCTTATTCTAAATTATTACTGACAGCGCGCTAATCCTGCACGGTCACGGTGATCTCCTTTTCGGCGGTGCGGTGCAGCGCGTCCTTGACGCGGTAGGTTACGCGGTAGGTGCCGGCACGGTCGGTCACGACGTTGCCGATGATCTCCATTTTATCGGTGATATCGCTGCCGCAGGTGTCGAGCGCCGAAACTCCGTCCGCCGGTCGGAAGGCGTCGCCTTTTTTCAGGGTGACGTCGTCGGCGCCGACAATCTCGGGCTTTTTCTTGTTATATGGGTTTTCGGGATGACGGTCGGTGGGGTCCCAGCCGCAGTTGTGGTCGGTGATCTTCACCATGTCCGGTCTGCCCAGCGGCTCCGGCTCGTCACTGTCATAGATTTTCACCACGGTGTCCGGGGCGCAGTTTTCGCAGATCCACTGACAATCGGCGACCGCCATGCGGACGCAGCCTTTTGAGGCTGAGGTGCCGAGCTTGTTGAATTCCTCGGTTTCAAGGCTGTCATAGGTCAGCTCGTGATAGGGAACGCTGTGGAAAAGCAGATCGTCCGCGAAGGAGCTGGCGAACTGCCCGAAAACATTGTTGATGAGCGGGTGCCATTCGGTGCTGAAATAGATCGTATAATCACCGAGGGTGGTTTTGCCGTTTTGTCCGCAGGAGCAGATCATAGCGCGCACGGGCACGGTGTAAGCGCCTTCGCTGTCGTAGGTGTAGACCGTGACGCAGTTTTGCCTGCGGTTGACGCGGATCTCATAGGGAAGGCGTTCGCTGTCTTTTTTCAGGTTGTTTTTCAGAATATCCTCGTTGGCGGTGAAGGCGCTGGTGTGCAGGTCCTCCTGCGGAGCGGGCTGTGCCGCGCCGACGGTGACGTAATAGGAATAGACGGCGCCGTCGTCAAAGGTGGCGGTCACGTCGGTGACGCCCTCTTTCAGCGCGTCGACCCTGCCGCCGCTGTCGATACGCGCGACGCTGCTGTCGGCGGCGACCCATGAGATCAGCCCTTTTTCGTCCGCCTCGCTAAGCGGCAGCACCACGCTGTCGCCGACATTCATGCCGACGGTTTCGTGCCTGCTTTTTCGCGGCTCTGCCAAGGTGGTTTCTTCAATATCGGAGGAAGCCGACGGCGCCGGAGAAACATATTCCTTTACGAACATAGCGCTGAAAACGACGATCAAAACGCTTGAAAGCAAAATGACGCCGATACAGACCCTGCGCACGGGCAACCCTCCTTCCGAATCTTACAAAAAATAACAATTATTACAGTTTTTTAACATTTTTCTTATTATAACGGTTTTTTTCTTTTTTAGCAAGTGTTTTTGCAAAAATTCTTTATGATAAATTGTAAATACGCCGATTCTGTGGTATAATGGCAGCGGTGATCTAACTATGGCACATCCGATAAAGCATTTTATGACCATAACCAAGCACAGACACAAGGTGATCGCGCACTGCGCAAAGGCAGGCATCCTCTGGCAGGGGCTGCGTCACGATCTTTCAAAATACAGCCTCACCGAGTTCGTTCCCGGCGCAAGGTACTATCAGGGCGACCGCAGCCCCAACGAAAAGGAGCGCGAGCTTTTCGGTTATTCGCGCGCGTGGATGCACCACAAGGGCAGGAACCGCCACCACTATGAGTTCTGGACGGACTACAACCCGGTCAGCAAGCGCCCGGAGCCTGTTGAGATGCCGCTGAAATATGTGATCGAAATGTTTTGCGACCGCGTTGCCGCCAGCAAGACCTACAACGGCAGCGCCTACACCGACGCCGACCCCTACAACTATTTTCTGCGCATCAAGGGCAAGCACCGCATGCACGAAAAAACCGAGGAGCTGCTTAACGGGCTGCTGACCATGCTTCGCGACGAGGGCGAGGAAAAAACCTTCGCCTACATCAGATCGATGCGGAAAAACGGCTGTGCAAAGCCGGATGAAGCCGAAAAGGAGGGCGCAAATGGCTGAAGCTATGAGGATCGTGCATCCTATCCCGCCTTTGTTTGACGAAAACTCGCGGGTTTTGATCTTGGGCAGCTTTCCGTCGGTGAAATCGCGTGAGGCACGGTTTTTTTACGGACATCCGCAAAACCGCTTTTGGAAGCTGATGGCGCGGCTGTTTTCGGAGGAGATCCCCGTGACCGTCGAGGAAAAAACTTCGCTTATCCTCCGCCATCATCTGGCGCTTTGGGATACGATCCACTCCTGCACAATAGTCGGCTCGTCCGACAGCTCCATAAAGGATGTGGTGCCGAACGACCTCGGCGTCATACTCGGCAACAGCCGCGTGGAGCGAATCTTCTGCAACGGAACGGCGTCTTATACTCTCTATCAAAAATACATCTTCCCGCAGAACGGCATACCCGCCGTAAAGCTGCCGTCCACAAGTCCGGCAAACGCCGCTTGGTCGCCAGACAGGCTGGCGGAGGCGTGGAGGGTCATTTGCGAATAGTGTCAGTCGAAGGATCCCCAAAATCAGCGGCAGAAGCGTGTTATTCCCTGATCCGGGGATTCTTCGGCTGTTTGCTTACGCAAATTCGCCTTTCGGCGGCCGCTAAAGATGACAGCTTTATTGTTGTGAGCTGAACAGAAACAGAAAAAGCAAAAATTTTGTCTTTTCCCGCTTAAAAATCTTTACAAAAAGCAATTGATGGGTTATAATGATAATTGTGGAGAAATCACAAAATCCATATCGCTTTAGGAGGAGAATATATGATTTGTGAAAAATGCGGCAGCAGCAATGTGCCTTCCGCAAAATTCTGTTCGGTTTGCGGCGCAAAGCTTCAGGCTCAGGCTCAGGCGGACACGCACCGAAACGAGTCGAAATCTTATGACGACGGCTACAGCAGCAATTCTTATCAGAGCGGCCAGAGTCAGTCAAACAGCTACGGCTACGGCCAGCAAAGCTACGGTCAGCAAAGCTATGGTCAGCAAAGCTACGGTCAGCAGGGCTACGGTCAGCAGGGCTACGGTCAACAGAGCTACGGTCAACAGGGCTATGGTCAGGGCTACGATCAAGGCTATAATCAGAGCTACGGCGGACGCCGCATAGGTCAAAAGTCGCCTTTGCCGCTGGTGTTCCACATCATCGCGGGTGTTTTGGCGCTGGTGTGTATTCTGTTGATTTTCATTCCGAGCATTTATGCCGATAACAACAACACCAAATCCCAGAAGCAGGTCGAAGCTGTGCTTGCGACGTCGCTTTATTTTGGTGAAGACAAGCAAAAAGAGATCATCTTTAAAAACGAAAACATCACACAAAACGTGGTCGTTTACGCGATCGATAATTTCAACAACAATCTGAACGGCAAAAAATCCGATTCTTCCGTCAGCAAGAACACCAAGCTGGTCACCTCCGGCGTGGATTACATCATCCGCGGTCTTGTGGCGCTGGCGATGTTCGTCATTCCCGCGATCCTGCTCCTTGCGGGCGCTATCATGGCGTTTTTGCGCAAGGCGTCTGCCGGCGGTCTGCTGATGACGGGCGGCATCATCTTCACGATCGCGTCGATCTACTGGACACTGTTCCTGTATGACGTCGCGCCTCTGGGCAGAGTGTTCTTCAACTGCTGCCTGTCCAACTCGGGCGACTACAAGGTCGACACAAGCTCTCTTGTCACGGTCGTTCCCTTCTTTATGATCGGCGTCGGCGTCGCGACCGTTGTTATGGCGGTGCTGGCGCGCAGTAAACGTAACGAACTTTAAAGGGTGTCTGTATGACGTTAGTCAAAAACAAAAGCAAACAACAGCAGATGTGGCAAAACAAAACCGTTTTGGCGGACGAACCGGAGGATAAGCGCCCGGAGCTTGCGCCGATCGCCATGCTGTTCACGATCATAAACGCGGTGCTGTGCCTTATTTCGCTGCTGCTCGCCTTTGTTCCCGTGCATATCGAAAAAAGCATAATAAACGAGCCGACCATCCCCAACCTTATCGGCGTCATCAACCGCGATCTGGGCGTCGATTTCTACCGCATGGACGGCGCGACTCACCTTATCCTGTTCGCGGCTGCGGTGCTGCTGATCGCGGTCGGCGTGGTCACCTGTTTTTACCGCGACCGTGCCGGAGCGTTCTTTACGCTAAGCGGTTCGGTGATGCTTTTGTGGTTCATAATTTCGTGGATCTATATGGTCAGCGACGAAAACGCTGCCGCGGCAGAGCTTGAGAAGTTTAAGCCGCTCTATGAGGACGTCGCCGTGGAGAAGATACGCGTGCTGCGCGCGGCTATGCTCGACACCGGCTTGCCTTATCTTCTGCTCGTTTTTGCCGCGCTAAGCATCATCTCGTCCTTGCTTGCCGTGTTCTTCTACAAACAAAAAAATCAGGGCGAATGACCAGGCATCAAAACATAATAATAACCAAAAAACGGGGCTGCCGCTTAATGCGACAGCCCCGTCGTGCGTCTTATCATTTCTTCTCGCGGAAGGCGAAAAAGCGTTGTCCGATGTAGTTGCAGGCGACAAAGGTGCAGGCTCCGACCGCCCAACTGAGATTTGCCGCGAAGGTGTCGACGTCCATGCCGAACATCGAGAGCGACGCCGCCTTGCTGAGAGCGCTTACTACGGTCGCAACAACGACCCTTATCAGCAGGCAGGCAACGATGTTGACGGTGAAGCGCACAAGCGGCTTCCAGCCATTTTCCTTGTTTTTGAAGGTGAAGTATTTGTTGAGGAAGTAGCTTACGACGCTGCCGACGACCGTGCCGACGAACGCCGCCATGCCCGCGCCCCACGAAAAATGCTTCCATCCCGCAAGGTGGAGCAGCAGCAGGATAACGCCCTCGCCGACTGCGGTGTTGAGTAAGCCGACGAGAATGAATTTGAAAAATTTGATATCAAAAAAGGTTTTAAGTTTATTCATTATTTTTTTTATTTTTCTTCTTGTCCGAGGTAAGGAAAAGGACCGCGCCGGCTGCCGCAAGGATCAGATTGCCGCTGAGTATGGAGATGAAGATGACCCAGTGGTTATCGTCGGTTTCGATGCGGGGCTGCGCCTCCATGAGGGTCAGCGCCTGATAGTTTCCGACGGTGGTATAAACGGCGTCATAGGTCTTTTTGTCGAGGTTTATTTTGAAGGGCTTGCTGCCTTTCTTGGCAAAATCAGCGAGATTAAGGTCTTTTCCGGCTTCAAAGGTGCAGCTTATTGTCGTGCCGTCCTTGGCGACGAGCACGTTCGGACCGCAGCTTTCCGCGAGCTCGGCACCCTGAAGCTCGGCGTAGTTTTCGGGAGTGACGCAGATAAGCGTTGTGCCGATGATCGCGCCCTCATCATTTTTCAACTGGGTCGCGACGACAAACATCGTTTTGCCGTCCGGCGTTGTGATGGGGTCGCTGATCTTTTTGGTGGTGTTGTTTTTAACGACAGAGTTCAAAAGCTTGATCGCGTCGATTTTTTTAAGGTTTTCGCCCTTTTTGAAGGAGGCGCGCACGTCGTCGCCCTCGGTCACGGCGGAATATGCCGCGATAAAATTGCTCTTGTCGTCGGTGATGGCTACCGCGTCCAGCGACAGCGTTTCCGCGGCCTGCTCAAGATTTTTTTCGTTGCCGCCGTAGATCATGCCCGCGGCAAAGCACTTGTTGAACAGCTCTGTGGAAAACTCAGCGCGGCGGCGGCTGGAGCTGTTGTCAAAGGCTTTGATTTGGGCTTCCGTGTACGCCGCGGCTGTTTCGATCGCGTTGACAGAGTATTTGATCTCCGTCTTTTGGTACGGCTTTACGGCGATAAATGCTATGATGCAGCTTGCCGCCATAAAGATTACCAGCGTGGCGATAGCGATGGATTGACGCACGGTTTTTACTGTTTCTGATTTGCTCATTGAGATTCCTCACTTTCTTTGTTGTTTTCCTCTTCAAAATTGGAAAACTTTGTGATATAAATGGGGCGATCCTTGGCTTCCATATAGATTTTGCCGATGTATTCGCCCAAAATTCCGATAGACATTTCGGTTATGCCGCCCAAAAACAGCACCGCGCACAGAGTGGTGACATAGCCGGGAGTGGTTATGCCGAAAAACAGGGTCTGGATAAGCGTGATGATTATGTATATAAGCGAGAGAAAAAATATCAGCGCGCCCATGACCGCCGTGAACCTCAGCGGAGCGACGGAAAAGCCGGTGATGCCGTCGATCGCGTATTTGAAAAGCGAGGAGAATTTCCATGTCGTCTTGCCGAGCTGGCGGTCGACGGTCTCAAAGGATATCCACTTCGTGTCAAAGCCGACCCATGAAAAAATGCCCTTTGAAAAGCGCTGCACCTCGCTAAGCTCCAGAATGGCGTCGACCATCTGGCGCGTCATCATGCGGTAATCCATGGCGCCGTAGGGATTTTTGACGTCGGTCATTTTGTTGCTCAGCTTAAAAAACAGCTTGGAAAAAACTCCCCTGAAAAGGCTTTCGCCCTTTCTGGCGTCGCGCTTGGTGGCGCAGCAGTCGTAGCCCTCCTCCATAGCCTCAAGCATCTGCGGAAAAACCGCCGGAGGATGCTGCAGATCCGCGTCCATGACCACCACATAATCCGCCGTGGTGTGCTGCAGACCTGCGTACATCGCGGCTTCCTTGCCGAAATTGCGCGAAAATGAGATGTATTTGATATTGTCAAAGCGCTTTGCGAGGCGCTTCATTATCAGATAGGTTTTGTCGCGGCTGCCGTCGTTGACGAGGATATAGCGAAAGCTGTAGTCCGGCAGCGTGTCGATCACCTTGTTGGTTTCGAGCACAAAATGCTCCAGCCCTTCCTCCTCGTTGTAGCAGGGCACGACCAAGTCGATTGTTTTCATGTTATCACCTTTTTTGATTATATCAAATAAATCGTGAAAAGTCCAACTTTTTTCAAAATATTCTCAAAAATTTGTGAGATTTTTGTTTACCTTTGCTTCGAAACGTGTTACAATATATAATGTTTAATTATGTCATCGATACGGAGGTTCCTTTTATATGTCGATAATAAGCACCCTGCGAGCGCCGAAAACGATCCCCGAAAAGCTTTTGGCGTTCGGAAAGCGCAACGTATTTGTCTGGCTTTCCTTTTTGGTACCGTTAGCGCTGATGCTGACCGCCTTTGGGCTGATGGACGTTTCGCCCTTCGGAAAGGCTACCAAGCAAATTTTGGTGACCGACCTTTGGCACCAGTATTACCCGTTTTTGGAGGATTTTCAGGACAGGCTCCAGCACGGTCAAAGTCTGTTCTGGACATGGTCGGTAGGCGGCGGCGTAAACTATTTTTCGCTGATGTCCTACTATCTGGCAAGCCCGATGAATTTCCTTTCGGTGTTTGTGTCGCCCGATTATCTGCGCGAGTTTTTGATGATCTCGGTCGCTGTCAAGATCGCGCTTGCCGGCGCGTTCACGGCGTTTTTCCTCAAAAGCGTTTTCAGGCGCAACGACCTTTCGCTGCTGTTTTTCGGCGTCAGCTTTTCGTTCTGCGCCTTCTTCATGGGCTACTACTGGAACACCATCTGGCTCGACACGGTCGCCATCACGCCGCTGGTGGCGCTCGGCGCGGTAAAGCTGCTGACGGAAAACAAATTCCGCCTCTATACGGTCATGCTGGCGCTGTCGCTGCTGACCAACTACTACATGGCGTTCTTCTCCTGCATTTTCGTGCTGCTTATCTTCATCTGCTACAGCATCATCCGCTGGCAGAACATCAAGGTGCTCGCGGTCAACTTTTTGAAATTCGCGGTGTTCACCCTGCTCGGCATTGGAATAGCGGCGTTTTTCCTGATCCCGACCCTGATGGCGATGCAGAACACCCACGCCAGCGCGGTGAAATTCCCGGAGAAATTCGAGCTGAATCTCACCAACATCAGCGGCACCCACGACTTTGTCGGTCTGCTCAAGGTGCTCAAGAGCATCACCGGCAACCTTATCAACTTCTCGGCGCCTAACCTGAAGCATGTCGACGGTCTGCCCAATATTTCCTGCGGCGCTGTTCCGCTGTTCTTTGCACTGCTCAGCCTGACCTGCAAGGAGATCAAGCTCAAGGAAAAGCTTGTAAGCATGGGACTCATCCTCTTTATGTTCCTCAGCTTCGCCATCCGTCAGCTCGACTATATCTGGCACGGTCTCCATTTCCCCAACATGATATACTACCGCTACAGCTATCTTGTAAGCTTTGTTATCATCGTGATGGGCTTCCGCGCGTTCATGTATATAAAGAAGGTCACCCTGACCAACGTGATCGTCGCGCTGGCGCTCAGCTTCAGTGTCTGGGCGATGAACTTTGAGTTTTCGGACAGAAAAAGCCCCGACGGCGAAGGACCCTATGACCAGGGCGTGTTCAATATGTTCGCCGCAAAGGTCGGCACCAACGACCACAACAACCGCGTTGACCGCATGGGCTGGGTAGAGCCCACCCTTGTAGCGGTGGCGGTGCTGTTCGTGATGATCGCGGTGCTCACTATACTCTACTCCAAGCGCGTGATCCCGAGGCAGGCGCTGGCGGTCTCTCTGGCGCTGATAGCCGTGGCGCAAAGCGGCTATACCGCGTATCTCGGCGTGAACGTGACCGGCGTGACCTCGCAGGTCAGCGACAGCGGCAAGCCTGTCTATCCCGACCACGAATGGGATGTCGACACCATCGTCGAAATGATGAAGGAGCGCGAAAAGGACAACAAAAGCCTTTGGCGCGCTGAAATGGCGCGCACCATCACCCTTAACGACGGCGCGCTCAACCATTACCGCGGACTGTCGATGTTCAACTCGATGACCAACGAGCAGATGACCATCTTCTATCAGAACTTCGGCCTTTCCGGCTGGCAGGCGGGCAACCGTTTCTCATATTTTGAAAGCTCTCCCGTGACCCACCTGTTTTTGAATCTGAAATATCTTATCACCCGCAACAAAGACGACAACGCCGGCAAGGCGATCGCCAACACCTACGACATGAAGGAGGTTGGGCGCGTCAGCGACGAGGTGGCGCTTTATGAAAACACCCACTACCTCAACAACGGCTTTATCGTCAACGAAGAGCTTCTGGACTGGAAGCTGATAACCAAGGAAAACACCTTTAATCCCATCGATCAGCAAAACACGTTTTTCCGCTTGGCGACCGGCATAAACGAGCCTGTGTATGTTAAGCAGACCATGATCGGAGAGGAAGCCGATAACGGCGGCACCGTTTGGCGCTATCAGGCGTCTCACAGCGGACCGTATGTGCTCTACGCCAGACTCGGCAGCGACGACACGACCGTCGCCGTTTCAAAGGATGGCGAGAGTATCAACAAAACACACAAGACCGGCAACAAGGTCATCGCTTCGGTCGGATATTTCGAGAAGGGCGACGTAATCAAGCTGAGAGCCAGCTCATCCGGCGCCTCGCCGACCAACGTCCACCTTTGCGCCATAGACACCGATGTTTTCACGCGCGGCTACAATATGCTCAGGGAAAACGTGATGACCACCACCTACTTCAACGACGGCGGAAAGATCGAGGGCAGCATCGACGCCAAGCGCGACGGACTGTTCTACACCTCTATCCCGTATGAAAAGGGCTGGGAGGCTTATGTCGACGGCGAGAAGGTCGAGATCACGCCGGTCGCGGATTCGCTTGTCGCCTTCCGCATCACCAAGGGCAGCCACGACATCGTGCTGAAATACAAGCCGAACGGCTTCGTTCCCGGCTTGCTTATCTCCATCTTCTCTGTGCTCGGATTTGCGGCATTCTGTGTGTTCACCTATATTTTCAAGAAAAAGCTGATCCCCGATTTCGCCAAGGACAAGGCGTATAAGGAACCGGCGCAACAATAAACGGCACGCCCCGCGCTTGCGGATCATCAGGCAAGCGCGGGGCGTTTTGAGGAAAAACGGAAAATGCACCATGAGCGCAAAGGGCTTGTGTCGGTCATCGTTCCCGTGTACAACACGGAAGCGTATCTGGCGCGCTGCCTCGACTCCCTGCTTAACAACACATATAAAAATATCGAGATCATCTGTGTTGACGACGGCAGCACCGACGGCAGCGCGGCTTTGCTGCGTCTTTATGAGCGGAAGGACAGCCGTATCGGGGTGATATCCACGGAGAAAGGCGGCGTATCACGGGCGCGCAACCTCGCGATGGAAAAGGCTGAGGGCGAGTTCATCGCCTTCGTCGACGCCGACGATTGGGTGCACCGTGATTTTTTCAAGATCCTGACCGATTGTCAGCGAAAGCACGACTCCGATGTGACCATCGCGTCATGTGTGTCGGCGAACGAGCAAAAGCCCGATGAACCGATAAACGACCGCGAACTCAAAGCAAAGGTCTATAAGAACGAAAAGGCGCTGAAGGATACTTCGGTGTGGCTTCACGTGTGGCGAAAGCTCTACCGATCTTCCGCGATATCAGACGTCCGCTTTGCGGAGAGCGTTGCATACGGCGAGGACACCTGCTTCATTTTCGAGCTGTATGAAAAACACCCTGATTTAAAAACGGCGGTGCTTCCCTGCAGGCTTTACTATTACTTTTACCGTGCCGATTCCGCGACCCACTCAAATTGTGCCGGCGACGCTGCGCATTGCTATTCTTATATGCTCGGCAGAGTAGAGGCGATGGACGACAAGAGCCGTGCGCGGTATTATATGACGGAAATTATGCGGCGCAGCATAGCGTGGATCGAGGTCTGCGACAAAAAGGGCTATTCCGCCGCGGGAAGGTCATTCCGCGAAACGGCGGCAAAAGCGGCTGCGCTGGAAAAAAAGCACAGGATATGTCCGCTTTTTGAATCACTGATGTATCGGTTTTTTATACGGTATCCCGCCGTGTTCGCGTTTTTGCACAAGGGACGGCGTTAATTAATTTGTTAAGGATTTGTTAAAAATCGAATAATTCTCGAACGGAAAAACAGTGAATTTTTATTTCTTTTCGGGAAAAAATAACAAAGCGTTACATTGATAGGTGAAATGTAAAACAAAAATTACAGCTCTTTAACAAATTAAGTACAAGTTTGCCAAAAAAAGGTTACAATTTTCATAAGTCGTTGACTTTACTACAAGTTTGTAGTATGATTTTCTATAGGAGAATTGTACCGTTACATCAATGTAACCACAATATCTGGTATGTTTTAATAAATATGTAATATATTTAGTGGTTTTTACCGAAATCGTGTATATTACTGACCCATATTCCGAAAGCAAAACAACCGAATCAAGCGGTATTGGAGTGTACACCAATTGGAAAAGTTTGTAGTTACGGGCGGCAAGCCCCTGTTCGGCGAGGTTAATATCAGCGGCGCAAAAAACGCCGCGGTCGCCATTATCCCTGCGGTCATTCTGTGCGACGAGCCCTGTCAGATCGAGAATATCCCAAACATCAGTGACGTTACGCTGATCAGCCGCATTTTGCAGCAGATGGGCGCCAAGGTCAGAAGGATCAATAAATCCACCCTCTATATCGACCCGACCCACATCGGCACCTACTGCGCCACCACCGATCTGGTGCGCGGCATGCGCGCGTCTTATTATCTTCTGGGCGCTCTGCTCGGCAGATTCGGCAAGGCAAAGGTAGCGCTTCCGGGCGGCTGCAACTTCGGCGTGCGCCCGATCGACCAGCATCTTAAGGGCTTTGAGGCGCTCGGCGCCGAGACCCGCCTGGTGGACGGAGCTATCATCGAGGCGGAGTGTGAGGACGGACTTGTCGGCAGCCACGTTTATCTCGACGTGGTTTCGGTCGGCGCGACCATGAACATCATGCTGGCGGCGTCACGCGCCAAGGGCATGACCATCATCGAAAACGCCGCCAAGGAGCCGCACATCGTCGATCTGGCGAACTTCCTCAACTCAATGGGCGCCGACATCCGCGGCGCCGGCACCGACGTTATTAAAGTGCGCGGCGTCAGCTATATGCACGGCATAACCTATTCCATCATTCCCGACCAGATCGAGGCGGGAACCTATATGTGCGCGGCTGCTGCGACCCGCGGCTGCGTGACCATCACCAACATCACTCCAAAGCATCTTGAGTCGATCTCCGCGAAATTCCGCGAAATGGGCTGCAAGATCACCGAATATGATGAGGCGCTGACCATCGACGCCACCGTTAAGCCGCTCAAGCGCTGCAACATCAAAACCATGCCGCACCCCGGCTTCCCCACCGATTGCCAGCCGCAGTTCACGGCGCTTTTGATGGGCGTTCCCGGCACCAGCATCGTCAACGAGAACGTGTGGGATAACCGCTATCAGTATATCAGCCAGCTCGTGAGAATGGGCGCTCACATCTCGGTCGAGGGCAGACTCGCCATCATCGAGGGCGGCAACCCGCTCACACCGGCTCCGGTCAAGGCTACCGACCTCCGCGCCGGCGCCGCAATGATAATCGCGGCGCTTCAGGTCAGCGGCACCACCGAGATATCGAGCATCCAGTATATCGAGCGCGGCTATGAGGACGTTGTTGAGAAATTCAAGGCTCTCGGCGCCGATATCAAAAAAGTCTACTACTCCGGCGACAACGAGGATCAGCTCAGAGCGTAAATCAATCAGTATTTTAGGACAGCTTCGGCTGTCCTTTTTTTAATTAATAATTAATGAGGCTTCACTAGAAAGTGTGGGTAACCCAAATCCGCGTTTATGCCGCGAAAGCTATTTCTACTGCAAATTCTTACCCACTGGTTCTAGGGAAGAGCCGTATTTATTCGGTATATTTGGATTGTTATTACGAGGGCGTTGCTTCCGCTTACTGCAACGTGACGATGCCTGAAAAAGGTCAGACTCCCGATTATACCACTGTTTCCTCCGCTCCTTATCAATACACCGCCGAGGTGGTGCAATGGTTGCGCAGAGGGCGCACCGATACCGTGATGTCGCCCACAGATACCTTTGCGGCGGGCGGCACCTATGTTGCGCGCGTGAAATTCACCGCCAAGCCCGGCTATTATTTGGGCAGCCGCACAAAATTCTTTATCAATCGCACGGAATACAGCTACAACTCCGAGGAAATATACGAAAGAGTATTCACCGCTCCCGATGATAGAATCCATTTTGCCGACTGCCTTGTCACCGAGCCCTCGCCCGGCAAGTACCCAAGCATGACCGCGACCTCCGGTGATAGCCAAAAATACACGGTCGAGTTGAAAAACTGGTATCTGGTTGAAAACGGAAGCGAAACGCTGATGACCTCGACCGACAGCTTTGCTCCGGGCAAGACCTATGCCGTCACAGCGACCTACACGGCGGTGGATGATTGGCAGCTCACGGAGGACACCGTATATACCATCAACGGTCAGGCTACTACAAGCAACGGCAGAGGTCAGTATAAAACCACCTTCACCACGCCCGCGCCTACCATTTCAAACGCCTCCTGCTCGGTGATCGAGCCGGTGGGCGGCTTCAAGCTGAACTACTATCAACATTATGACCAAGCCACCTGCGATTCGGAGCGCTACACGGTGAGCGGCGTTGAATGGTTCATTTACGAGGGCAGAGAAATGACCGCCCTTGGCGCTAACGATGTTTATACCGCCGGAAAAACCTATATCGCGAGAGTAAAATTCACCGCGAACGACGGCTATATGTTCACCGACAACACCGTGTTCAAAATCAACGGCAAAGCGGCTGAAAAAGTCGATATCAGAGGCGTTATCTATTGGCAGGTCAGATTCGTTCCCGAGCAGCGCTTTGCCATCGGCGACGCTAACGGCGACGGAGTGGTGAATATCAAGGACGTCACAACCATTCAAAGACATGTTGCGGAATTTGAGATCCTCACCGGCGCAGAGCTGCGCGCAGCGGATTTTAACTGGGATCTGGACGATATGATCATCGATATAGAAGATGCAACCTGGATGCAGGTTTACCTTGCCGGATTCTGGGGCGACTATGAGGCCCATTATCACTCATAAAGAAATTTGCGAATAAATAAAGAACACAGAGCAGGCTCGCTTTGAGTCTGCTCTGTGCTTCGTTGAAGTCATCAAATGTATTAAGAAATAACCGCCCAAATTGTCAATGGTTTTTCAGCCGATTGAGTTTTGCTCGGTCGGTTTTTTGTTTTATAGGTAATTGCATTGTTTTGACCTCGCCGTTAGAAAAACCTTAGATCAACGCTCTGTTATCAAAAGGCGAGACTGACTGCGGCTCGGTCGCGATCGCTTTTTGCAGCTCCCGCGAAAGCTCCATCAGCTTTGAGAAGAGCTCCTTTGCCGCTTCGCCGTATTCGCCGCCATTTGTCTGCACCTCGGCGAGGATCTCGTTCTCGCGCCGGGCGTTGAAGATGGGGATGTTGTTTTCTTTTTTATACAGCGCCACCTCTCTTGCGCAGTCCATCCTGCGTTTGAAAAGGTCGAGCATTTCGCTGTCGATTTTGTCAATGTCTTTGCGGATATCGGATAATTCTCTCATTTCAGCCTCACATCAAGTCAATAAGCGCGACCGCCGCCGCCGCTTCGATCACCGGCACAGCGCGCGGCACGATGCACGGGTCGTGCCTTCCGTGTATCTCCAGCACTGTGTTTTCGCCTGTCCGCAAATCAACGGTTTTCTGCGGCTGAGAGATCGAGGGCGTCGGCTTGATAGCCGCGCGGAAGATCAGGGGCATACCGTCGGTTATTCCGCCCAAAATGCCGCCGCAGTTGTTGGTTTCGGTCACGACCCTGCCGTCTTTAAAGCGGAAGGGGTCGTTTGCCAGCGAGCCGCGCATTGAAGCGAGCGCGAAGCCCGCGCCGAACTCGATACCCTTTACGGCGGGAACGCCGAACACAGCCTTTGCGACAGCGCCTTCGACGCCGTCGAACATCGGCTCACCGACGCCGACGGGCAAGCCTGTGACGGCGCACTCAACGATACCGCCGACGCTGTCCTGCGCCAAACGGGCGGCGTCGACCTCGGCGCGCATGGCGTCCTCGCGGCTTTCGTCGATCAGCGCGAATGACGAACGGCTCAGCCTTGCCATCAGAGCGCCGTCGACAGTGACAGGGTCAAAGCCTTCGTCGCAGACGCCGCCTATCTGCTTGATATGTGCGGCGATCAGAATGTTTTTCCTCTCAAGAAGCTGGCGGCAGACAGCGCCCGCGAAAACCAGCGGAGCGGTCAGTCTGCCCGAAAAATGACCGCCGCCGCGAATGTCGTTGGCGGCATGATATTTGACATACGCCGTGAAATCGCTGTGCGCCGGACGCGGCTTTGAAAGCAGCTCGCCGTAATCGCGCGAACGGGTGTTGGTGTTTTCGATAACCGCACACAGCGGCGCTCCTGTCAGGGTGCCGCCGAGCATGCCGGAGAGTATTTTCGGCGTGTCGCTTTCCTTTCGCGGCGTGGCTGTTTTGTCGCGGCCGGGAGCGCGTCGAGCCATCTGAGCAAGCACAGCGTCGAGATCGATCCTTTCGCCCGCCGGCAAACCGTCGATCACCACGCCGATACCGCCCCCATGGCTTTCGCCGAATATGGAAATTTTGATTTTATTGCCAAAGGTCGAGGACATATGGTTTCCTCCTTGTTAACGCGGTTTATCCGCTCATTTCTCAATGTCGGCGCTGCCCGCGATTTTCGCGTAATCTTTATAAAAATCAGGATAGCTCTTGTTGACGCTCCAAGCGTCGGTGCAGGTTATGTCTCCGGCGCAGCCTGCCGCGCAGACCGCCGCCGACATAACTATGCGGTGGTCGTTGAAGCCCTCGGCATCGCCGCCGCGGAGCTGCCTGACGCCCGTGATCTCCAAGCCGTCGGGCGTTTCATGCGCTGTGCCGCCGAGACTGTTGATAAGCGCGGCGGTTGATCTGAGTCGGTCGCTCTCCTTGATCTTGAGCCGCTGAGCGTTGAAAATGCGCGTGGTGCCGTCGGCAAAGGCGGCGCAGACCGCCAAAACCGGCACCAGATCGGGAATCTGAGCCGCGTCGATGTCTGTTGCGCGCAGCGGCGCTTTTTTGACGGTGATACTGCTTCCGTCCTGACGCACCTCGGCGCCGAACTCGCGCAAAAGCGCGGCGATCCTGCGGTCGCCCTGAGATGAGTCGATGTTGCAGTTGTTGACGGTTACCTCGCCGCCGACCGCGCCCGAAACGAGAAAGAACGCCGCCTGCGACCAATCGCCGTCTGTGGTGTAGTCGGTGGGGATATAGTGCTGGTTGCCGCGCACGTGCCAGCCGCGGTCGGTCATGTCGACCTCGATGCCGAATTTCGACATGGTGCGGATGGTCATGTTGATGTAGCCGACGCTCTGGACAGGCGAGGTCAGGATGATGTCGCTGTCCTGCTTAAGCAGCGGAAGGGCGAACAGCAGCCCCGAAATAAACTGCGAGCTGACGTCGCCCGGAACGCGGAAAACGCCGCCCTTTAGCCTGCCTTCAACGGTCAGCGGCAGTCCGCCCTCCGTGTTTACGGCGATGCCCTTTTCGGGCAGAATGTCGGTGTATATCCCGATAGGGCGCATCGGCAGCCTGCCCGCGCCCGTAAATTCGGCGCTGACGCCGCCTGCCGCCGCGACAGGTATCAAAAAACGCAGCGTGCTGCCGCTCTCGTTGCAGCGGAGTGTCGCGGTCTTGTTATCAAAGGTGCCTGTGCCGTCAACGGTCAGCACCCCGTTTTCGATTTTGGTTTTCGCGCCCAGCGCCTCAACGCAGCCGACGGTCGCCTTGATATCGTCGGAAAGCGCTACGGGCGAGATGGTGCAAATGCCCTTTGACAGCGCCGCGCAAATGATCGCGCGGTGGACATCGCTTTTTGAGGGCGGCGCGAGGATAGTGCCGTGCGGTTCAAACGGATGAAAAACAACATTGGTCATAGTCGGTATCCTTGTTAAACGCTGATAAATTCCTCAAGGTCATCGATCGGGAGGCTGAGGATAAGGCTTTCGCCGATCTTTTTGAGCAGGACAAGGTTTATTTTGCTGCCCGCCGTTTTTTTGTCGCCCTTTGCCGCCTCAGCCATCTGCGCAAGGGTCGCGGTGTCGGAGGTCGGAAGCCCGTATTTTTCGCACAGAGAGATGATGCGTCCGGCGGTGCCTTTGGCGGTTATCCCGTGCGCCTCGCCGATATTCGCCATCATCGCCATGCCGACGGCGACCGCCATGCCGTGGGTGACGCCCGAAAAGCCGTGAAGCTTTTCGATCGCGTGACCGAGGGTGTGTCCGAAGTTGAGCAGCATCCGCTCGCCCGCCTCCCTTTCGTCACGGCTGACCACGTCGCGCTTGACGGAAACGCAGGTTTCGATAACCTCGTCGATGCAGTCGAGCGCGTTTTCCGCTTCAAGCTTTTCAAAAAACGCCGCATCCTTTATGCAGCCGTATTTTATTACCTCGCCCATGCCGTCGGCGATAAAATCGTCGGGCAGGGTGTTGAGCGTGTCGGGGTCGATAAGCACCGCGATCGGCTGGTGGAACGCGCCCACCAGATTTTTGCCCTGCGGCAGGTCGACGCCGGTTTTGCCGCCGACCGAGGAATCCACCTGAGCCAGCAGCGAGGTCGGCACCTGGATAAAGCCGATGCCGCGCAGATAGGTCGCCGCCGCAAAGCCCGCCATATCTCCGCAGACGCCGCCGCCGAGCGCGACTATCACGTCCTTGCGGGTCATGCGGAAATCCGCGAGCGCTCGGTAAATCTCGGAAACGGTGCAGAGATTTTTGCTCTCCTCGCCCGCGCGAAAAACGAACGCCTTGACGTTCAGCCCCTGCTTTTCAAGCGAGTTCAGCACCCGCCACTGGTAGTGCGGCGCGACGTTGCTGTCGGTGACGACAAGCGCCTTTTCCGCAGACGAAAGCCGCCTGACGTAAGCGCCGCATTCATCGATAATGCCGCGCTCTATAAAAATATCATACGGATTTCCCGTATCGACGTGAACTGTTTTCATAATTTCCTCCGTAAACGCGCAGAGCGCGCAGCATTTTTACAGACAACGGCGCCGAAGCGTCACTCGCCAAGCGCCTGCTTGACCTGATGACCCTTTTCGAGCAAAGCGGCAAGAGTCGCCTTGTCCTCACTTTTTATCGCCTCAAACAGGGCGTTCAGGTTTTTGTTCAGCTCCTGAAGCTCCTCGATAAGCGGCTCGCGGTTTTCGAGGAACAGCTCGCTCCAAAGCTTTGAGTTGATGTTTGCGACGCGCGACACATCGCGGTAGCTGCCCGCCGAAAAGCCGTTGTGGTTCGGGCAGCTCGGGCTGAGCACATAGGCGCACGCCAAAACATGAGGGAGCTGTGAGGTAAAGGCGATCATGCGGTCGTGTTCCTCGGGAGTGGTGATCTTCACCGTGCCGAAGCCGATCTCCAGCGCCAGCGCCGCCAAGGCTCCCACAGCCTTTTGGGGCGCTCCGCAGGGCGTTATAATGAAGCTCGCGCCCATGAAAAGGTCGGCGTCGCTGACGTCAAAGCCGTTTTTCTCTTTGCCCGCCATCGGGTGGCTGCCGACGAAGATATAGCCGTATTTTTCGGCGAGCTTGACCATCTGCGGACAGATTGCGCGCTTGATGCCGGCAGCGTCGGTGACGATGCTGCCTTTTTTGATGAACTGTCCGTTCCGCTCCAGAAAGTCGATGCACGCCTGCGGATACATACACAGAATGGTAACGTCCGCGTTTTGCAGGCTTTCGGGAGTGCCGATCTCATCTATCGCGCCCAGCGCCAGCGCCTTCTGCGCGGTGGAGGGCGTGCGGTTGATTCCGATAACGGTGTGTTTGGTGTGGGACTTCAGCGCCTTGCAGTAGCTGCCGCCGATTATGCCCAGACCGACTATCGCGATTTTCACGGGATAACGCCTTCTTTATGAAGAAATTTTCAATATCAGTATTTTACCATTTTAAAGCGCTGCGGTCAATAAGTTAATTGCTTTTTCAAAAGTGACCGCAGCGGCAGAATCATTTCTTTTTCAGGTTAAGCCTGTCGATCACGGCGAGGGCGGTTTTGAGCGGCGTGCTCTCGCCCTTGACGACGATATCGGCGGCGGCAAGATACATCGGCATCCTGCTGCGGTAAAGCTCCTCCATCACCTTGTTTTTGCCGGGTCGCTGCAAAAGCGGGCGCCGGGTGTCGTTGCGCAGACGGTAACGTATAACGGACAGCGGCACGTCGAGCAGCACTATCGTGTCTTTACCGCGAAAAACCTCGACGTTTCGCTCAAAGGTCAGCGCGCCGCCGCCCGCAGCTATTATCAGATTCCGCATATCCGACAGCTCCGCGCACGCCTCGTGCTCCAGATCGCGAAAGCCGCTCTCGCCGCGCTCGGCGAATATCTCGGAGACGGTCATGCCCGCCTTTTCTTCTATATAGCGATCCATATCCAGAAAGCGCCTGCCGGTTTTGCGCGCTGTTGTGCGCCCGACCGTTGATTTTCCGCAGCCCATGAAGCCGCAGAGAATTATATTGTTCATAGTGCTTTTCCTAAAAACCTAAATATTTTTCATTTCCCGAGCGGCGTCAAGGCACAGCCGATCGATATCGTTTTTGTCATATGTCGAACCGTCCCAGATCTTGTGCGCTGCCACCGCCTGCCATACCAGCATAGCCATGCCGCCTTCGGCTTTTGCGCCGTTTGCTCTTGCGCGCTTGACCAGCGCGGTCTCAAGAGGATTATATATAGCGTCGAACACCGCCGCGCAGCGCCCGATTGCGCAGTTGTGGATGGGCTGCTCGTCGATATTTGGATACATTCCCACGGGCGTGGCGTTGATAAGCACGTCCACTGTGCCGATGATCTGGTTTATCAGACCGAAGCTGACCTCGGCTTCGGGTATCTTGCGGGTGATATCGAGGCACAGCAGCCCCGCTCTGCCGCAGCTTTCCTGTCTGACGGCAAATTCAAAGGGCTTGCCGCGAAGAGCCAGCTCAAAGGCTATCGCGCGCGCCGCGCCGCCGCAGCCGAGTATCATTATGCGTCCGTCGAGCGGTATGCCCGCCGCCTCCACAGCGTTGATGAAGCCGTCGCCGTCGGTCGTGAAGCCCGTATGTTTTCCGTCTTTGTTCGCGACCGTGTTGACGCTGCCGTACATTTCCGCCTTGCCGTCAAGGCTGTCGAGCAGGGGAATGACGCTCTGCTTGTGGGGTATGGTGACGTTGAAGCCGTCAAGCTTCGAGAGAGTGCGCTCATATTCAGCCGCAAGCGCCTCGGGAGCTATGTCGAGCTTGGTATATTCAGCGTCGACGCCCGCCAAATCGAAAAGGCGTTTGTGAATAAAAGGCGACATTGAATGGCCGATAGGGTGTCCTATGACCGCGTAATGCTTTGTGCTCATGTTTTTCCTCCGTATTATATCAGAATTACCTATTGAATTTTCGATAGAAAGGCAAATTATTTATGCAAAATCAAGAATTTTCAAAAAATTTTTCAAATAGATATTGACAAAGAGGGGATTTATCAATAATATTGAAGTGGAACAAACGAGGGTTTGTCGGCAATGATTTATTCCGATAATCATTGTAGCATAAAACAGGTGCCTTTGTCTACATGGCCGGCACATTATCTTACAGGAGGAAAAATAATGGTTCTGGAAAAAGTTAAGGCAATTCTTGCCGAGCAGTTTGATGTTGAAGAGGATAAGATTACCGAGGATACCGATCTGCAGGAAGATCTCGGCGCTGATTCTCTGGACGTTGTTGACCTTTTGATGTCTATCGAGGACGAGTTTGAGGTCGAGGTCCCCGACGAGGAGATCGAAAATCTTAAGACCGTCGGCGCTTTGGTTTCCTATATCGAGGCTAATTCCTGATTTAACACGATCAATTCGGCAGAGCCCTTATGGGGGCTCTGTTTTGTTTTGCGGCATTACGGAATCAAAATATCGATCTGCCAAATATTCCGCACTACGGCAAAGACGATAAGTATGCCGGCGATGATCCAAGCGCCGACGTTTTCGATTTTTGTCGCTCCCTTAAGCCCGTAGCGCACATAGCGGTAAGCGCGCCTTATCGCCGCCGCCAAAAACACGGGAGTCAGGCAAAACAAAACGCAGTTAGATGAAAAAGCCTCATAAAATTCCAACTGCGACAAATGTATCAGCATGCGGCTGACTCCGCAGCCCGGGCAGTATATGTGAAAAAAAGTCCAAAAAGGACAGAACAGCGACAGCCCCGTAAACCGCGTGAAAAGGATATAAGCAAAGCCTATAGCCAAAAGGATGGCTGTAGGCTTTGCTGTTTTGATCAATCTTTTTTTCATTACTGCATGTTGCCGGCGGCAGCATCGATATCCGCGATCTTGTTAAGTTCATCCTGGATCAAAGCGTAAGATACGATGGAAAGTCCGAAGATACACAGCACCAGAAGAAGGACACCTTTGTTGGGAGCGGTCAAGCCTCTGTTGGTGGATGCCTCATCGATATCCTGACCTTTTTTATAGCACCAGTAAATACCGTAGATGCCGCAGGTCACGATTGTCAGAAGGAACGCAACGCCGCCCGAAGTGCCGTTGGGGTTGTTTGCGGCTTTGTTGCAATCGTTGTTTAAGCAAACGAACCAGTAAATGCCGTAAATACCTATGGTTACGATAGACAAAACGATACATACCGCAATACTTCTTTTTTTGATCATAATAATTCTCCTTTTCTTTTTATCCCCTTTTGCGCCGGTAAGCCGACGATTAAAATAAGGGTATGCCTTATTATACAACAAAATAGCAAGCTTTGTCAATTGATTCGGATAAAATCGGCGCGTTATGGAGAAAAATTGTTTTTCTGAACAAAAACAGTGCTTTTTTGCTTTTGTTTTTTTATATCCTTGCAATGATTCTCAAAGTGTGCTATACTTTATATATAATCTTTTCAAGGGGTGTGCTATGACAACTCTCACCAAGGACGCTATCAAAAGATCCTTTATGAAGCTGCTCAACCAAAAGCAGGTCAACAAGATCACTGTCAAGGAGATCGTGGAGGACTGCGGTATCAACCGCAACTCCTTTTACTATCATTACGACGACATTCCCGCGCTGATTGAGGAGATACTCAACGAGCAGTCGGACGCGCTTGTTCAGGTCAGCAACAAGGATACCAGCATTTATGAGGCGATACTCACCGCCATGGACTTTGCCCTGCAAAACAAGACCGCGATGATGCACCTCTATCACTCAGCCAGCAAGGAGCTGTTCGAGCGTTATCTCAACCGCATAGCCAGCCGCACCGTCAGCGAGTATTTTGAGGTGTATTTTTCCGACGAGCCGATCTGTGACGAGGATCGTCAGGCGATCGTCATGTACTACAAAAGCCTGCTGGTCGGATTTGTTATCGAGTGGGTCGGCAGCGGCATGAAATACGACCTGAGCTTTCAGGTGCAGCGCCTCTGCGAGCTGTTTGAGGGAACCACCGAGATCGCCGTGAGCAGGTGCAGAAAAAAATAAACGCCCTGACAAAATTGTTCGGGCGGCTGTTGACGATATCTGAAAAATCGTATATAATAAGGTTGCAGGGAAACCGTTCAAAGCGGTTAGCCTTTAAAATTCAGCAAAATAATCGCCTAAGTTTTGCGGACGGTCGGGCGATTATTTTTTTATGTCCGCTGCCGCGGCCGGCAGTGCGCCTTTGGAAAAACAGCGTTAGAGGAAGCATCGCAAAACGGCGCGTCAAACCGTTGCAAGACAGCCGGAACAAAATGCGCCGACTCGCTTGACAGATCGGGAGAAATCATATTATAGCAGATGATCCCGTGAAAACGGAAAGCGTCTGCTGCGGACCGCGCCTAAAGCCTTAGACAAAAAAATGAATCTGCCTAAAAAACGTGCATTTGTTCCCAAATGTACGTTTTATTTTTCGGCTGAAACACTATAATAGTTACTTGAAAACAACTTGAAAGGAGTATTCTGAGATGAAGTTAGGAAAAGCGGTCGTCAAGGCGCGCGTGGTCATCCTGATTTTAGCGGTGCTGCTGCTTATCCCGTCAGTGCTGGGAATGATCTTTACCCGCGTCAATTACGATATGGATTTTGACAAGGGCGCGTTCTCCTTCCTTATTTTTGAGGATATGGACGATAAGGACATAGCCAAGGTCGTCAAGGATATCAAAAAGGTCGACCATGTCGCCAGCGTGCTGTCTTATGACGAGATAGCCGGCGGCGCGATCCCGAAGGAGATGCTGCCCGACGAGATCTATAAGGCGTTCAATTCCGGCGACGACACGCTGGTGGCGGTATTCTTCGACACCTCAAGCTCCGCCGATGAAACCATGGACGCCATTTCAAAGATCCGCGATATCGCGGGAAAGCAATGTCTGGTTTCGGGCATCTCGGCTATGGTCACCGACCTGCGCGACCTGTGTGAAAGAGAAGAAGCGATCTATGTCGCTATCGCGGTGCTGCTTGCTACCGCAGCCATGATGCTGTTCCTCGACAACTGGATCATCCCGTTTGTTTTTCTCGCCAGCATCGGCATCTCTATCCTGCTCAATCTGGGCTCCAACTTCTTCCTCGGAGAAATATCATATATCACCAAGGCGCTTTCCGCTGTTCTGCAGCTTGCCGTCACGATGGACTATTCGATCTTCCTGTGGCACAGCTACGGAGAGCATAAGCAGAAGCACGAGGATCACAAGGAAGCTATGGCATACGCCATCAAGGACACCTTCGCTTCGGTGATCGGCAGCTCGGTGACAACCGTTGCGGGCTTCATAGCCCTCTGCTTTATGACCTTCACGCTCGGACGCGACTTGGGAATCGTGATGGCAAAGGGCGTTGTGCTCGGCGTCATCGGCTGTGTCACGGTTTTGCCCGCTATGATTTTGGCGTTTGACAAGGTGCTGGGCAAAACCATGCACCGCTCGCTGATCCCCTCCACCAAAAAGCTGGCGGGCGGGATCGTCAGGATATTCCCGGTATTCCTGATTTTGTTCGGCGTCGTCGCCTATCCTGCCTTCTACGGCTACAACAAGACGAACAGCGAGGTTTATTACGACATCTCGCGCAGCCTTCCGGAGGATATGTCCAACGTCATCGCCAACACCAAGCTTGAAGAGGAGTTCCACATGGGCTCCACTCACATGGTGCTTGTTGATTCAGGCATTTCCTCCAAGGACGCGCATAAAATGCAGTCGGAGTTCAAAAAGGTGGACGGCGTAAAATTCGCGCTTGGTCTTGAGAGCGTCATCGGCTCCTCGGTTCCCGAGGAAATGATCCCCGAATCGGTGACCAAGATCCTCAAGAGCGACCGCTGGGAGCTTATGCTTATCGGCTCCGAATACAAAACGGCGACGCCCGAGATGACCGAGCAGCTCAACGCGATAAACGATATCGTCAAGCGCTATGACAAAAACGGTCTGCTGGTCGGCGAGTCGGCGTGCATCAACGACATGATAAACATCACCTCGGTGGATTTCGCAACCGTCAACATCATTTCCATCATCGCGATCTTCATCATCATCGCGCTGGTCGAAAAGAGCATTTCGCTGCCGCTGATTCTGGTGGCGGTGATCGAGCTGGCGATCTTCATCAACCTCGGCCTGCCGCATTATCTCGGCAATTCGCTGCCCTTCATCGCGCCGATCTGTATCAGTACAATCCAGCTCGGCGCCACGGTGGACTACGCGATACTGATGACCACGCGCTACAAAAAAGAGCGTTCGCTCGGCGCGGATAAGCGCTCGGCGGTCAGCACTGCTCTGGCGACCTCGATACCGTCGATCATCGTCAGCGCCATGGGACTGTTCGCGGCGACTATCGGTGTGGCGATATATTCCGACGTCGATATGATCGGCTCACTCTGCGCCCTGATGGCGCGCGGCGCTGTAATCAGTATGTTCTGCGTAATACTTGTTCTGCCTGCGCTGTTCATGCTGCTCGACAAGTTCATCGGTGTGACCACAATCGGCTTTAAACCAAAGAAAAACACGAAAGATTCGGAGGTATCCGCAAATGCGTAAAAACAACTCTCTCAAAAAACATTTGCCCAAGGTGCTGTCGGCGGTGATGAGCCTGACTATACTGTGCAGCGCCGTAGGCATGACGGCTTATTCGGCAGGCGCCGAGAACAAGGAGGAAAAAACCGCCGCCGCGACCTCCGCCGCAAAGGCTGAGGACAGCAAGGCGGAAAAGGACGACAAGCGGTTCACCAAGGAAGAAACCGTGTATGTCATCGCGGACGCCGAGGGCGCGCCCAAAAAGGTCATAGTCAGCGACTGGATCCAAAACCCCGGAAAAGCGGACGTCATCTCCGACAAAAGCAACCTTTCCGACATCGAGAACACCAAGGGCGACGAAACCTTTACGATCAATGAAAACAATATGATCGAATGGCAGGCTGACGGCAGCGACATTTATTACAAGGGCAATTCCGACGCGCAGCTTCCCGTCGGCGTCACCGTGAAATATGAGCTCGACGGCAAGGCTTGCGCACCCGCTGATCTCGCGGGCAAGAGCGGCAAGCTGAAAATGACCTTCAACTACACCAACCGTCAGTATGAGGAGGTCAAAATCGGCGACAAAAACGAAAAGATATATGTTCCCTTCGTGATGCTGACCGGAATGATACTGGACGACGAAAAGTTCAGCAACGTGACCGTGTCGAACGGCAAGGTCATCAACGACGGCTCTCACACTCTGGTTGCGGGATTCGCGCTTCCCGGAATGCAGGAAACGCTCGGTCTCAACAAGGATGACGTCGAGCTGCCTTCCACTGTGGTCATAACCGCCGACGTCGAAGACTTCGAGCTCGCGACCACGCTTACGGTCGCCACCAACGATATGTTCAACGATATCGACGTCAGCGACCTCGACAATAAGCTGGATCAACTCAAAACCAAGCTCAAAACCCTTTCGGACGGCGTCGATCAGCTTGCCGACGGCTCCTCAAAGCTTTACGGCGGACTCAGCACGCTGCTCGACAAGTCGGGCGATCTGATCGCCGGCGTCGACAAGCTCTACAGCGGCGCGGCACAGCTCAAGGACGGAACAGCAAAGCTGGAAAGCGGCGCGTCCGCGCTCAGTGACGGCGCGGGCAAGCTTGACAGCGGCGCGGCAAGCCTCAGCAGCGGAGCTTCCTCGCTCAACAGCGGAGCGTCCGCGCTCAGCGACGGCGCGTATTCCGTCGACAGCGGCGTGGAGCGCCTTCAGGGCTATATCGGCACACTTTCCGGCGGACTCAGCACCATTTCCGCCAACAGCACGCAGCTCAGAGGCGGCGCTAAGCAGGTGTTCGACACCCTGCTTGCCACCGCCGACACCCAGATCGCTGCGGCAGGCCTTACCGCTCCGTCGATGACGGTCGACAACTACGCCTCCGTTTTGGACGGCTTGATCGCTCAGCTTGACGACGGCGCGGTGCGTCAGCTCGCTTATGACACCGCGTATAAGACCGTAGGCGCTGCCGTCAACAGCCAGCGCGACGTTATCCGTCAGGCGGTCGCGGCACAGGTCAAAAAACAGGTGACCGAAGGTGTTCTCGCGGCGGCGGGTCTCGGAATGGACAGCGACAGCTATGAACAGGCGGTCGCGGCAGGCATGGTTTCCGAGGAAGCGCAGTCACAGGTGGCTGCGGCGGTCGTCAATCAGATGGCGGGCATGGACGGCGTCATAGACGCAAACACCGACGCGCAGATCGAGACGCTGATCGATACAAATATGCAGGGCGAAGAGGTGCAGTCGCAGATCGAAGCTGCGGCGGCAAAGGCCGCTTCGGGCAAGCAGTCGCTGCAGGCGCTTAAGACCCAGCTTGACAGCTACAACACCTTCTATCAGGGCGTTATCAGCTACACCGACGGCGTCGACAAGGCGAACACCGGCGCTCAGCAGATACTCGCAGGCACCTATACCCTCAAGGAAGGCACCGGCAATCTCGCCTACGGCGCGGCACAGCTCAAGGACGGAACAAACACCCTCAAGGGCGGAGCGTCACAGCTCAAAAACGGCTCCGGCAATCTGAAAAACGGAACCGTCAGCCTTAAGGACGGCGCGGTGCAGCTCAACAGCGGCGCTGTGCAGCTCTATGACGGCATCGGCACACTGAAAAACGGCGCGGGTTCGCTCGTTGACGGCGTCAAGCAGCTTGCGGACGGCTCTATGCAGCTCGACAAGGGCTTGCAGAAGCTGAAGAAGGACGGCGTAGACGTCATTGTGAAGGCGGTCGACGGCGACCTCAAAAATCTCACCGACCGCTTCAAGGCGATGCTTACATTATCAAAGAATTATAAATCCTTCAGCGGTATCGGAGATAACGCGAACGGCAAGGTCGATTTCATCATCAAAACCGATTCGATCAAGCCTGTTTTCGATGAAGAAGACTGATGGAATAAACCGCGGCACAAGGCTTTGAGATCCAAGCCTTGTGCCGCTTTTTGTCTGTCCGCGTCAATGATGAAAATATGACATTTTGTTATCGTTGTTTCAAAAGTATGTCGAATTATCTTTTACACACTATTTTTGCGCAAAAATATTGAAATTATTGAAAAAATAGATTATAATTTTGATATTAAGCAAAAAGGAGGGTCATAAGATGGTATGTCCCAAATGCGGCGCACCTGTTGAGCCCGAGCAAAAAACCTGCGAAAAATGCGGTGCCTCGCTTTCGGAGAAGGGAATCGATGTGGTGTTCTCCGGCAGGAAATCAATGAAGCACCGAAGGAGCTCTGTCAGGAATATCGTGGTCATCGCGTTCTGCGTATTGATATTCTGCAGCGTTGTCAGTCTTGTGATCTTGTTGCTCAACCGAGGGAACGAAGCAAAGGCGGAGGGCAAAAAAATTCCGTCGGAAACCTCTCAGGCAAGCAGTGAAACCGTGCCTGCCACCGTGCAGCCCACGACAGCTGCCGCGAATGCGGCGACTCAGGCGGCAACCGAAGCTTCAACACAGGCCGCCACGGAAGCAGCGACTCAGGCGACCGGCGAGTCTTCAACTCAGCCGACGACCGAATCCGAGATGAGCGTCCAGAAAAAGCTTGAGGATTACGTCAAAAACTCCGGCCTTTACGAGGATCTGCTCGCGTGGACGGATGAATATACGGAGCTTGACATGGTTTACGTCGAGCGCAATCTGGTCAGCGTGCAGTACACCCTGACCATTGATACACAGGACGAGACTCAGCAAAACTATACATCTGTGGTCAGAAGCTATTTTACGGCGCTTTGCGGCTCTCTTGACGCGAATGTGAATGATATGAAGCAAAAAACAGGCGTTTCCGACGCGCAGATAGTAGTGGATTGCATCGATATAGCCGGAAATCATGTCTATTCCGGCAGAGTCGACTGACGAAGGAGATGAAAGAATGAATTGTCCAGACTGCGGTTATCCTATCCCTGACGGGCAGCGCTTTTGCGGAAGATGCGGGGCTAAGGTCATCTTGGCGGCAACTGCCGAGACTTCGGAAAGTGCGTCGTTCTCACAGCCCGACGCCGCCTGTTCCTGCGAGGCGGCTCCTCAGCCGTCCGTCGGCGGCTATGCCGCAAGCGGCATTACCCCTCAGCAGAAAAAGACGCTTATCGTTCTCGGCATCATCGGCGCTGTCCTCGCGGTGACCGGCATGATACTCGCGATCGTGTTCGGCGCGAAGTCTTGCCAAGCCGACAGCGAAGCCGTGAACAGCTCCGGAGGCTCCGTTCAGGGATCGATGACATCCGGCAATGTCCACACCATCACCTCTCCGAACGGCACGGTGATCTTCAACGACAGCCGCATCGACACCTCGGACGCGTCGACGCAGGCGCAGATCGAGGATTATCTGCAAAACAAGGGCGGCTATGAGGCGATGAACAACTTCAACAACGATGTTGAACGCGCCGCCTACGGCAAGATCAGCTTTGTTCCGATGGGCAACACCTTCGTGTTTTGCTACACCTTTAATAACATATCTGAATATGAAAAATCCTCGATGAAAACCTACCTGACCTCAACGATGTTTGTCTCGACCCTTGCTCAGGACAGACAAGTGACGGGCATACCCAACCTGATAGAGGTTTTTGTCATGCTTAACGCAGACGGAAGCGTGTATTATTCACGCATGGTTGAATAAATGAATACTATTGAATCTGGAGGTAATTTATGATTTGTCCTAAATGCAACGCCCAGGTGCCGCCCAATCAACGGTTTTGCGGCAACTGCGGAAACGACTTGTCCGCCGTTCAGGCAGCGCCGGCAGAGCCGTTAGACACAGCCAAAACCATGGCGGCGGATGAGTTCGACAACTACGGCTATCAGCCGCAGCAGCCCGAGCAGAACTATGCGCCGCAGGATAACTACGGCTATCAGCCGCAGCAGCCCGAGCAGAACTACGCGCCGCAGGATAATTACGGTTATCAGCCGCAGCAGCCCGAGCAGAACTACGCGCCGCAGGATAACTACGGCTATCAGCCGCAGCAGCAGCCGTCGCAGAGCGGCTATTCATATCAAAGCGCCAATAACGACTTCAGCGATAAGTTCGCGCAGTACAACCAGCCCTCGCAGTACAGCAAGCCCAACGGTTCGGGCTACGCGGGCTACAGCATGCAGCAAAACGGCGTGATGGTGCAGAAAAAGGTCAATCCCAAGATCATCATCATAATCGTCGTTTCTGTGCTGGCGATCACGGGCATCGTGCTCGGCATCGTTTTAGGCGTAAAGGCGTGCAATGGCGGCAAGGACGCTGACGGGGTCAACAGCAGCGACAGCGCCGCGGAATCGAAGATAAACAGTTATATCAACGCGCATCCCGAGCTGAAATCGTCCATGGAATCCGAGATGGGCGGAGCGGCTACCGCGAATATTTACGGCAGAGGCAATTCTCTGGTAATGGACGTTAAGCTGACGGTCGATATCACCGACGAACAAAAGAGCATGCTTGCCGCAAACACGGGCGAAATACAAAGCCAGCTTCAGCAAAGACTGCCGCAGATGCGCAGCGAGATCGGCGTCGACGACCTGGTCGTGGTGCTGATATACAGGGATATATCGGGAAATGAGATCGCCCGAGTGACCGCGAGCTAGCACCTCCGGAGGATAATATGAACTGTCCGAAATGCAGCCATCCGCTGAGATCCGGATCCCGCTTTTGCGGCAACTGCGGCTTTAATGTGCCGAAAGATATACTGGACGTCGACAAGACCCAAGCGGCTGACGATCTGCCGCCTGCTCAGCCGGAGCGCCGCGCTCCGCTGCCGCCGCAGAAGCCTGCAGCGCCTTCCTCGCCGCAGGAATATCCTGCAAGAGGATTTGAAACGGTTTCGTCATCGTCGCGGCAGATGCAGGGCAATGCCGCGCAGCAGCGGGATCACTCCCTGCAGTATCAGCAGTACCGTCAATCCGGGCAAAAGCAGCCTTCCACCCGCAAAGGCGACGGCTCGTTCCCGTCCGGCAGCGGCAACACGCCGCTGGTGATCGTTGTCATCGTGCTGGCTGTCATTTTGGTCGGCGGCGGCACAGTGACGCTGATAATGCTGTTTAACAACGACGGCGGAAAGGACAAAAAGAACGGCGCCGGCGCGGCTCAGACCACCTCGGTGCAGCCTTCAAGCACTGTTCCCGCCACCGTTTCTCCCGCTGACAATCGGCACCGCTTTGTTACCGACGACGGCATTTTGCTTGCGGAGGATGACGATATCGACATCACGGACAGCAAAACCGAGAGCCTTTTGAAGAAAATGTATGCCCGGGAGGAAATGGAAAGCCGGATCAGCGACATCAACAGCAAGTATTCCATGTATTACACGGCGGAGTTAATAATAAAGGGCAACACCGCAGCGACGTTGCTGCGAATGACCGACTTGCTCGATGATGATGACAAAAAGGCTCTGATGGATTCTTTTAAGGACGACGATCCCGACGCCTCCGTGCCCGACTATGTTTTGATTTTGGCGCTGATCGATCCCGACGGAAAGGTTTATTATTGCCAAGTCAAAAAAATGGAGTTCTGAGTTCTCCGTCACAAAAACCAACCGTATCAAACACTATGAGAATAGTGTAAAATAAAAAAGGAGAGTATTAATATGAAAAAAATCATCAAAACTGCCGCGCTTGCCTGCGCCATGCTGATGGCGGCGACAGCGTTTGCCGCCTGCGGCGAAGAAAGCAGCACAGCAAACAGCAACAATAACAACAACACCAACAACGGCACTTCAGTGGTCTCGACGCCCACCGCAAACAACAATCAGATCTATAATTCCAATGGAATTCTGATCGCGGAGGACAGCGCTATCAACACCGCAGACTCGACCGCCGAGGGTATCCTTACAGCGGTGATCCAGCAGCAGGGCTTGGAAACCGAGAAAAAGAGCGCTGAGGGCAATATGTTTATGTATGTCAAAGGCAACACCCTGGTCGTTGAGGTCGATTGCATCAAGGATCTGACCGATTCCGAAAAGGACACGATCGGTCCCTCTATGGAGCAAAGCGCCCAGTCTATGATGCGGGGTCTTACGCAGATGAAGCAGTATAACCTGAACATCGCGGTCGCGGTCGCGGTTGTCGAAAACAACGGCAACGTGTGCTACAGCAAGGTGTTCAGCGCATAAAATCAAAAAGGAGAAAACATGAGGAAGTTTATCAAAGCGATCGCTCTCGCTTCCGCCATGCTGATGGCGGCGACAGCCTTTGCCGCCTGCGGCAGCGACGACAAGAGCAGCAGCAAGTCGGCGTCATCCGTGTCGGATGTTTCCGTGACTCAGGCTGACGTGCATAAGATCACAACGGAAAAGGGAATCGAGATCGCCAACGACAGCGCCATCGATACAAGCGATTCGGCGGCTGAGAGCACGATCTCCGCTTACCTGAGCAAGAATACCCAGTTGAAGGATTCGATCGAAAGCTCCGCTGCCGGCAACGCGACCGCGAATATTTACGCCAAAGGCAACGCGATGGTTGTCGAGTGTACCCTGACGGTGATGCTGGACGATGGCCAGACCTCGGCAATTAAGAACGCGGGCGATACCGTGATTTCATCACTTAAGCCGATGCTCTCTTCAATGCGCTCCGATGTCGGCGCAGACAACATGGTCATGGTCGTCGCGTATCTTAGCATGGACGGCTCCTACATCACGGGCGGCGTCGCAAAATAATCCCTTCAAAAACGATGCCGGTTCGATCACAGAACCGGCATTTTGTTTGATTTTATCGGATTAGCGGAAAAATCGGCGTAATCGGTCTTGCTTTTTTTGCCGTTTCGCGCTATAATCGAAATACCCTAAATAAGGAGGCATATCTATGAATTGTCCGAATTGCAATAATCCATTGAACCCAAACCAAAAGTTTTGCAGCGTTTGCGGAGCGCCTGCCGCTCAGGCGCCGGTAAACACCGATAACGCGCCTCAAAACAATTTTGCGCCTTCTCCTCAGGAATATCCGGCGCCCTCTCCTCAGGAATACCCGGCGCCTTCTTCTGCGCAGGGAGCCGCAGGCGCTTTTGTGCCGGAGCCGCCACAGCAAAATAATTACGCTCAGCCCTATGCGCCTCAGCCGCCCTACGGTGCGCCGCAGGGTCCCGGCGGCTCGGGCAATCAGCCGCCCAAAAAATCCAACACCCCGCTTATCATCGTTATAGTAGTTCTCGCGGTGCTTCTGGTCGGCGGCGGAATATTTACGGCGATCATGCTCCTCAACAAAGACAAGGGCGATGAGAAAAAAGACAGCACCACCGCTCAGAGCACCTCCGCGTCAAGCGACGCGTCTTCAAAAGCTCAGAGCAGCCTTGACTTCACCAGCAATACGTCGCAGTCGAGCAGCTACGGCTGGGATGACTCGTCCTCGAGCTCCCAGAGCAGCTATGGCCGGGATGATTCGTCCTCCGACACTCAGAGCAGCTACGGCTGGGATGACTCGTCCTCCGACACTCAGAGCAGCTATGTTCAGGACAGCTCAAGCGCTGCATCCGTCAACCACAAGGTCATCAACAGCAGCGGCATAGTGCTCGCCGACGATCCCGCGATCAACGCGGACGACGAGGACGCCGAGGATATTATCAACGATTATTTCAGCAAAAACTCTGAATTGGCGGACGTCTTCGAGCAAAACGCCAACGGCTTGGCGACCGCGAAGATCTACGGCGTCGGCAACGCGATGGTGGTTGAATGTACAATGACAATTGACCTCAACAGCGCTCAGACATCGGCGATCGCGGACGCGACCGGAAGCGCTGTCGCTTCGCTCCAATCGATGCTTTCGGGAATGCGCAGCGAGGTCGGCGTCGACGATATGGTCGTAGTTATCGCTTATCTTGAAAAAGACGGCACATATATCTCCGGCGGCGTCGCCAAATAATAACCGCATTTGTTTTACAAGGGTCGGCTTTCGGTGCCGACCCTTAATTTTTTGTGTCAGGCGCCTTGCAAAATTTGTCATTGCGCGGTATAATAGGACTATCCTGAACGATGGAGGTATCTTATGAATTGCCCAAATTGTAACAATCCGTTAGCTCCCCACCAAAAATTCTGCGACCTTTGCGGAACGCCCGTTGAACAGGAGCCGGTGAACGCCGCTCCCGCTTTTCAGGAAGAGTTTGCGCCTCAGGAGCCGACCTTGCCCGATACGCCCAGCTACGGCGACGATTTTGTGCAGCAGCCACAGCCGCCGCAGCCCGAAGCGCCCGTATATACTCAGCAGCCGGTCTATGCGCAGCCGCCGCAGGATCAGTATCAGCCGCAGAATTTCGCGCCCCAGCAGCCCCAAAACCCGTATCGGCCGCCCTATAACAACGTGCAGCAATACGGCGCGCAGCCGCCCAAAAAATCAAACACCCCTCTGATAATCGTGATAATCGTGCTGGCTGTACTGCTGGTCGGCGGCGGTATCTTCACGGCTGTCATGCTGCTCAATAAGGATAAGGGCGACGATAAAAAAGGCGGCGAGACCTCACAGAGCGCCGCCGTGGAAAGCGGCTCGTCCTCGAGCGCGCAAAGCAGCCTCAGCTCCGACACATCCTCGTCACCTTCAAGCAGCTTCGGCTGGGACGATTCAAGCTCCTCACGCAGCCGGAGCAGCTACAGCCGGGACGATTCAAGCTCCTCAAGCAGCCGGAGCTCCGTTCCGAGCGGCAGCCATAAGGTTTACGGAAAATCGGGTTCTCTGCTTGCCGACGATCCCGCTATAGACGCTTCGGATTTCTCGGCCGAATCCAAAATACAGTCGTTTGTCGACGAGAATCCCGGGCTTGCCGACTCCGTTGAGTCCGGCGCCGCAGGAATGGCGACCGCCGATGTTTACGCCTCGGGCAACGCGCTTGTCTATGAGGTGCGGATGAATATGGAGCTGGACGACTCCATGCGCATTGCCATGAAGAGCGCCCTGCAATCGACCGAGGACACGCTGAAAAGCTCTCTCAAATCCTCCATGGCTCAGATGCGCAGTCAGATCGGCGTTGACAACATGGTCGTGGTTGTCGCTTACTGCGACAGCACCGGCGAGCCGTTTATGGGCATCGTCATCGATTGACCGAGATCGCGGATGAAAAACCGAGCTTGATAAAACAACAAGGGGCCGGCTCAAAACAAAAAAGTAGGGCACGGTCTTGACCGTGCCGCAGATAAAGGCAGAAACACCGGGCATTAAACCCACGGTCAGGGTACGGCTGTGCCCAG
>ONHJ01000041.1 GCA_900317595.1 uncultured Eubacteriales bacterium | reverse complement strand
CCACAACTTCGGCGGCGCGTTCGAAGACAGCGGCGTAACCTCCGACGCTGTTTACAACGGCGACAACATCACCTTTGATACTGACGCCACCTGCACCGTTAAGGCGCAGCTCGACCTGAGCAACTTCGATTTCAGCACCAAGGAAGGCGCTAAGTTCACCATCACCATCACTTATGATGAGGAAGAAGAGACCACCGAGGCTCCCGCCGTGGATGCTCTTACCGTTAACGGCAAATCCAACTACTGCGCAGCAGTTGAAGGTGTTACCGGTGAAGTCGGTCAGTCCGTAACCGTAACCTTCAAGGCTCCCGAAAACGCTGATATCGTTGATATCCAGTGGGGTATGGACTACGATAAGGATCTCCTTCAGCTTACCGGTATTTCCACCATCGCTTCCGGACAGATGCTTATCAACACCAATGCTGATTCCTACAACGTACTGGGCAACTTCGCCGACGTCAATAATCCCTGCGCGGTTTCCGAAGGCGACGATTTCATAACCTTCGTATTCACCGTTAAGGCGCTTGGCGACAACAATTCTACTGATGTTGTTCTCACTGTGGTCGATATGACCATCAGAACCGATGAAGGCGACGAAACCATCATCATCAATACGGTCGATCAGCGTGAAGAGGAAGAGCCCACCACCGAATTTGGTGAGGAAACTACCGTTTCGCCCGTTGAGGAGACCACCGAGGCTCCTGTTGAGGAGACCACCGAGGCTCCCGTAGAGGAGACCACCGAGGCTCCTGCTGAGGAAACCACCGGTGCTCCCGCTGAGGATACCACAAGCGGCGAACCCAGCTCCGACGCGACCTCCGCGACAGATGCTGAGACCACCACAGGTACCTCCACCTCCGACTCCGGCTGCACTCCGGATTCAACCAACAACAACGCGGTACAGACAGGCAACGCTTCTATGGCGCTGATCATCCTCCTTGTTCTTGTCTCCGCGACCGCAGGAATCTACTTCGCACGTAAAAAGGTGAAATAATTTCCTGAAATAAAAACAAACCATGTTTTCTCCCCCGTGTGAATAATGCGGGGGAGTTTTTTATCCTATAGCTTACATAATTGTAACAAAATCTTCACATAAACATCACACTTTCCTGTTGAAATCAATCAAAGATTATTATATAATAAACATAATAATGTAATGAGGATTGAAATTATGAAGTTGTTTTTGAGAAAACTATGCTCGCTGTGTTTTGCCGTTTTGATCATTGCGATATCCGTCTCTGCGGTCGGCGCCGAACAATCCAACGCTGCGCAGAACAACACTTCTGCCGCGGATCAGCTTACACTCAACGGCGTAAATGTCGATAAAGGCGACCTTGTTACCTATACGCTTTATCTCAGCGACGTTGTGGATCCCGTTGTCGGCTTTGAACTGCGCCTTTTCTATGACGAAACCAAGCTCGAGTATCAAAAGGGCAGCCTGCATTTTGATAACTTCGACGTTGTCATTTATAACGAGGATATCCCCGGAAGGATCCCGATGAACAGCTCCCAGTTTTCCAATCCTCCCGATTTCAGAGAAAAAAAGCAGTTTTTGTCCGCAAAATTCAAGGTTTTGGACGCCGGCGTCTGCGACATAACATATTTCTTCACGGACCTTTACGGCGAAGATATGAGTTATCTGACCGGCACCAACTTCACCTTTGACCTCACCTCCGGAGACCGTTTCCTGATACAAAATGAAGAATCGCCATATAACACCGACGCCGCAGTAGCCGCCAGCTATAGCGGGGACTACGCGAACGACGGCATATATGAGGTCACAAAGGGCAGTAATCAGGGGTTGGCTTCGGGCGCGCGCCCTGTTGTTTTCATCATCGCGGCTGTGGTTGTGGTGCTCGCGGTGCTCTCCGCAGTGTTCTTTGTGATGATGAAATCGCGAAAAGGATAGCTTTTTACACATATTGAACGAAAAGAAATTAAAATTTTGTCATATTTTCCAAAACAAAGTTTCATAATCATCTTGATTTTTGCAATCATTTGTTATATAATGATAATAACCGATTTTCGGAAATATTTTGGAGGAATTGAATATGAAAAAGAAAATCTTAAGTATCGCTCTTGCGGCTACTTTGTCTGTTTCTGCTGTTGCTACCGGCACAATTTCCGCTGCGGCTGATGATGACGGTTCCGGCGCTGTTCCCGGCGGCTACGGTGTTGCGGGCGAATACACCCCTTCTGATGAAAAGATCGTTACCCAGCACCTGATGTTCGCTATGCCCGGTGCGTGGCAGACCGATCTCACCAAGGATCCGAAGTGCGGCGGCGCTGCCGGCATCTACTGGTGGAGCGGCTTTGACACTCCCGACGCCAAGTTCGGCCACGGTTGGCCGGGATACAAGGCAAAGCAGGTTCAGGAAGAAGGCGTTGAAAACCTTTGGGCTGTCGATGTTCCCACCTACTGGAACGGCGACGCAGGTAACGCCACAATGATCATCTGGAACAACTACCTCGACGGCGGCACAGAGACCGATCCCGTTAAGAACCCCTTCTACAAGGATTCAATGCAGACCAGAGACTTTTCCGGTCAGTATTATTCCAAGGACGATGATCACGATTTTTATGATAAGCTTTTCAGATATGTCTACAAGACCCAGCTTCTTAAGGCGGGCGTAGACGATGTTGAAGGCATCGATATCGAAGATGAGGATTTCTGGGAAAAGATCAACAAAGCTGCCGCAGATTTCCTTGAGGAAGATTACGAATCCCTCAGCGCTGACGACAAGAGCCTCTGCGCTGACTGGGTTCTTGACGAAGCGGAGCTTGATTTCTCCGAGTTCGGCGACTACGCTTCCAACTTCTGGAACAGCGACCTCGACAACGAGGAGCATCCCGCTGAAGACGCTGCCTGCTTCGGTATCTGCTTCAACTTCGACAACATGGTATTTGTTGTTAACTTCGACCCCGACAAGATGGTAGAAAGCCCCACCAGCCACAAGATCAGCTTTGACGGTGACGTATACTTCTACTATGGCGGCGGCGAGTACGGCACTTGGCCCACCAAGGAACTCAACACCAGAATGTGCGGCGTTACCGGCAACTTCATGAGCGACGAGTATTGGAAGTCCACCATGGATGATATCGAGATCCCCACTTCCGCTGAGACCACCGCTCCTCCTGCTTCCGTTCCTCAGCCCGCTTCCGACGCTAACTCTTCCACCAGCGATTCCGCTAACAACGGCGGCAACAACTCCAACGGTGCTATCGCTACCGGTCAGGCTTCTCTGATCGTTATCGCTTTCGTTGTTCTGATCGCAGGCTTGGGCATCTTCTTCTTCTCACGCAAGAAGGTCCAGAAATAATTTTTGACCGATCATTAAAAGGCTGTCTCGCTTGAGGCAGCCTTTTTTGCGGGTTAAAGCCTATCGCGTTTTTCGCGTCTTACGCACGGCTTCGTCATTTTTCATCTGTGATTGACTTTTTTGTCCGATAAGAGTATAATAATATCGTTAAATGTTTTTTGGGGGGATAAATCATGTCAAAATGCGCATTGCGCCTTGTTTTGACCTTTATCATTACAACCTCAATATTATTTTCTTCGCTTGTCCTTGCCAAAGGTGCCGAGCTGACCGAGGAGCCTGCGGCTGCTTCGGAATCATTCACTGACGCCGCGGAAGAAGTGTCCGATGCTCCCGAGCCGACGACTTTGCCCGTTTCCAAAGCCGATCATCCGGTGCTGACTGTCAATGCCGTTTCAAATTATTTCGGCAGGGTGAAGTCTGAGTATAACGAATTTACGCGCGAAGTCACGGTCACTTATATGCTCAAGTCGTCAAAACGCCTGCTATGCGCGCAGTGGGCTCTCAGCTATGAGTCCTCGGTGCTGCATTTTGACCCTGAAAAAAATCCCACCGACAAGGTCTGCCCCTTGATGAAAAAGAACGCGGTCATTACATCGGAAGAGGAAGAAGATGGAACCGGCTGCATCAGCTTCAACGCCGCCAACCTTCATATGTTCGACTACAGCAACGGCGAGGCGGTTTTTGCGAAGATCGTTTTTGACGTTAAGGATCTGACTCCGCAGGATTCGGAAAATACAAAGGTGGATATGTGCGTGTCGGAGCTATGTGTTTCGGAGCCGGATCCTTCCAATGGCAACGCGCTCTCCGACAAGGAGATTTTTTTGGTGACCCACGGTTATGTGGTCGAAGACAAAAAGGTCGAGAGCGTTCGCATCACAAAGTACGCCACGCTCACAAAATCAAACTTCAATGAGAACGACTACATTCCCGCAAGCCCCGATCAGGCTGTTGTCACCTCACCGGCTGCGACCGCCGCAACAGCTGTCACGGAGCCTGCAGTGACCGAGCCCGCAAAAAAGGAAAAGCCCAAAAAAGCGGAGAACGGCGCTCTGCTGCAGACAGGCAAGTGGTATGTGGCGCTGCTAATCCTTCTTGTGCTTTTGGCTTGCTCCACGGTGCTTTTTGTAATGCGCAAACGGGATATCTATAACGATTAGCTTACGCGCGCCCGCTTCGGCGCTGAAACGCTGAAAAATCAGAAAAAACAAAGGGTTGACCTTGCGGTCAACCCTTTTTGATGAAAATCAATAGATGTAAATCAACTTAGTTAGCTCTGGTAACCTTACCTGAACGCAAGCAACGGGTGCAAGCATATACGCGCTTCGGTGAGCCGTCAACGATAGCCTTTACACGCTGAACATTAGGCTTCCAAGTTCTGTTTGAACGTCTGTGAGAGTGAGATACCTTGATGCCGAATTTTACATCCTTACCGCAGAATTCACATTTTGCCATGCGTCTGCACCTCCTTGTGAAATCAAATAATTTATCTAACTTTGTTATTGTATCAGAAAATCCGAAAAAAAGCAAGTGTTTTTTAAAAATTTCTTTACTTTGTTTTTTAACTTGTTTTTTTAATCGGTTTGATATATAATATAAAATGAGTATAAATATGTAATTGAGGAATGTCTATGCTGTCAACCCTTCTTTCACGAAATTTTACGATGCAACAGATCCTCGCCGAAATCATGGCGGTTTTGGCGATCGTATTCCTTATCCTGCCCTTTCACGAGTGGGCGCACGCCTTCACCGCCTCCTGTCTGGGCGATAAGGGCATAAAGGCGCGCGGCAGGCTGTCGCTTAACCCTCTCAGCCACATCGACCCCGTCGGCGCGCTGATGATGCTGCTGATAGGCTTCGGCTGGGCAAAGCCGGTCCCTGTCGACCCGCGCAACTTCAAGCATCCAAAGCTCGGCATGGCGATCACCGCCGTCATGGGTCCTGTCGCAAATGTGGTCGCGGCGCTTTTCGGTCTGCTCGTCATCAACATCGTTTCGGTAACAGCCCCCGACTGGCTCTATTCGGACGGCGTCGGCAGCCTTCCGCTGTTTTATCAAAACACGCCGCTGCTGTTTTTCCGCCTTTCCTCGGGAGAGATACCCCTGACGATTTTGGGCTATTTTCTGCAGTTCTATGTTACCGTCAACCTCAGCCTCGCGGTGTTCAATCTTATCCCGATCCCGCCGCTCGACGGCTCCAAGGTGCTGTTCCTGTTTCTGCCTGACAAGGCGGTCAACTTCATCTACCGCTATCAGTTCATTTTCTTCATCATGCTTTTCATGCTGATGTGGAGAGGAGCGTTCTCGGGCGTGCTGTCGTCGTGTACCAATTGGCTCTTGTATGGCCTGAGCTGGCTGGCGCATTTGCCGTTCGCGGCTTTAGCATAAGAGGCGCCTATGGAAACGCAGCAATTGCAATACAAGCTGCCCGCTTTTGAGGGACCGCTCGATCTTTTGTTAACGCTTATCTCAAAAAACAAAATCGACATCTACGACATACAGATCTCCGATCTGCTCGACCAGTATATGGAGCAGATCAGCCGTATGCGCGAGAACCAGATGGAGGTCGCCTCCGAGTTTTTGACCATGGCGTCGCGCTTGGTGTATATCAAGTCGGTGATGCTGCTGCCGAAATACGAGGAGGAGGCGGAGGAGCTTAAAAAGGAGCTGACCGGTCAGCTTCTTGAGTACGCTGTCTGCCGCGAGATCGCCGCCAAGCTGGGCGGTATCTATGACTTCGACGCCTTTTACCGCGCCGCCTCTCCCGTCGAATTTGATCTGACCTACAACCGCAGCCATCCGCCGGAGGATATCGTCAAGGCTTATGTCAGCGCCGTAGGCAGGGGAAAAAGGCGGCTGCCGCCTTCGGCTCAGGCTTTTTCGGGCATCGTGGCGCATAAGATCGTCTCGGTCAACAGCAAGATCATCTCGCTGATGCGCCGCCTTTGGCGCGGAAAGCAGCTCAAATATCACGAGATCTTTGAGGTCTGCGAGGGCAAAAGCGACTTGGTCGCCACATTTTTGGCGACGCTGGAGCTTGTCAAGGGCAAGCGCATACGCATCGAGGGCGACGGCGAAAACGCCGTGGTCAGGATGCTCGAGAGAAATGAGGGTGAGCAAAATGTGTGAACAGGGCGAGCTTAATATCGCGGCAGCGATCGAGGCGATCTTGTTTTCAAACGGCGCTTCGGTGGAGCGCGCGCGAATAGCGCAGGCGCTCGAGATCACCGAGGACGAGGTCGAAAACCAAATCGCGGCGCTGACAGATGATTATAACAAAGCCCAAAGGGGCATAACTATCATAAAACTAAAGGACAGCTATCAAATGATCGCCCGCAAGGAGTACGCTCCGCAGGTGCGTGTGGTCATGGATCTGCGCCGCAACACTCCGCTTTCTCAGGCGGCGCTCGAGGTGCTGGCGGTGGTCGCCTACAACCAGCCCGTGACCAAGGCGTTCGTTGAGCAGGTTCGCGGAGTGGACTGCAGCGGCGTCATCGGCAGCCTGACCGCCAAGGATCTGATCGAGGAAAAGGGCAGGCTGGAGCTTCCGGGCAGGCCGCTGCTCTACGGCACCACAGAAAACTTCCTGCGCTGCTTCAATATCGAAAACCTTGAACAGCTTCCGCCGCTGCCCGAGGAAGAAAAAGCAGATGAGGAGCCGCAGCAAGCCGAGGCGCAGGAATAAACTGCCTTGCGTTGCTTCGCAACGGATCGCGCTCAGCGCATGAATTGATTTAGTCGACCGTGTTATAAGGAGGGATGATCGTGACGTGGCTATATGTTCTGCTCGGCATCATTCTCTTCCTTGTGTTGATCCTGTTGATCCCGATCGGCGTCAAGGCAAGCTTCAAGGACGAGCTTAAGGCGGTGCTGAAAATCGGCTTTATACCCGTTCAGCTCTATCCGCCGAAGCCCAAAAAGGAAAAAAAGAAGAAAAAGAAAAAGCCGGAAGAACCAAAGGACAAAAAGAAGGAAAAGCCCAAAAAGAAAAAGCCGAGCATGGTAAAGGAAAAGGGCATAATGTGGCTCATCGATACCATCCAACAGGCGGCGGCGCTGGCAACGGGCGCGTTAAAGAGCTTTTTCAGGCACTTGGTCCTCAAACGGCTTAATATCAGCATAATCTACCACGGAGAGGACGCCGACGACACTGCGGTAAAATACGGCTACTTCTGTCTGGCGGTCTATCCGGCGGTAAGCGCGCTGGTCAAGGCTGCAAAATGCCGTCACTACGGCGTCGATATCGCGCCGAGCTTCAATGAGGGCGAGGAGTCGCGCTACGCGGTCGATATCCACGCTCAGATCCGCGTTTTTTGGATCGTGGCGCTGGTTTTCCGCTACGGCTTCAAGGCGATACGGCTGCTGCTGCGTCTGCGGCGCGCCAAAACAAAAGAGGAAAAAACCGAGATCCTCAACGATCTCGCTGACAATAAAGGAGAGTCTGCTATGGAACATCCTATCGGCAATTTAATGAGTATCACAATGGAAAAAATCAAGGAAATGGTGGACGTAAACACCATCGTCGGCACGCCGATCACCGCTGCCGACGGCACGCTTATCATCCCCGTTTCCAAGGTCAGCTACGGCTTTGCCTCCGGCGGCTCCGACCTTCCTACCAAGAATGAGAAAAAAGACCTCTTCGGCGGCGGCAGCGGCGCCGGCGTCACCATCCAGCCTATCGCGTTCCTGACGGTTTATCAGGGCAATGTCAAGCTGGTGTCCATCGGCGGCGGCGACGGCATCGACAAGCTGATGAATATGGTGCCGGATGTCGTGGATAAGGTCAAGGGCTTTTTCAAAAAGGACAAAAAGACCGAGATCGACGTGACCGACGACTTCTCTGAGATCACGGTGGACGACGTCGATCTTTGATCGGCGCTCAGCCCTGACCGGCATAACGGGCAGCTTTGCGGCATACACTTCATTGGGGTGATATCTTGAAAAAGCTGCTTTGCTTTGTGCTGTCGGCCGTTTTGGTATTTGCTTTTCCCGTTTCGGTCGGCGCTGAGGACACGGTTGAAACAAGCGCCGGGGCGTTTGTGCTTTACTGCGCGGAAAACGGCGAGATAATTCTGTCAAAGAATGAAAATCAGCGGATGAAGCCCGCCAGTACCACAAAGCTTATGACGGTGCTGCTCACCTTGGAGCAGGCGGCGAAGAATGACCGCGTTGTTACCTTCACCGATGAAATGATCGCCGAGGGCAGCTCCATGTATTTGCAGGTCGGCGAAAAGGTAAGGCTCAGCGATTTGGCGGCGGGAATGATGATGGCGTCGGGCAATGACGCCGCGAACGCCGCCGCGATCTCGATCTCAGGCAGCGCGGAAAAGTTTTCCGGGCTGATGAACGCGCGCGCCGCTCAGATCGGCATGAAAAACACCCATTTCGTCACTCCGAGCGGTCTTGACGACGACGAGCACTACACCACCGCTTACGATATGGCGCTGCTGATGGCGGCAGGGCTGCAAAACAAGGATTTTGCCGACCTCACCTATCAAAAAAGCGTGGGCGTGCAGTTCGAGGAGCCCCGCGAAAAGCAGGTCACCTATACCAACCACAACCGCCTGCTGCGGCTCTGCGAGGGCTGCATCGGCGGCAAAACAGGCTACACCGACGCTGCCGGCAGGTGCCTTGTTTCGGCGGCGCGGCGCAACGGGCTGACCCTTATCTGCGTCACGCTCGACGACCGCGACGACTGGAACGACCATATCGCGCTCTATGATCTCGGGTTTTCAAGGCTCAGCGGCTACCGCGTCGCGGACAGCGAGTTCTGCGTTGAACTGCCGTGTGTCGGCGGCGAATCGGACGCTGTGGCGGTGATGGGCGGCGGCGACAAAACGCTTGTGATCGACAACGGCAGGGAAAAGGACGTTGTGCGGAAAATCTACCTTGACAGCTTTGTCTACGCCCCGGTTGGGGAAGGCGAAAAGCTCGGCAGGATAGACTATCTGCTTGACGGCGAGGTGATTTACTCCACTCCGCTCACGGCGGTGGAGGGCGTTGCCGCGCACAGGGTAAAAAAGAACCTATTTCAAAAAATAAAGGAATTATTTGTTTATGGATAAAAACGAACCCATTCGCCTGCAAAAATTCCTCTCTCAGTGCGGCATCGCGTCGCGTCGCGGAGCTGAGGAGATGATTTTGCAGGGCAAGGTTAAAATCAACGGCAAAACCGCCGTTTTGGGCGACAAGGTGCTGCCCTCAGACAAGGTCTATGTCAGCGGCAGGCGCGTTGTGCAGCCCAAGGCGAAATACCGATATATCATGCTCAACAAGCCGCGCGGTTTCATCACCACCATGAGTGACGAGCGCGGCAGAAAGTGCGTTGCCGAGCTGGTTAGCAACGTGGGCGAGAGGGTATATCCCATCGGCAGGCTCGACAAGGACAGCGAGGGAATGTTGATTTTCACCAACGACGGTGAATTTGCAAACAAGGTCATGCACCCGCGCAACAGCGTCTATAAATTCTACCGAGTGACCGTGCGCCCCGATATAAACGAGGATCAGCTCGTCAAGCTTGAAACAGGTATCGAGCTCGACGGCAAAAAGACCGCGCCCGCGATCGTCCATGTGGTACATAAGGAACCCGGGCGAGTGGTGCTCGAGATGATACTTCACGAGGGCAAAAACCGCGAGATACGCCGTATGTGCGAGGCGGTCGGGCTTGAGGTGGCGCGCCTGCGCCGCACTCAGATCGGCGGCGTCAAGCTGGGTATGCTCAAGCAGGGCGACTGGCGCGACCTCACCGAAAAAGAGGTAAAAAACCTCCTCGCCAACCCTCTGGTGAACGGAAGAACTATTTGAAGTTGAGAGTTTTTGTGTAGGGGCGGATCGTGTGTTCGCCCCGGAGCTTTTCCTTTAGCTGTCATTCCTCGGCAACAAACAAAAGGTCGCTCCCTGCAATAATATTGAAACGTCCGGTTTACCAATGTAGGGAGCGACGCCCTCGTCGCTCCTGCAAATCGCTGGGCGATTTGCTTAATTTTACGAAATTGCCCTTGTCATAGGCAGAAGGTTCGTCGCCGCAGGGGATTCCTCCACGCGCTGCGCTTGGTCGGAATGACATTATAGGGAGCAACGCTTTATAATAAGCACGCGGCATCACAAATCCGAAGCGGCTGCCGACTGACTCTCAACTCTTAACTTTCAACTTAAAAAAATCTCTTGTCTTTTCGGTTCATTTGCGGTATAATAAAAAAAGACTATGAACAGCAAAACAGGAGGAAATACAGATGGATATGCAAACGATTCAATCGGTAAGGGAGCAGATCGCGGGAACTTCCGCGTATAAAACCCTCACCGATTTTTTTGACGCCGATACATTCTGTGAGATCGACGCCTTCGCGCGTTCCGCGGACGGCATTTGTGAGGCTGTCGCGGGCTTTGGCATGGTTGAGGGAATGCCCGTTTACGCTTTTGCGCAGAACAGCGATGTCTGCGGCGGCGCTCTCAGCAAGGCGCAGGCCGCCAAGCTCAAAAAGCTCTCTCAGCTTGCGCTCAAAACCGGCGCGCCCGTGGTCGGATTTTATGACAGCGTGGGCGGCAGGCTGACTCAGGGCGCCGAGATGCTGGCGGGCTGCGGCGAGGTGTTAAAGCTGACTGCCAAGCTCAGCGGCGCGGTGCCTCAGGTCTCGGTCGTGCTCGGCACCTGCCTCGGCACGAACGCGCTCGCCGCCGCAAGCGCAGATTTCGTGATAATGGCGGAGGGCGCAAGCCTTTCTCTTGATGTGACGGGTGAAAACTCCGACGCGGCAGCCAACGCCAAAAACGGCGTTGCGTCTGTCATTGCCGAGGACGCCGCTCAGGCGGTGGCAAAGGCGCGCGAGCTGATTTGCTATCTGCCCTCCAACAACCTTACGCCGGCTCCCGAGGGCTTTTCCGAGCAGCCCGCTCCCAACGGGAAGTGCATCGTCAGCGAGACGGTCGACGGCGGCACAAAGCTCAAGCTCGCACCGTCGGCAAAAAGCTCGACAGCGCTTCCGCCGAAAAGGTCACGAAGTTTGTGCGTTTCTGCGACGCGTTCTCGCTTCCGGTGGTCACCTTTGTCGACTGCGACGGCTTTGAGGACGTCGCCTCCGCAAGGAAGCTGACCTTCGCCTATGCCGAGGCTACCACCGTGAAGATCTCCGTGGTGGTCGGCAAGGCTGTCGGCGCGGCATATATCGCTCTGGCGGGAACCGGCGCCAACGCCGACATGGTCTACGCCTTGCCCGACGCCGTGATCTCGCCCGTAAACGCCGAGGCTGCCGCGTTCATCATGGCGCCCGAAACGATGAAGGTGCCGGTCAGCGAGCAGGCTGCGGCTGCGGCTAAGTACGCCGAACAAAACCTTTCCGCCTTCAACGCCGCGCAGAACGGCTATGTCGACGGCATTACGGAGCTTTCCGGGCTGCGTCCGGCGCTTATCTCCGCGCTCGAGATGCTTGCCGGCAAGCGCGTGCCTACCGTCGCCAAAAAGCACGGCACGGTTTGATAAGCGCAGAGCTTTGATTTCAGGTAAACTGACAGTTATATTGATATAAAGGGGAAATTTGCTATGAAGAATTACAGGATCACCGTCAACGGCACCGCATATGACGTTCAGGTCGAGGAGCTCGGCGAAGCTGCCGCTCCCGCAGCCGCCGTTCCCGCAGCCGCCGCTCCGGCAGCGGCAAAGCCCTCCGCACCCGCGGGCGCAGTGGGCAATATCAGCGTAAAAGCGCCCATGCCCGGCACCGTCGTCAACGTGGTCGTTACCGTCGGTCAGGCTGTCAAGGCAGGCGCCGATCTGGTGTTTATCGAGGCTATGAAAATGGAAACGCCCGTAAAAGCGCCCAAGGACGGCACCGTAGCCACAATCGAGGTCTCAAAGGGCGAGGCTGTCGATTCCGGCAAGGTTTTGGTCACCTTAAACTGATCGAGGGAGATAGCAAACAATGGCAAAGAAAATCAAAATCACAGAGACCGCGCTTCGCGACGCGCATCAGTCTTTGATAGCGACCAGAATGACCACCGAGGATATGCTCCCGATTCTGGATGCTATGGATAAAATCGGTTACTATTCGCTCGAATGTTGGGGCGGCGCGACCTATGACGCCTGCCTGCGCTTTTTGAACGAGGACCCGTGGAAGCGCCTGCGCACCATCAAGGATCACTGCCCAAACACCAAGCTGCAAATGCTGTTCCGCGGTCAGAATATGCTGGGCTACCGCCACTACGCGGACGACTGCGTTGAGTATCTGGTGCGCTGCAGCATTTCAAACGGCATCGACATAATCCGTATCTTTGACGCGCTCAACGATATCAAAAACCTGAAAACCGCCATCACCGCCGCCAATAAAGAGGGCGGTCACGCGCAGGTCGCCATCAGTTACACCACAGGTCCCGTCTTTACCGACGAATACTATGTGGAGTACGCCAAGCGCATAGCCGACGCGGGCGCCAATTCGATCTGCATCAAGGATATGGCGGCTCTGCTCACGCCGTCACGCGCCGAGAGCCTTGTCAAAGAGATCAAGGCGGCGCTGCCCGAGATGCCTCTGCAGATCCACACCCACTACACCTCAGGCTTGGCTTCGATGTGCCTGCTCAAGGCTGTGGAGGCAGGCGCCGACGCGATCGACACCGCGATCAGCCCGCTGGCGCTCGGAACCTCTCACGCGCCGACCGAGAGCATGGTCGCGGCGCTTGAAGGCACGGAATATGACACCGGGCTCAGCATCCGTCAGCTTGCGGAGATACGCGCCTACTTTATGACACTGCGCGAAAAATATATCAAGAGCGGTCTGCTCGACCCCAAGATGCTCGCCACCGACGCCAAGGCGCTGATCTATCAGGTACCGGGCGGCATGCTGTCAAATCTGCTCTCGCAGCTTAAGCAGGCGGGCAAGGAGGACAAGCTTACCGAGGTGCTCGAGGAAGTGCCGCGCGTGCGCAAGGACTCGGGCTATCCGCCGCTTGTAACGCCTACCTCGCAGATCGTCGGCACTCAGGCGGTGTTCAACGTGATCACCGGCGAACGCTACAGCATGTGCACCCGCGAATTCAAGGGAATGGTCGCGGGCGAGTACGGCACCACGCCGATGCCCATCGACCCCGAATTTCAAAAGAAGATCTGCGGCGACATGGAGATAATCACCGGCAGACCCGCCGACCGCCTCGAGCCCGAGCTCGACAAGCTGAGAAGCGAGATCGCCGAGTATATGGAGCAGCCCGAGGACGTTTTGTCCTACGCCCAGTTCCCGAAGGTCGCGCTCGACTTCTTTGAAAAGAGAAGAAACAAAAGATTAGGCATCAACGGCGACCTCCTCGACCGTAAAAATATGATACACCCTGTGTGAAAGGGCTTGGCACAAAAAAGTAGGGCACGGTCTTGTAAGACCTGACCCTACAGTACAATGAATTACAAAAAAAGGGGGTTGGCTCGTACTCATTACAATGAGTTTTGAGCCAGCCCCTTTAGTTGGCAGCAGTCGGTAGTCGGTAATCGGTTAAGGGTCGCTTTATATGCCGCGTGTTTGGGAGAAAGCTTTGCTCCTTATACTATCATCTTGAGCGGTTTGCGAAGCAAAATTCGCGACAGCGAATAGTCGAAAGATCCCCTTCGGCAATGATCATAGCGTCCCTCCAAAGTAAAGTCCCCATTTTCCAAGGGGGAAAGCGCCTTGTCAGAAAACCCGGCGCAGGACCCCCCGACGCCCTTTAGGGCGTCGACCCCCTTGGGAAAGGGGGTCTTTACTCGGGAGCGAAGCGACCTATAACTGACAACTGACTGCCGACTGCTAAAAAAAGCGCCCTTCCGGGCGCTTTTTATCAGTTCGCTTGTACTTTTAGGAATTGCTCCTGCATATAGGCGTAGGTATCATCGTCAAGGTTTTCGAAAACGTAGCACTTGTCGAGGTAATCCTGAGGCGGGAAGGTCAGCTCGCTGTTCTTGATATCGTCGTCAAGGTAGTTGACTGCTTCGGTGTTCGGCGTGCCGTAGCGCAGATACTCGCAGTTGGCGGCGGCGATCTCGGGCTTCTGCATGAAGTTTATGAACGCCTCTGCGTTGGCGGTGTTGGTGCTGCACTTGGGGATGCACATCGCGTCATAGAAGAGGTTGGAGCCGCTTGCGGGCAGGCAGTAATCCAGATCCTCGTTTTCGTCCATCATGGCGGAGATGTCGCCGGCGTAGTAGGAGGCAATGGCTGCCTGACCGCCCTCCATCTCGTCAAACACCTGATCCATCACGTATTTTTTCAGCAGCGGCTTTTGATCCTTAAGCTTAACTACCGCCTTGTCGATGTCTGCCTTTGTGCAGTTCGCGGGGTTGATGCCGCACTCCTGCATGGCGATCGCCATCGCGTCGCGGCTGTTGTTGAACATCAGGATGCTGCCCTTAAGGTTCTCGTCCCAAAGCGCGTTCCAATCGGTGGGCTTTTCGTCTACCTGAGTGGTGTCATAGACCATAGCGGTCACGCCCCATGAGTAGCATACGGTGTATTTCTGCTCGGGGTCGCAGGGCAGGTTTTTGAATTTGCTGTCGATGTATTTGAAGTTGGGAACATTGTCGTAGTTGATCTCCTTGAGCAGTCCCTCCTTGATAAGCTTGGTTATCATGTAGTCGGAAGGAATGACCACGTCATAAGTGTCGTTGCTCTGGCTCAGCTTGCTGTAAAGCTCCTCATTGGTGTCATAAGTTGTGTAGTTTACCTTGATTCCGGTTTCCTTCTCAAACATCTCGATGACGTTTTTGGTTTCCTCGTCCTGACCGAGAGCCATGTATTCGCCCCAGTTATAGACGTTTACCTCGCCCTTGCTGCCGACTTTTTTGCCGTCGCCTGAGTTGTCGCCGGAGCCGCAGCCCGAAAGGCAGGCGGCAGCGGAGCCTGTGAGAGTGAGTGCGAGAAGAAGACTGAGAATTTTTTTCATTTTTCTACCTCCAAGTATTATTGATAAATCAATGCGTCACGAACGCTTTGCCTCTCTTTTTTCGGCTCTGCGTTCAAGCACGTTGATTATTACCAGTATGATGATGATCGTCACGAACATCAGCGCGGACAGCGCGTTGACGGTCGGGCGCACCGGCTTGCGCAGCATTGAGAAGATCGCGGTGGAGAGGTTGTTGAACTTTGTGCCTCTGGTGAAGTGGGTAATGACCACGTCGTCCATCGAATAGGTAAAGCTCATCAGCAGTCCCGAAAGGATGCCAGGCAACAGCTCATGCAGCACCACCTTATAGAAAGCCTGCCACTGGTTGCAGCCCAGATCAAGCGCGGCGTCGTAGATATTGCGGTCCATTCTGCGCAGACGCGGCATCACGTTGAGCACCACGAACGGCACGCAGAAGCAGATGTGCGAGATAAGCACCGTCCAAAATCCCATTTGAAAGTTGAACATCACGCCCAAAAAGCTGAACAGCAGCATCAGCGACACGCCCATCACGATGTCGGGGCTGACGATGGGCAGGTTGGATATGTTTTGTATGACCGCACGGCTTTTGCCCTTGAAGTTGTTGATGCCGATAGCGGCGGCGGTGCCGAGTATCGTCGCGAAGATCGAAGCGAGGAACGCGATGATAAGGGTGTTGCCAAGCGCGTCCATCAGCTCCTTGCTTTTGAACAGCGCCTCATACCATTTCAGCGAAAAGCCCTTCCAGACCATGACGTTCTTGCCCGAGTTGAAGGACATGAATATCATCACGCCGATGGGGATATAGAGAAACAGAAAGATGATCCCCAGATATATCTTGGAGACGACGCCGATCTTGTTCTTTTTCATTACGCGATCGCCTCCTCGTCACCAAACAGATTCATCAGCACAAGGAATACCAGAATAAACAGCATCAGTATCAGCGATATCGCCGAGCCGGTGTTCTGGTCGTTCAGGAAGATGCGGTCGATGACGTCGCCTATCATCAGGTCGTCCATGCCGCCGAGATAATCCGCCACAAGGAAGGTGCTGGCGCTGGGAACGAACACCATCGTTATGCCCGAAATGACGCCGGGTATGCTCAGCGGAAAGATAACCTTGCGGAATACCGCCAAGCCGTTGGAGCCGAGGTCCTGCGCGGCTTCGATCAGGTTGTAGTCGATCTTGGACATGACCGTGAAGATCGGCAGCACCATGAACGGCAGATACTCATAAACCATGCCCACCACAACGGCGCCTGTATTGCCGATGTAGGTGCCGTGTATGCCCAGCATCGAGAGCGTCATATCGAGCACGCCCTTTTTCTGCAGCAGTATCTTCCATGCGTAGATGCGCAGCAAAAAGTTCATCCACATCGGCACCATTATCAAAAGCTGCACCGTGCGCTGGGTGGTTTTTTTCATTTTTGAGAGCAGATATGCGATGGGGTAGGCGAGAACAAGGCAGATCAGGGTGGACAAAAACGCGATCCACAGCGACTTCAAAAAGACGTTTCTGTAGTCGTAAGCCTTAACGAACGGCTCCAGCGAAAACTCGCCCGCTTTATTGCGGAAGGCGGTCAGACCTATCATCACGATAGGGATCATCGTGAAGATCAGCATCCAGAAGATATAGGGTATGGAGAGCTTTCTCGATTTCATTCTTCGCCCTCCTTTTTATCAGGTGAGGCGATCACCTCAAAGCTCGCCTTTGAAAAGTCGAAGAACAGCGGCACGTAGGTCGCCACCTGCTCGTCGGTGTCGCTCAGCATCAGCCACTTGCGGGTATCGGATTCGAGCACGATCTCGTTGTGCTCGCCCTTATAGACGACCGACTCGATATATAAGTCCTTAAGATCGCCCTTGCCGGAGCCGGTGATCGAGAGCGCGTCAAATGGCAGGTGGATGCGCACGTTCGCGCCCTGAGGTATATATTTATTGTTTACCGTGATTGTCTCGCCCTCAAGCTCGAACTCAAAGCACTGCTCGTCCTCGCTGGCGTAGGTCACGGTGGTCTCGATAGTGTTGCTCATAATGGGCAGCAGCTTGTTCATTATCTGGATGTTGAAGGGTATCACACGCAAGCCGACGGTTTCGCCGAGAGGCGCACTGTCGGTGGAGTGAACCAATATCTCGCACTTGCCCACTCGCACGCTCATCTCATAGTGGACGCCCTTGAAGGTGACGTTTTCGACCACGCCCACAAGCTGGCCGTCCTCGGGTGAGGTGATGATGACGTCCTCGGGACGGATAACGACGTCGACAGGCGTGTTTGTGCCGAAGCCCTTGTCCACACATTCCAGCTCCTTGCCGAGGATGCGCACGCGGCAGTCGTCGATCATCATGCCGTTGAGGATGTTCGCCTCGCCGATAAAGTCGGCTACAAAGGCGTTCACAGGCTCGTTATAAATATCCTCCGGCGTGCCGATCTGCTCGATCACGCCGTTGTTCATCACCACGACGCGGTCGCTCATGGTCAAAGCTTCCTCTTGGTCGTGGGTGACATAGATAAAGGTTTTTTCGGTTTGCTGCTGGATCTCCTTAAGCTCGAGCTGCATGCTCTTGCGCAGCTTGAGGTCGAGCGCGCCCAGCGGCTCGTCCAGCAATATGATGGCGGGATCGCACACCAGCGCTCTCGCAATGGCGACGCGCTGCTGCTGACCGCCCGAAAGCTTTGCCACCGAGCGCTTTTCATAGCCCTTTAGGTCGACGATGGCAAGCATTTTAAGCACTTTTTCTTTGATTTCAGCCTTAGGGACTTTTTTCAGCTTCAATCCGAAGGCGACGTTGTCAAAGACGTTGAGGTGAGGGAACAGCGAGTATTTTTGGAAAACGGTGTTGACGTTTCTTTTGTGCGGAGGCAAACCGTTGATCCGCTCGCCGTCAAAAATAATATCGCCGCTGTCAGGCTCCACAAAGCCGCCGATGATCCGCAGAGTTGTCGTTTTGCCGCAGCCGCTGGGACCGAGGATAGTGACAAATTCCTTTTCCCGTATATCGAGGTTGATATTGTTGAGGATTACCTCGCCGTCGAACCTCACAAAAATGTCCCGTAAAGATACAATGACCTTCTTTTCTGTCTGTTCCATTTATGCACCCCTTTTAATATAAATAGTTGAAGTGGAAAATTGAAAACGACCGAAATCATTCCACCGTTATCGGTTACAGCGTTGCGTTTATTTTGTTCCGCTATTAAACCAAGATAGATTATATGACAAAACCCGAGAAAAGTCAATCTTTTTCTCACCGGGAGCCCCGGTGGGCAGCGCGCCCGAGTGCCTCGGGTCGCGGCGCGCCTTTGGAGGGCGTCGCTTGACAAATGCCTTTCTGCAACGGCGCGTCTGACTGCGTGTTTGACCGAGACGTTTTGCAAGCCTCACTTGTGCGGAATTGTCATTTATTTCGCTGTCATCCTGAGCGGTTTGCGAAGCAAAATCCGCGGCAGCGGATAGTCGAAAGATCCCCTGCGGTAATGCGCTGAGCCTTGGTGCTGACAAAACCATTCAGCGCTTAAACCGACTGCTGCAAACTGGCTGCTGACAACTAAGAAAAAATCAACTTGCACAAA
>ONHJ01000033.1 GCA_900317595.1 uncultured Eubacteriales bacterium | reverse complement strand
CCCGCAATGAATTGCGGGGACGGAGCGACGAGGGCGTCGCTCCCTACAGTGATTAACCAAACTTTTCTTTTCGATTGTAATTTGACGACATTTCCCCACAAGGGGGAAGACTTTTTTGCGCGTACCCAAACCTTTCTGCGCTTAAGTTTAAAAAAAGGGTCTGTCTCAAAACAAAAAAGTAGGGCACGGTCTTGACCGTGCCGCAGATAAAGGCAGAAATATTGGGTTTTAAACCCACGGTCAGGGTACGGCTGTGCCCAGACCCCCTCAGTCCACTTATTAGGGGGCAGAAACAAGACCTGACCCTACAGTACAATGCAATTACAACAAAAGGGCTGACTCTTACTCATAACAATGAGTTTTGAGCCAGCCCCTTAAGCATTTTATTCGTTTGTATAAATCCAAAAAAGGTAACCGCCCAGCCCGTATTTAGACGCGCCGTTAGCCTAACGCATTGCCAAGCGACGCCCTCCAAAGGCGCGCTGACAGACGACTCAGTCGTCCCAGTTGTGCCAGACGTTTTGGATGTCGTCGTTGTCCTCGAACATGTCGAGCATCTTCTGCATTTTGATCGCGGTTTCCTCGTCCTCAAGCTTGGTGTAGGTTGAAGGCACCATTTCAAGCTCAGCCGACGCAAAGGTGTAGCCCATGCTTTCAAGATCGTCGCGCACTGCGCTGAAATCCTCGGGCTCGGTGTAAACGGTGAAGATATCCTCATCCGCCTCGAAGTCGGACGCGCCGGCCTCAAGAGCGTCGCTCATAACGGTGTCCTCGTCCTTTTCAAGATCCTCGCGCTCGATCACAAGCACGCCCTTTTGTGAGAACATGAAGCTCACGCAGCCCTGAGTTCCCATGTTGCCGCCGAATTTGTCGAAATAATGGCGAACCTCGCCCGCGGTGCGGTTGCGGTTGTCGGTCAGCGCTTCAACGATGACAGCCACGCCGCTGGGACCGTAGCCCTCATAGGTGACCGCCTCGTAGTTGGTGGAGTCGTTGTCGCTCGCGGCTTTTTTGATGATGCGCTCGATATTGTCGTTAGGCACGTTCGCCGCCTTTGCCTTGGCGATGGTGTCCTTCAGCTTGGAGTTTACGTTAGGGTCGGCGCTGCCGCCTGTCTTGATCGCCACGATCAGCTCTCTGCCGATCTTGGTGAAAACCTTGGCGCGCGCGGCGTCGTTTTTGCCCTTCTTCTGCTTGATCGTGCTCCATTTGTTATGTCCTGACATATAATCATTCCTTTACCTGTTTATCTTAACAATTATACCACAAGCCTAATTGGCTGTAAATAAAGCAAAGATTACAGTTCTGTAACCTTTCGGGCAAAAAAACAGGCTGCGCAGGGCAGCCTGAATCGTCATTGCTTGGTGTAGGTGATGGAATCCTCAACGGTTTTTTGCAGCATCTGGTCAAAGCGCTCGACGTATTGGATCAGCTTGTCGTCCTTGATCTCATAGCGGTACGGCCTCTCGCTGTTGTCGCCCGCGTTGAGATAGAAAACGCCGTCCTTGGTGTTGTAGATGCCCACCTGAGAGGGCGAGTTGTTGGGGTTTTTGACGGTTACGCGGTAGGTGCCGTCGTCGTTGAAGGTGTAGGTGACGGTCTGCTTGCCGTAATAGGTCTCAAGCGTGCTTGACCATGTGCCGATAAGGTTCTCGTCCTTGTTGAATTCGCCCTTGCGCTCGATCTCAACGGGCGTGAATGACTTTTTGCGGTCGAGGGTGATCGAGTATGAGGAATCGTAAATGCTGGTCAGCTTGAGGGTTTTGGGCGAGAAAGCGTTGCCCTGCTCCTCAAAATAATAGTTGCCGTCAAGCTGGTTGTTGAACAGCCCGATGTTTCTGACGGTCACGCCGGTGTTGCTGATGTTGAGATATATCCTTCCGATGTCGGACTTCGAGGGCTTGCCTTCGGGCAGCACTATCTCGTCGGTGACGTACTCGTAGGAATAGGAACCGGCGTATTCCACGGTGCCGTCCTTGAGCGAAAGAGAGCCGTCGGGCTCAAAAACCAAATAGATATCGGCATCAGCGGCCTCGTCGTCGGTGGATAGGCGTGGGATCGTCATGTGCCAGCAGGTGGAAGCTTTTTTGCCGAAGAAGCTGCTGTCGGTCACGCTGTTCTGGAAGAACAGGCGGCAGACGACAGCCGCGATCAAAACCAGAAGCACAATGCCGAAGCTGATGATGATCGTGCGCTGTATCGGGCATTTTCTTTTAGCGGCGGCTTCGTTTGTATTATTTGTATCAGTGTTGTCGGTTTCCTGAGTGTTGATTTCTTTGAATTCGTCCAACGGTGATACCTCCCTTTTTTTCTTCCTCAATATCATACTATATTTTGCCGAAGAAATCAAGTTTTTTTTCAAGGCAGCGCTGCCGCAATCCGCAGAAAGCCGTTATTTGGCTTTTGGAACGCCAAAAAAGATATTACAGTTTTGTAATAACTCCATTGCCAAAACACGCGGTAAGTGCTATAATAAAAAGAAAACCATGAATACGGAAAGGAAGTTTGAAATGGTTCATTCAATGACGGGGTTCGGACGCTGCGAGACCGAGATCAACGGACGCCCGATCACCGTTGAAATAAAAAGCGTAAATCACCGCTATTTTGAGTTTTCGTGCAGGATCACGCGCGGCTACAGCTTTTTGGAGGATAAGCTTAAGGCGTTTGTCAATTCAAAGGTGTCTCGCGGCAAGATCGATATGTTCGTGTCAGTCGGCGCAGCCGACGACGTGCCGTCCGAGGTCACGGTCAACCACAGCCTTGTGTCGGGCTATCTCAACGCCATGAAGGAGATCGCCGATACCTACGGCGTCCAGAACGACGCCACCGTGGTAGCGCTGTCGCGCTTTCCGGACGTTTTCACCGTCAACAAGGCGGCGGTGGACGAGGAGCAGCTCACCGCCGATGTGCTGTCAGCGGCAGATCAGGCGCTTGCCTCCTTCATAGCCATGCGCAGAGCCGAGGGCGAAAAAATGAAGGCTGATATCCTCAGCCGCGCGCAGACCATACTCTCGATCGTCGATGAGATCGAGCAGCGTTCGCCGCAGACCGTGACGGAGTATGAGGATCGCCTGCTTGAACGTATTCGCCAGACGCTTGAGAATCTCAGCGTCGAGGTCGACGAACAGCGTATCCTCACCGAGGTAGCGGTGTTTGCCGACAAGATCGCGGTCGCGGAGGAAACCGTGCGGCTCCGCAGCCACTTTGACCAGCTCTCAAAATTCCTCGAGATGGATGAGCCGGTGGGCAGAAAGATCGATTTCATCATCCAGGAGATGAACCGCGAGGCAAACACAATAGGCTCAAAGGTTCAGGACGCCGTCCTCGCCCATAAGGTGGTCGACATCAAGAGCGAGATAGAAAAGATAAGAGAACAGGTGCAAAATATTGAATAGTTGAGAGTTGAGAGTTGAGAGTGGAGAGTGGAGAGTTGAAAGTGAAGTTACAATTTGCAAATTACAAATTGCAAATTACAAATTGTAGGTTCTTGACCTGACCTCAGGTTGAGCGCCTGACCTTTGATTCTCTGTCCACCGTTCACTATTCACCGAAAAAGAGGTCAAAAATGAAGCTTATGAATATCGGCTTTGGAAATCTGGTCAGCAGCGATAAGCTTGTGGCGGTCGCTTCTCCCGACGCCGCGCCCGTAAAGCGCATCGTTCAGGAGGCAAAGGCGAACGGCATGCTTATCGACGCCACCTGCGGCAGAAAATGCAAATCCGTGCTGATCTGCGAGAGCAATCATGTGGTGCTTTCCGCCGTTTCGTGCGAGACCATACAGAGCCGCGCAGAGGAAAGAGAGGATAAAGATGAATAAAAAGGGCGTTTTGGTGCTTTATTCCGGCTGCTCCGGCGTAGGAAAAGGCACTATTATGAAGCAGCTTTTGCTGCGCGACCCGATGATCCGTCTGTCTGTGTCAAACACCACTCGGCAGCCGCGTGAGGGCGAGATACCCGGCGTTCACTACAATTTCATCACCAAAGAGGAATTTCTCGCCGTAGCGGACGCCGACGGCTACATCGAGCACGCCGTGTACTGCGACAACTACTACGGCACCCCGAAAAAGCACGTCGAGGATCTGCTTGCTCAGGGCTATCACGTCTTTTTGGAGATCGAGGTACAGGGCGCTCTCCAGGTCATGGAAAAATACCCCGGCGTTCTCAGCATCTTTATTGTGCCGCCCTCGCTCGCGGAGCTTGAGCGCCGTCTGCGCGGACGCGGCACCGAGGACGACAAAACCGTGATAAAGCGCATGGCACAGGCTGAGAAAGAGATCGAATTCAGCAATAAATACAAATACAAGGTAGTCAATGATGACGTCGACCGCGCCGTCGGCGAAATTTTGGATATATTACACCGTTATACCGAAGAATAAAGAAGGAGAATCATTATGCACAAGGTAAATGTAGACGAACTGTTTGAGGGCAAGCAGAGCAAATACGCGTTGGTGGTCGGCGTTTCAAAGCGCGCCAGAGAGATCACCAGCCGCTTTGAGGAAGACGGCACCGTGACCGAGGATAAGCCGGTGCTGCTTGCGATCGACGAGATAAAAAACCACAAGATCAGCCTCCTGGAACCCGACGAGAATGAGCTTTGATTCCGTCGCGAGGGTTGCGGTTGAAAAGGCGGCGTTTTCCTTTGACCGGGAGTTCGACTACCTTGTTCCCGCTCACCTCGCGGCTGACTGCGCCGTGGGCAAGCGCGTGCTTGTGCCGTTCGGGCGCGGCGATTCCCGCCGTCAGGGGATAGTTACGGCGCTGACAGCGTCCGGCGGCGACGGCAGGCTAAAGCCGCTGCTCGCGGTTCTCGACAGCGAGCCCGTGATGTCGGAAAAGCTGCTTGAGACCGCGCGCTTTATGAAGGAGCATTATTTTTGCACCCTTTACGACGCGGTCAAGACCATGCTGCCCGCGGGCATCAACTACCGTGTAACCACTGTCTACGGCGTCAGGGACGCAGAGGAGCAGCCGCTTTCCGACGAACAGCGGCGGATAGTCGACTATCTGCGCCGAAGACGGCAGGCGGTGAAGCTTGAGACCATACTCGACGCCTTCGCCCTGACCGACAGCGCCGTGCTCGACGAGCTTGTGCGTCTGGGCGTGCTCTACAAATCGGACGAGGCGTTTCGCCGTGTCAGCGACGCGGTTATGAAGATGGCGGCGCTCTCTCCCGGCTGCGACCCGGAGCAGTGCGCGCTCACTCCGCGTCAGCGCGAGGTTTGCGAGCTGCTCGAGATGACCGGAGCGGCGTCCGTCAAGGAGATACGCTATTTCACAGGCGTTTCGGCGTCAGTGATCGACGCGCTTTTTCAAAAGCGCATCATATATTTTTTCGACGAAGAGGTGTTCCGCACCGGCGACCTTCACGCCGACGCCGCCGCTCCGCCGCTGACCCTTTCGGACGGTCAGCAGGCAGCCTGCGACAGCCTTTATGAGGAATACCGTGACTCCGCTGCGCACGTCAGCCTGCTTTACGGCGTGACCGGCTCGGGCAAGACGAGCGTGTTTTTGAAGCTTATCGAGCGCGTACTCGGCGACGGCAGGGGCATAATAGTTATGGTGCCGGAGATATCGCTGACTCCGCAGTTCGTGGCGCAGTTTTCGCGCCGCTTCGGCGACAGGATAGCCGTGTTTCACAGCGCCTTGTCGCTCGGAGAGCGGCTTGACGAATACAAGCGCGTCAAAAAGGGCTTGGCTCAGATCGTTATCGGCACCCGCAGCGCGGTTTTCGCGCCGTTTGACGATCTCGGGCTGATAATAATGGACGAGGAGCAGGAATACAGCTACAAATCCGAGAGCGCGCCGCGATATCACGCCCGCGAGGTCGCGATGTTCCGCTGCGCGCAGAACGACGCCCTGCTCGTGCTAAGCTCGGCGACCCCGAGCGTAGAGACCTTTTACTACGCCAAAAGCGGGCGCTATTCGCTCAATACGCTTGACAAGCGCTTTGGCTCGGCGGTGCTGCCCGAGGTGGTCATCGCCGATATGAATCTTGAGATACAAAACGGCAACACGACCGGGTTTTCCGACGTGCTGCTTCAAAATATTGAATACAATCTGGAGCACGGCAAGCAGTCGATCCTGCTGCTGAACAGGCGCGGGCATAATTCCTTTGCAGCCTGCACCCAATGCGGCGAACCGCTGACCTGCCCCAACTGCTCCATTTCGCTGACCTACCACAGCCGCAACAACCGCTTCATGTGTCATTACTGCGGCTATTCGGTGCCGTATAAAAACGAGTGTCCGTCCTGCCGCGCAAAGGCTCTGCGTCTGGGCGGCACCGGCACGCAAAAGGCGGAGCAGGACATTGCGGCGATATTTCCCGAGGCGCGGATCCTGCGCATGGACACCGACGCCGCCTCGTCAAAGGCGAGCTACGAAAGGATGATTTCAGCCTTTTCGCGCGGCGATTACGACATTCTTGTCGGCACCCAGATGGTCGCCAAGGGGCTGGATTTTCCAAACGTCACCCTTGTCGGCGTGCTGAACACCGACCAGATGCTTTACGCCGACGACTACCGCAGCTATGAGCGCTCGTTCTCGCTGCTGACCCAGGTGGTCGGCAGGAGCGGCAGAGGTGAGAGCAAGGGCATGGCGGTCATCCAGACCTTCACGCCCGACAACCTCATCCTCTCAATGGCGGCAAAGCAGGACTACGGCGCGTTCTACAGCGCCGAGATCGCCATGCGTCAGACTATGCTTTACCCGCCGTTCGCCGATATATGTCTGGTGGGCTTTGTGGGTTCGGACCAGCCGCTGACCCTGAAGGCGGCGAACGCCTTTCTGGGCGAGTTTTCTTCGCTGGCTCAGGCGGAATACGCCCGACTGCCGATCAGAGTCCTCGGGCCTTCGCCCGCGCTCGTGGTCAAGGTCAGCAATAAATTCCGCTATAAAATCATCATAAAATGCCGCAACAACCGGCAGTTCCGCGCGCTGCTGTCGACGGTGCTCAGGCGCTTTTCGGAAAAACGCGAGTTTTCAAAGGTCACGGTTTACGCCGACATGAACGCGCTGGTGTGCTGAACGGCATATATAATGTAATGGCGTTTTAAGCGGATCGCAAGTATCGATGACATAAATATAAGGAAGGGATAAATATGGCACTCAGAAACATTGTAAAGGACGGCGACGAGGTACTCAACAAAAAATGCCGTCCTGTCGTAAAATTCGATAAAAAGCTGCACGTTCTCCTTGAGGACATGGCTGAGACCATGCACCACGCGAACGGCGTCGGACTTGCCGCTCCTCAGGTCGGGATCCTGCGCCGAGTGGCGGTCATCGACGTCAGCCCCGAGCAGAATAAGGTGATAGAGCTTGTCAACCCCCAGATCATCGCGTTCAGCGGCGAGCAGGAGGGCAACGAGGGCTGCCTTTCATTCCCGGGACAGTGGGGCATCGTCAAGCGCCCGAACTATGTCAAGGTCAGGGCGCAGGATCGTTTCGGCGAGGAATTTGAGCTCGAGGGCAAGGAGCTGCTTGCACGCGCCCTCTGCCATGAGATCGACCACCTCAACGGCGTGGTGTTCAAATCCGTAGCCGAAAGGATGCTGACTCGCAAAGAGATAGAGCAGATGAACTCTTGATAATTAATGATTAATACCGATTTGTAATACTGCGCTGCTGATTCTAAAGCAAGGCTTCCTTGATCGTGCAGTGGCGGACCCATTGTCCGCACGGAAGCTTTTGAATCATTCGGTGATGTTTGGTAATTTGCCCTACACAAAATACCAAGCTTCACTTTCAACTCTCAACTGACCCCTCACGGAGGTTTTTGATATGAAACTTGTTTACATGGGTACGCCCGATTTTGCCGTGCCCGCACTCAAAAAGCTTGCGGCAAGCCATGAGGTGGCGGCGGTTTTCACTCAGCCCGACAAGCCGGTCGGCAGAAAGCAGGTGCTCACGCCGCCCGACGTCAAGGTCTGCGCGCAGGAGCTGGGCATACCCGTATGCCAGCCGGCGTCGATGAAGACCGCCGATGCTCTGGAGCTGCTGAAAAGCTTTGAGCCCGAGGTCATCGTGGTGGCGGCTTACGGACAGATCCTGCCAAAGGCGGTGCTCGACGTTCCGCCCTACGGCTGCGTCAACATCCACGGCTCGCTGCTGCCAAAATACCGCGGCGCCGCGCCGATACAGCAGGCTGTACTCAACGGCGACGAGGTGACCGGCGTCACCACCATGCTGATGGACGTGGGGCTCGATACCGGCGACATCCTGCTCAAAAAGGAGACGCCCATCGGCGAGAACGAGACCTCTGCGGAGCTTTTTGACCGCTTGGCGCAGCTCGGCGGCGACCTGATACTCGAAACTCTCGACGCGCTGAAAAACGGCTCCGTCACTCCGCAGAAGCAGGACGATTCCCTTGCCACCCACACCTCAAAGATCGACAAAAGCCTTTGCCCGATCGACTTTTCCAAGCCCGCCCGCGAGATCCACAACCGGATACGCGGACTCTATTCGTGGCCTGTAGCCACGGCGCAGATTCACGGCAAGCGCGTCAAGATACACAAGGCGCGGCTTGCGCGGGGCAGCGGAAAAGCGGGAACGGTTTTAAGCGTCAAGCCGCTGGTGATCGCCTGCGGTGAGGGCGCGGTCGAGCTGCTGGAGCTGCAGCCCGAAGGAAAGAAAAAAATGTCCGCCGAAGCCTTTGCCGCAGGGCATCAGCTTCACGCGGGCGAAACACTGTAAGGTGATCTTATGTATATTTACGGCTTTGATTCCACTTATCTCATCTTTATCCTGCCCTGCGTGATCCTTTCGCTGATTTGTCAGGTGCGGGTCAAATCCGCCTTTTCAAAGTATTCCCAAATCCCCAATTCGCGCGGCATGACCGGCGCTCAGGCGGCGGAGTATGTGCTGCGCCACAACGGAGTGGTCGGCGTGCGTATCGAGCACGTTTCGGGAAATCTGACCGACCATTTCGACCCTCGCACAAACGTCATCCGACTCTCGGATTCCGTATATAATTCCGCGACGGTCGCGGCTGTCGGCATCGCGGCTCACGAGGCGGGTCACGCGGTGCAGACCGCGATGAACTACACGCCGAACAATCTGCGCAGCGCCATTCTGCCAGCCGCAAAGCTCGGCTCGGGCTTTAGCTGGATACTGATAATAATAGGCTTTTTGTTCTCCTATCAGTCATCATCGCCGATCGGGCTCTATATCCTCTACGCCGGCATCATCCTTTTCTCGGCTTCGGTGCTGTTCACGCTTATCACCCTGCCGGTGGAGTTCGACGCTTCGCGCCGCGCCCTCAAATGCTTCAGAGAGACCAACCTGCTTCAGGGCGGCGAATACAGCGGCGCAAAAAGCGTGCTGACAGCGGCGGCTATGACCTACGTCGCGTCCGCGATAACCGCGATAATGCAGCTTTTAAGGCTCTTGGTGCTTGTCAGAAGACGAGACTGATACAATTTGTAATTCGCAGCGCGTGATCGCTTGCGAGATTCTTTCGGGACGATGTTATGCCAAACTCACGTGAAATCGCTTTTAATATACTGCTGAAAATCGAACAGGACGGCGCGTATTCAAATCTCGCGCTCAACCACGCCATCCGCGAAAACAGGCTTTCGCCCATAGACAGCGCCTTTGTTTCCGCGCTGGTTTACGGCGTTCTGGAGCGCAAGCTCACGCTCGACTATATAATCAAGCGGTATTCCAAAATTCCTCTGCGGAAAATTGAACTGAAAACCAAGCTCATTTTGCGCATGGGCGTATATCAGCTTCTGTTCATGGACAAGGTGCCGGACAGCGCCGCCGTCAATGAGAGCGTGAATCTCGCCAAAAAGCAGAAGCTGCAAAAATCCTCGGGCTTCATCAACGGCATCCTTCGCAGCATCACCCGAGCCGGGGAGCCGTATCCGCTGCCCGATAAAAAGGACAAAATATTCTTTTACAGCATTAAATATTCGCTGCCTCAGAGCGTCGTGCGGCTTTGGCTTGATTCCTACGGGGAGCAAAACGCCGAAAGGCTGATGGAGTCGCTCAGCGGCAGACCGCCGATCTATATCCGCGTCAACACGCTGAAAACCGACAAGGCGTCGCTTAAAGCCGCGCTTGAGTCCGAGGGCGTGGTCTGCGAGGACGTGCCTGCGCTTGAAAACGCGCTGCGCCTTTCGCGCACCGGCGCCATAGAGCGGCTCGCCGCCTACAAAAAGGGGCTTTTCCACGTTCAGGATCTTTCCTCGCAGCTCTGCGTGGGCTTTCTCGCGCCTGAACCGCGAGAGATAATGCTCGACGTCTGCGCCGCTCCCGGCGGCAAGTCGTTCACGGCGGCTCAGATGATGCGGGATCGCGGCAAGCTGTTCGCCTTCGACCTCTACGACCACAAGGTCAGGCTGATGGAGGAGGGCGCGAAAAGGCTGGGCATCACAATGATGGTCGCCTCAAAGCGCGACGCGGCTTCCGGCGCGTCGCTGCCTCTCGCAGACAAAATCCTTTGCGACGTTCCGTGCAGCGGTCTGGGCGTTTTGTCGCGCAAGCCCGAGATACGCTCAAAGGACGATCTGATCTCAGCCGAGCTGCCCGGGCTGCAATACAGGATACTCTGCCGCAGCGCGGAATATCTGGCGCACGGCGGCACGCTGGTCTACTCCACCTGCACCCTCAACCCCGCCGAAAACGGCGAAAACGTGCGGCGCTTCCTCGCGGAGCACACCGATTTTCAGGGCGTGCCGCTGACGCTTCCCGAGGGCGTATCGCGCGCTGTTGAGGAAAACGGATATGAGATAACCCTGATGCCGCACACCGCAGGCTGCGACGGATTCTACGCGGCACTGCTGAGAAAAATGTGAATTGAGTTGAGAGTTGAGAGTTTAAACTAACAACCGACAACCGACAACTGACAACCGACTACTGACAACTAACATCTATGCTTGATATCAAATCTATGACTCCCGAGGAGCTTGTTTCTTTCATCACCGAACAGGGCTATCCGAGGTTTCGCGCCGCCCAAATCGGCGACTGGCTGCAAAAAGGCGTGACGGATTTTGACGAAATGCGCAATCTGCCCGCCCAAATCAGGGAAAATCTCAAATCAAGTTGTTACATTTCTGTTGCAACTATTGAAAAAAAACAAGTTTCAAGGTATGATAAGACAGTAAAATATCTTTTTTCTTTTCCCGACGGCGAATGTGTCGAGTCGGTGCTGATGAGCTATCATCACGGATATGCCATCTGCATCTCCACTCAAGTCGGCTGCAAAATGGGCTGCACCTTTTGCGCCACGGGTCAGAGCGGCTTCGCGCGCGACCTGACCGCTTCCGAAATGCTGGCGCAGATCGAGGCGGCGCAGCGCGACGAAAATGTCCGCATCTCCAACGTGGTGCTGATGGGCATGGGTGAGCCGCTGGATAATTTTGACAACGTGGTGCGGTTTCTGCGCCTTGCCGGCAGCGAAAAAGGGCTGAATATCGGAATGAGGCACATCACGCTCTCGACCTGCGGCTTGGTGCCGAAGATCAGGGAGCTGGCGAAGCTCAGGCTGCAGATCAACCTTGCCGTGTCGCTCCACGCGCCCAACGACGAGATACGCGCGCGGACGATGCCCGTAGCCAAGGCTTATCCGATGGAGCAGCTGCTCGACGCCTGCCGCGACTATTTTGACGCCACAGGCAGGCGCGTCACCTTTGAGTACGCGCTTATCCGCGGAGTCAACGACCGCGACGAGCACGCCCGAGAGCTGGGGCAGAGGCTTAAAAGCCTGCACTGTCACGTCAATCTTATCCCCGTCAACGCCGTGGAGGGAACAGGGTATATGAAAAGCGATCTTCAAAGGCAGCGCGCCTTTGCCGATATCCTTGCCGGATACGGGATCGCGGCAACCGTAAGGCGGACGCTGGGCAGCGACATCGACGCTTCCTGCGGTCAACTGCGGAGAAAATCTTTACATAAGGAGTAAGGAGGTTATCGCTTGGAAGTTTTCAGCAAAAGCGATGTGGGGCTGGTGAGGACCCAGAATCAGGACGATTTCCGCTTCGGCGTCATTTCGCCGAGCTGCGTTTGGGCAGTGGTCTGCGACGGCATGGGCGGCGCTAACGGCGGCAATATCGCCAGCGCGACCGCCGTTGAATACATCAGCACCAAGATCACCGACCTGTATAAGGAAGACATGACCAAGGAGCAGATCGGCGAGCTGATGGCGGAGATCGTGGTCAACGCCAATATGCGCATCTTCGAGCTGGCGTCTCGCGACGCGGATCTGGCGGGCATGGGCACCACCTGTGAGTTCGTCTTTGTAAAGGACACCACCGTCCATGTGGTGCATGTCGGCGACAGCCGCACCTACGCCATCCGGGGCGGCAAGATCAAGCAGCTCACCGAGGATCATTCGGTGGTTCAGGAGATGGTGCGCCGTGGCGAGCTTACATACGAGGAGGCTCAGCACCACCCCAACAAGAATTTTATAACCCGCGCGCTGGGAATAAAGCCGTCGGTGCGTCTGGATTATATCGAGGCGAACTTTATTTACGGCGACGTGCTGCTGCTGTGCAGCGACGGACTTTCAAATCACGTCACCACGGGCGACATGGTGAAGATCTGCCATGAGAACCGCGGTGAATCGCTGATAAACAAGCTCATCGACTGCGCCAAGGAAGGCGGCGGCACCGACAACATCACCGCAACGGTAATCTACTAAAGGAGCGGCTCAT
>ONHJ01000010.1 GCA_900317595.1 uncultured Eubacteriales bacterium | reverse complement strand
ATGCGCGCCTTCGAAGAGGGCAACATCTATCTTCAGGCGACCGACAACACCAAGGCGATGACCCTGACGCTCAGCTACAGCGAAAGCGCCGCGTCAAAGCGCCTCGGCAACTACAAGGATTACGACCTTGCACAGCTTACCGAGATGAAAAACAACGCGATCGCGCTGTCCGGCGGCACCTATAATTCCGGCACGCCCGACGAGGTCGGCGACAATATGGTGTGGATCTTCTATAACATCACCGCCGAGGGCGTTCATCAGTACCGCGCCGAGACCGTCGCCGACGGCAAAAATATCGCCCTGACCCTCTACCGCAACGGCGGCGACGTTCAGCCCGACGACTACAACATTCTGACCGATATCGTCTCCACCGTCAAGCTGACCAAGCGCGCCGCGGCGGCGGAGAACAATAAGAAAATGATGATGATCTATATCGCCGCAGGCGCGGCGGGCGTGGCGCTGATCCTGCTTATCGTCTTGATCGTTGTCATCAAAAAAGCCAAAAAGCGCAAGAAGCAAAACAATAATGACAAGATTTTGCGTGAATTAGCGGATAAATACCAAAGCCGCCCGAACAACTCGCCTGATGACGCTTCGGCAGAGCCGCAGACGACCGGGCAGACCGAGGCTGTCGGCGAAGCGCCGTCGGACGACGCGCTCGCGGACGTCGATTTTGACGACGAGGACGACGGCTATGTCACCCGCCGCTATTCCGACGCGGATATCGCCAGACTTCTGGGCGATGTGGAGGACGACGAAAATTTTATTGACGCACTGTCCGCGGCACAAATTGATCCCGAGGACGACCCGGCAATGACGGACAGTGCGACAGAAGAAGCCGACGCCGAACCCGCGCCCGTTGAGGACGCGCCCGAGCAGCCCGAAGCGGAAGAAGCGGTCGAAGCCGCGCCTGTTAATGACGCGCCCGAGCAGCCCGAAGCGGAAGAAGCGCCCGAACCCGCGCCTGTTGAGGACGCGCCCGAGCAGCCCGAGACGGAAGAATCGCCCGAACCCGCGCCCGTTGAGGACGCGCCCGAGCAGCCCGAGACGGAAGAAGCGGTCGAAGCCGTTCCGCAGGCAATCAGGCAGCCCTACGCGCCGATCCCCGACCTGCCATTCGCGGCTCAGAACGTCACTGCGGACGACCTGCTCGAGGGTATCCCCGAGGCTACGCCCGATGAAGCGTTTTTAGAGTCCGTACTTAACGAAGAAGAAATGCCTGCCGAGGAACCCTCACCCGAAGAAGCAGAGGAAGCACCTGCAGAAGAACCCACACCCGAAGAAGCAGAGGAAACACCTGCCGGGGAACCCACACCCGAAGAAGCGGCGGAAGTACCTGCCGAGGAACCGGCGCCCGAAGAAGCAGAGGAAACACCTGCCGAGGAACCGGCACCCGAAGAAGCAGCGGAAGTATCTGCCGAGGAACCGGCACCCGAAGAAGCAGAGGAAACACTTGCCGGGGAACCGGCGCCCGAAGAAGCAGCGGAAGCACCTGCCGGGGAACCGGCACCCGAAGAAACGGCGGAAACCGAGGAATCCGCCGACGGTGAAGTCTCCGGCGAGTCCGACGACGGCGAAGAGACTGCGGAGGAGCAGGACGAGGAATTTCAGGAGTTCGTCAACGACGAGGTGCTGGCGCGCGACGAGTCAAATCAGGAAAAATTCAAAAAGAGCAGCGATTTCTTTGAGGAAGCGCCCAAAAAGGTGATGGGCGTCATCAGCAGCGAGGAGATCGAGGCTGCCGAGGAATATGACGTGATCGGCGAGGTCGAGGATCGCGCCGAGGCGCTGGAGCGCGAGCCTAAATCAGCGGGCGCCGTGGTCAAGGAAGTTTTCGGGAAGATAGGCGGCGGATTCAAGTATTTCTTTACCCACTGCGGCTATTTCTGCATCAACGTAAAGCGCGCGATAAAGCGCCGCCGCATCCGCAAAAAGCGCCAAAAGGAAGCCGAGGCGCGCCGCCTCCGTCAGATTGAGGCGCGCCGCAACGAGCCGCGCGCGGTAGACGCGCGTCCGCGTGACAAAAACGGCTTGGTGCAGGTACACCGCCGTGACGAGCCCCGCGAACGGTAAGGAGAAGCTATGGAACTTTTGATAAAAAACGCGCGCATCGTGTCGCCTGCCGACGGATTGGATCGGGAAAACGGCGATATCCTTGTGCGCGACGGAAAAATTGCCGCGATCGGCAAAGACCTCGTCACTGACGGCGAGGTCATCGACGCGTCGGGGCTGACGGCCGTCCCGGGCTTGGTCGATATGCACGTCCATCTGCGCGACCCCGGGCAGACCCAAAAGGAGGATATCCTCACGGGCTGCCGAGCGGCTGCCGCGGGCGGCGTGACAAGCCTGCTGTGCATGCCCAACACCGTTCCCACCGTCGACAACGCCGAAACGGTGAGATATATAATAGATAAGGCGAAAAACGCCGACGCCAAGGTCTATGTCGCCGCGAGCATCACCAAAGGGCTGAAAAGCGAGGCGCCCACCGACCTGACCGAGCTGCGCGAGGCGGGCGCGGTCGGGCTGAGCGACGACGGCAGACCCGTGGAAAACACCAAATTCCTCAGCGACGCGATGAAGCTTGCGCCCAAGCTCGGAATGACGGTGGTCGCGCACTGCGAGGATCTTTTCCTCGCCGACGGCGGCAAGATAAACAAGGGCGAGGTCAGCGAAGCGCTGGGCGTCAAGGGGCTCCCCGCTGCCGCCGAGGACTGCGGCACCGCGCGTGAGATAGCGCTTGCGGCTGCCGAAAACGTGCCGATACACATCTGCCACGTCAGCACCGGGACCAGCGTCGCTTTGGTGCGCGACGCAAAGCGGCGCGGCGTTAAGGTGACGGCCGAAACCGCGCCGCACTATTTCTCGCTGACAGAGCGTGAGCTGCTGAAGCGCGACGCGGACTACAGAATGAATCCTCCGCTTCGCACCGCCGATGACGTCAAGGCGATAATCGAAGGGCTGCGCGACGGCACTCTCGACTGCATAGCCACCGACCACGCGCCTCATACCCCCGGGGAAAAGGCGGATTTTGTCAGCGCGCCCAACGGCTCTGTCGGCATGGAGACCTCGCTTGCGGCGGGCTTGACCTATCTCGTAAAGCCGGGGCTTTTGACCCTTTCGGAGCTTGTTGAAAAAATGTCGGTCAATCCCGCGAAAATACTCGGGATAAACGCCGGCACCCTCGCGGCGGGAGCGCCTGCCGATATCGCGCTGGTCGACCTGAACGAGCAATGGACGGTCGACCCCGAAGGGCTGCACGGCAAAAGCAAAAACACGCCGTTCAAGGGTCTGACCCTGACAGGCAGGGTGAAAATGACTTTGCTTGACGGCAAAATCGTTTACATTGCGTAATGCGTAATTGAACGTGACCAAGCGCCGCTGTGCGATAATTCGGCATTTGCAATGGCGCGATAGAAATATGGAGTGAGTAATTATGGCACAAAAAGGTAATCTGCTGTCCGTCAGACAGGACATTCGCGTGGTGGACGCCACCATTCGCGACGGCGGACTTTGCAACGATTTCCGTTTTTCGGACGAATTTGTCCGCGATCTTTACAAGGCTAACCTCAAGGCGGGCGTCGACTATATGGAGTTCGGCTACAAGGCGAGCAAGGAGATCTTTGACGAGGACGACTTTGGCAAGTGGAAGTTCTGCAACGATGAGGACATCCGCGCCATCGTCGGCGAAAACAACACAAAAATGAAGATAGCTGTCATGGCGGACGTGGGCAGAACGGATTTCGAGGAGGACATCCGCCCGAAAAACGAGAGCCCCATCGATCTGGTGCGCATAGCCACCTACATCAACACCATTCCCGCAGCGGTCGAAATGATAGAATACTGCGCCAAGCAGGGCTATGAGACCACCATCAACATCATGGCGATCTCGAAGGCGCGCACCGAGGACATAAAGACCGCACTGGAGATCTTGGGTCAGACCCCGGTCTCATGCTTCTACATCGTGGACAGCTACGGTTCGCTTTATCCCGAGGAGGCTCGGCGCTACGCCGAGATGTACGGCGAGTTCGCCGACAAATACGGCAAGCTCACAGGCATCCACGCCCATAACAACCAGCAGCTTGCCTTCGCGAACACCATCGAAGCAATGGCGTACGGCGCAAGCTATCTTGACGCGACCGTCGACGGCATGGGCAGAGGCGCCGGAAACTGCGCGCTCGAGCTGCTGCTCGGCTTTCTGAAAAACCCGAAGTACAAGGTCAACCCCATCATCCGCATGATGCAGAACCACATGACCAAGCTTCAGGAGGAGGGCGTCAAGTGGGGCTACGATATCCCGTATATGCTCACGGGTCAGTACAACACCCATCCGCGCCCGGCTATCCAGTTCATTCAGGACGGCAGAAAGGACTACTACAAATTCGCGAACGATCTTTATGATATAATCAATTCGTAATTTAGAAATCAGCAGTCAGCAGTCAGTTAAGTTGTGAGCCCCCGGTTTGTAATGCTGCGGTGCTGAACGAGCGCTGCGTCATATTCTGTCATCTTGAGCGGTTTGCGAAGCAAAATTTGCGACAGCAAACAGACGAAAGATCCCATTCGTCAGCGCACCAAGCGCGCTTTCCGCACACGCGGGTGCGCCCCTGCACAAAAACTCACCAACTGACTGCTTACTGCCGACAACCGACAACTGAAAACGGAGGTTTTTCAAATGGCATTCGACAGATTGATAGAAAACATCATTTCCAAGCAAAACCCCACCGTTGCCGGGCTTGACCCCAAGCTCGACTACGTTCCCGCTTCAATAAAAAACGCCTGCTTCGCGGAGTACGGCAAGACACTTGAGGGCGCAGCCGAGGCGCTGCTGCGCTTCAACACGGCGATAATCGACCAAATCCATGACATCGTTCCCGCGATAAAGCCGCAGGCGGCGTACTATGAAATGTACGGCTGGCAGGGCGTTCGCGCGCTGGCGCAGACCATCGCCTACGCAAAGGATAAGGGAATGTTCGTCATCACCGACGGCAAGCGCAACGATATCGGCACCACCATGGAGGCTTACGCCACCGCGCACCTCGGCACCACCGACGTCGCAGGTGAGGCTGTCGACGCCTTCGGCGCGGACGCGCTGACCGTCAACGGCTACCTCGGCTCCGACGGCATAAAGCCGCTTTTGAACGTCTGCAAGGCGAAAGACAAGGGCATTTTCGTCCTCGTCAAGACCTCCAACCCGAGCTCGGGCGAGCTTCAGGATCTGCAGCTCACCGACGGCGTTTCGGTTTACGAGCAGATGGGCAGAATGTGCGAGAGCTGGGGCGCGGAGCTGCCGGGTAAATTCGGCTATTCGGGCGTCGGCGCCGTGGTCGGCGCGACCTATCCCGGGCAGCTTGCCGAGATGCGCGAAAAAGCGCCTCACACCTTCTTCCTTGTGCCGGGCTACGGCGCTCAGGGCGGCGGCGCGAACGACGCGAAAAACGCATTTGACAAAAACGGTCTGGGCGCGGTCATCAATTCCAGCCGCGGCATCATGTGCGCGTGGAAAAAGCAGGGTCTCACCGAGGACGACTTTGCCGTCGCCGCAAGGAACGAGGCAATCCGCATGAAAGAGGATATCTTGTCTGTGATTGGTGAAATCAAGGATTGATTGAGATTTTTATTGTTAAATATTTAACTGATTATCGGGCGATAACTTGACATCGTCCGATAATTGGCGTATAATGGCTAATGTTATGGTAGATTAAAAATGGGGTAGTTTTGAGTAATCAACACCCGAATCAAGAAAGGGAGTAATCAAAAATGGCAAGAGTTTACAATTTTTCCGCAGGCCCCTCAATGCTGCCTGAGGAAGTACTGAAAAAAGCGGCGGCAGAGATGCTCGACTATGAGGGTACCGGTCAGAGCGTTCTTGAAATGTCTCACCGCAGCAAGGCGTTCGACAAGATCATCAAGGACGCCGAGGCGCTTCTCAGAGAAGTAATGAACATTCCCGACAACTACAAGGTGATGTTCCTTCAGGGCGGCGGTTCCACCCAGTTCGCCATGGTCGCGCTCAACTTTATGAACAAAAACAAAAAAGCCGACTATATCGTTACCGGTCAGTGGGCTAAGAAGGCGCTTCAGGAGGCGCAGCGCTACGGCGACGCTGTCGCGGTCGCTTCTTCCGCCGACAAGACCTTCACCTATATCCCCAAGACCGACCGCTCAATGTTCCGTGAGGATGCCGACTATGTCTACATCTGCATGAACAACACCATCTACGGCACCGTTTATCACGAGCTGCCCGATACCGGCGATATCCCGCTGATCGCCGACATCTCCTCCTGCATCTGCTCCACACCGCTCGACATCACCAAGTTCGGCGCGCTGTTCGCGGGCGCTCAGAAGAACATGTCCGGCGCGGGCGTGACCATCGCGATCGTGCGCGAGGATCTTCTCGGCAACGCAATGGACATCACACCCACCATGCTCAACTACAAGATCCACGCCGACGCGGATTCTCTTTACAACACACCGCCCTGCTACTCCATCTATATCGCCAAGCTCGTTCTCGACTGGATCAAGAACGACATCGGCGGCCTTGAGAAAATGCAGGAGCGCAACGAGAAGAAGGCAAAGCTGCTCTATGATTTCCTCGACAGCTCCGAGCTGTTCAAGGGTACCGTTGTTCCCGAGGACCGTTCTCTGATGAACGTGCCATTCGTCACCGGCGACGCCGACCTCGACGCGAAGTTCGTCAAGGAGAGCACCGCTGCAGGTCTGGTGAACCTCAAGGGTCACCGCACCGTAGGCGGCATGCGCGCTTCCATCTACAACGCCATGCCTTATGAGGGCGTTGTCGCGCTGGTCGACTTCATGAAGAAGTTTGAGGAAGAAAACAAGTAAAAAGCTGAAATAATCAAATGTTCTGTAGGGTCAGGTCTTGACCTGACCGCAGGTTGAGCGTCAAAGCATTGCTTTTAGCCCGCGGCACGATCAAGACCGCACCCTACAATGTTTTTTCACTATTATAAAAAGGAATGACAGATATGTATAACGTACTCACTTTAAATAAGATCGCCGCCGTCGGCACCGACCGTCTGGGCGACAACTATGTCTGCGGCGACGCGGTCGAGAATCCCGACGCTGTTCTGGTTCGCTCCGCTTCAATGCACGAAATGGAATTTGCCGACAACCTGCTTGCCATCGCGAGAGCGGGCGCAGGCACCAACAACATCCCCAAGGACAAGTGCGCCGCTCAGGGCATCTGCGTGTTCAACACTCCCGGCGCAAACGCCAACGCGGTAAAGGAGCTGGTTCTCACCGGTCTGCTGCTTGCTTCCCGCAAGGTCGTCGAGGGCATTGAGTGGGCAAAGACCCTCAAGGGTACCGGCGACGAAATGGGCAAGAAGGTCGAAAAGGGCAAGGGTCAGTTCGTAGGACCCGAGATCACCGGCAAGACCCTCGGCGTTGTCGGCTTGGGCGCAATCGGTATTCTGGTAGCCAATGTCGCCGTAGCCGTCGGCATGGATGTGATCGGCTTTGACCCCTTCCTCTCCGACGCCAACAGAGCAAAGCTCGATCCCGCCGTCAAGGTGATGAACAGCAACGAGGAGGTCATGGTCAACTGCGACTATCTCTCCATCCACGTTCCGCTCCTTCCCGATACCAAGGATCTTGTGGACGCTGACATGATCGCCAAAATGCGCGACGGCGTTCGCATCCTCAACTACAGCCGCGACGGTCTCGTGAACTGCGACGCGCTGCTTGACGCGCTCAAGAGCGGCAAGGTTGCGAAGTATGTCACCGACTTCGGCAACGACAAGATCCTCGGCGAGGAGAACGTGATCGTTATCCCGCACCTCGGCGCGTCCACGCCCGAATCCGAGGACAACTGCGCTGTTATGGCGTGCAACCAGATCAAGGACTTCATCGAGAACGGCAACATCGTCAACTCGGTCAACCTGCCCGCGCTTTCCGTTGAGAGAAACGGCAGCCGCGTTACCGTTATCAGCAAGGCTGACGCGGACGTAAAATCGGTCGCCGTTGCGGGAATGACAGGCTTCAACACCAAAACACGCGGCGAATACGCCTACACCATCATCGACGGCGCAACTCAGGAGGACGCGGATAAGCTCGCGGCTGTTGAGGGCGTTATCAAGGTGAGATTCATCGAGGCGTAAGGCTTTAAGATTTCAAAAAAACAAGGGTCGGCTCTGTTTGGGAGCCGGCCCGTTCTATTTTAGTTGAGAGCGGAGAGCGGGAGTGTAAATAACTTGTAATTTGCAACTTTCAACTTTCAACTTCAATTAAAAAACTCAACCCTGCCGCTTTCGATGTGATACAGCGCGCCTGCCACCTTGAGCCCGTGTTTTTCCTCGCGGAGTATCTCAAGGCTGCTTTCGATCACCTCTATGCTGCGCTTGATGTTCAGACAGCACGCCTTGGTTTCGTCGGTCTCGCTGCCGACGGCAAGCCTGATCTCGTCGGTGATGAATTTGATGTAGCCCTCGGGGTCGTGGTGGATGGCGGCGCTGACCGCTCCGCAGTGGGTGTGACCCATCACGACAATAAGCTTTACGCCGAGGTGTGACGCGGCGTATTCGACCGAGCCGAGCTGATGGTCGTCCATCACGTTGCCCGCCACGCGGATAACGAACAACTCGCCGATGCCCGCGCCGAAAACGCTCTCGGGTATCACCCGCGAATCGGAGCAGGTGATGACGACGGCGTAGGGCTGCTGGCCGTTTTCGCAGGTTTCGCGCCTGATTCCGGGCGAAACGTCGCCGTCGGACGTCGCGCTGTTCAAAAACCGCGCGTTGCCGCTTTTCAGCTTTTCAAGCGCCTGCGCAGCGCTGATCTCAGATAAAATGTGTGCCATGATTTGACCTCCTGACGGGTCGTATGCCCGATGATCTTATCCTTAATTTAGCACAAAAGCCCTCCGTTGTCCAGAGGATATTGCATAAAACCCATTGTTAAAAAATATAGAAAAAATTGAATGTCATTCTGAGCGCTGCCCGAAAGGGCAAACACGAAGTGTTTTTGCTTCGCAAATCCGCCTTTCGGCGGCCGCTCAAGATGACAGTTTTATAAAAAACCTCTTTTTCTTTAGACAATCTTCAGATGCGTGTGTTATTATTAAAGTATAATTAACCGATCAGGAGGGCAAAGCCATGAAAAAAAGAGTTTTAGCTATCATATCTGCGGCTGTTCTGCTGTCAGCGGGTCAGGCAGGCTGTATTCCCGTTTTTGCACAGGAAACCGCCGCCTCAACGCTGCCCGCGAAGCTCGATCTCAGAGATTTCAACGGAAAGAATTACGTCACTCCCGTCAAGCAGCAAGCGCCCTTCGGCACCTGCTGGGCATTTGCTCTCGCGGCGACGGCTGAGACCTCCTATCTTTACGCTAACGGTCTCGGAGTTCCGGCGGCGTGTGGCAGGACATGACGGCGCTGCGTGACGAGCTCACCGCGACCGCACAGCGGCATTGCGTCGACTCGCTTGCCGCTCAGGGCGGCTCCATGACCGCGATCAACACCGGGCTTGAAAGCTTCGCCGTCGACAACTACCCTATCAAGGCGATCCTGACGCCCGCTGACGAGTTCGACGCGGGCGAGATACTCGGAGACGCCGACGTCGACGGCAACGGCACGGTCGAGATCAGCGACGTGACCCTCATCCGGCAATACCTCGCCGAAATGAACGCCCCGGAGGGTATCGGCAAAAGGATAGCGCGCGTCTGCCCCCCGATTGTCATTATCTTAAGCAATTCGCAGCCACGACGCAATGGCGTTAATTTAAGCGCAGAACGCTTTTGTCAACACCAAGGCTCCCCTTACGCAGGGGAGCCTTGGCTTGAAAGCAACGCTTGGCTCATCGCCGAATGGGCTTCCTCGACTAAACCGCTTCGCGGTTTTGCCTTCGGCACCGCTCGGAATGACAGCTTTTTAGTTGAGAGTTGAGAGTGGAGAGTGGAATTGAAAATTGCAAATTACAAATTACAAATTGCAAGTTATCGGCAATGCGCTTTGTTTTCGCATAAGCACGCGGCATTACAAATCCGGAGCGAAGCGACCCGACAACTGACAACTAACAACTGACAACTAACAACTAGCAACCGACAACCGACAACTAAAAAATTTAAATATTGCGTTTTCTCTGCGTTTGCGCATTTCCACTTGACTACGGAGGGAAAATACAGTAAAATATAGGGGCATACATCAAAAGTGTTCATTATCTGAATGATAACCAATAAATAGGAGTGATGATGATGGGTATGACAATGTCCCAAAAAATTCTCGCGGCGCACGCGGGTCTTGACGAGGTAAAGGCGGGTCAACTGATCAACGCCAAGCTCGACATGGTGCTCGGCAACGACGTTACCTCTCCCGTTGCGATCAACGTCTTTGAGGAAAACGGCGCGACGGCGGTGTTTGACAACACAAAAATCGCCATGATCATGGATCATTTTACCCCAAACAAGGACATCAAGGCTGCGACCTTGGTGAAGCAGACCAGAAGCTTCGCCGATAAATATGACATCAAAAACTTTATGGACGTCGGCATGATGGGCATCGAGCACGCCCTGCTGCCCGAAAAAGGCTTGGTTGGCCCCGGCTGCCTGTGCATCGGCGCCGATTCCCACACCTGCACCTACGGAGCGCTCGGCGCGTTCTCGACGGGCGTAGGCTCCACCGATATGGCGGCGGGCATGATAAGCGGCAAGGCTTGGTTCAAGGTACCCTCCGCAATCAAATTCAACATCGTCGGCAAGCCTCAGGGCTATGTCAGCGGCAAGGACGTCATCCTGCACATCATCGGCATGATCGGCGTTGACGGCGCGCTCTATAAGTCGATGGAGTTCACCGGCGAGGGCCTTAAATATCTCAACATCGACGACAGACTCTGCATCGCCAACATGGCTATCGAGGCAGGCGCCAAAAACGGCATTTTCCCCGTCGACGATATCACGCGCGCCTACTGCGACGGCAGATATCAGGGCACTCCTGTCGAATACACCGCCGACGAGGACGCTGTGTATGACGAGGAATACACCGTCGATCTCAGCGAGCTGCGTCCGACGGTCGCGTTCCCTCACCTTCCCGAAAACACCCGCACCGTCGACGAGATCGGCGAGACCGAGGTCAAGATCGACCAGTGCGTGATCGGAAGCTGCACCAACGGCAGGATCTCCGACCTGCGCGCGGCTGCGCAGATCTTCAAGGGCAAAAAGGTCGCCAAGGGCGTGCGCTGCATCATCATTCCCGGCACTCAGAGCATCTGGCTGCAGGCTATGCGCGAGGGTCTTTTTGACATCTTTATCGAGGCTGGCGCTGTCGTTTCCACTCCCACCTGCGGACCCTGTCTCGGCGGTCACATGGGTATTTTGGCGGCGGGCGAAAAAGCGGTCTCCACCACCAACCGCAACTTTGTCGGCAGAATGGGTCATGTTGACAGCGAGGTCTATCTCGCAAGCCCGGCTGTTGCGGCGGCAAGCGCCGTAAAGGGCTATATCACCGACCCCGCGAAGGTTTAAGGAGGATTTGACAATGAACGCAAAAGGCAGAGTACATAAATTCGGCGACAACGTCGACACCGACGTAATAATCCCGGCGCGCTACCTCAACACCGCCTCTCACAAGGAGCTGGCGGCGCACTGCATGGAGGACATCGACGCGCAGTTCGTCAGCAAGGTGCGTGAAGGCGACATCATGGTCGCGGAGAAGAATTTCGGCTGCGGCTCCTCGCGTGAGCACGCGCCCATCGCGATAAAGGCGAGCGGCATATCCTGCGTCATCGCGTCCACCTTCGCGCGCATCTTCTACCGCAACTCGATCAATATCGGTCTGCCGATTTTGGAATGTGACGAGGCTGCGCGTGAGATCAGCGACGGCGACGTCGTCAGCGTCAATTTTGACACGGGCGTAATCACCGACGAAACCACCGGAAAAACCTATCAGGCAGAGCCGTTCCCCGAGTTCATCCAGAACATCATCTCAAAGGGCGGCCTTATCAATTCGATACTGTGATTTTTTAAGCGTCCTGCCGTTCGGCAGGGCGTTTTTTATCAGTTGTCAGCAGTCGGTTGCCGGTTGTTAGTTGTCAGAAGTCAGTTGTCAGAAGTCAGTTAAGGGTCGCTTTGCTCCGATTTGTAATGCCGCGTGCTTGGAAAAGAGCGTTTCCTCTCGCTGTCATTCCGAGCGGTGCCGAAGGCAAAACGCGAAGCGTTTAGTCGAGGAATCCCCTTCTGCAACGCGCCCGCAGCCTTAAGACCCCCTTTCCCAAGGGGGTCGACGCCCTAAAGGGCGTCGGGGGTTCCTGCGCCGAGTTTTCTGACAAGGCGCGGTTGAATAGGACAGCCCGGCGCAGGAACCCCCTGCGCTGACGCGCTTTCCCCCTTGAGAAAGGGGGACTTCACTTTGGAGCGGCGTTTGGTGCATTGCCGCAGGGGATTCCTCCACGTGCTCCGCCTGGTCGGAATGACAGTGCGACGTGCAACGCTTTTTCCCTGCGCCCTTCACTTTCAACTTTCAAATTTCAACTCAGCTTCCGATCTCGCCCGAAACTGCTTGAAAAACCGGATTTTATCGGCTATAATAAAAATATCAACAAAGAAACGGAGGGTCGTTATGGCGTTTTATCTTTTCAGGAAGGGCATACGAAAGCTGCCCGGAGATGTTATCAAGGCGGTGACCATTCCCGAGCCTGAGGTCATCCAGGGCTTCGGTTCGCGCGGTCAGGTCGGCGAGATCTGCAAAAAAGCGGGCTTTCAGTCCGTCCTGCTCGTGACCGACGCGACTCTGTTCGAGCTCGGCTTCTACAAAAAGGTGCAGGGATCGCTGCGCGCTCAGGGCATAGCCTGCTCGGTTTTTGCCGATATCTGCTCCGAGCCGACGGTCGACGTCATCGAAAAGGGCAAGCGGCAGGCGCTCGCCTGCGAAGCGGACTGCATCGTCGCTCTCGGCGGCGGCTCGGTGCTTGACAGCAGCAAGATCATCGCGGCGTCGGCGCGGCATCCGCAGTGGCACGTCACCCATTATCTAAAAAAATTCGCGCTCGTCACCAAAAAGACCCTGCCGCTTATCACTATCCCGAGCACGGCGGGAACCGGCGCCGAGCACACCGTCGGAGCTGTGGTCAAAAACGCGCGCGGCGTTAAGACCTCAACGGTAGTTGTGGGGCTCGACGTGCCTAACGTGATCCTCGACAGCGAGCTGACCGTCGGCGCGCCGCAGAGCGTCACCGTGTGGTGCGGCATCGACGCTCTCAGTCACGGGCTAGAGGGTCTGCTGGCGGACGTCGATTCAAGCGCCGAGGATATCGAAAAAAGCCGCGAATGTGTGCGCCTTGTCTTTGAGAATCTCGCCGTACTGCTCAAAGAGCCGCGAAACATCGAGGCGCGGCAAAAAATGAGTCTCGCGGCGTTCTACGGCGGAAACGCCATCAACAGGCAGCTTGCGGGCTATGTTCACGCCTTTGCCCACTCGATCGGCGGGCTTTATCACATACCGCACGGCGAGGCGATCGCCTACTGCCTTGTGCCTGTCGTCAGGGCGCAGCGCGGCGTTTGCGCCGAAAAGCTTGCGGCGCTGTCGGTCTTCTGCGGCTTCGCGGACGAACACGACAGCCATCCGGCGGCGATCGACAGGCTTATCACGGCGCTCAGGCAGCTTCTTCGCCACTGCGGACTGCCAAAGGGCTGCGCTGCGCTGCGTGAGCAGGACTATAAAAAGCTGACAAGATTGATAAACTTCGACTCCATCAACTACTCCCCGTCAAAGACCTTTACCGACGAGGAGATCCACAGGCTGCTGGAGCAGATCGCAAAGGGGGATTGACCATGGGCTTCACACAGGAAAAGATCGGCGCGATAGTGCGGCAGCAGCGCGCGTTTTTCCGCACAGGAAAGACGCTCGGCGTCGAATGGCGCGTCGCTCAGCTCAAAAAGCTTAAGCAGGCGGTGATCGACCACACGGAAGAGCTGCAAAAGGCGCTGTATGAGGATCTCGGCAAAAGCCCGGTCGAGGCGTATCTGGTCGATATCGGCCCCGTTATCGTCGAGATCAACGAGATTTTGCGCGGCATCAAAAAATGGGCTAAGCCCGAGCGGCATTTCAGCGGTCTGATGTGCTTTCCGAGCGTCGGCACCACCGTCTACAAAATGCCCTACGGCGTTTCGCTCATCATCAGCCCCTTCAATTTCCCGGTGCTGCTCACCCTCGGAGTGCTGGCGGCGAGCATAGCGGGCGGCAACACGGCGGTAATCAAGGCGAGCTCCAAGTCTGCGGCAAGCACGCGCGCGCTGCAAAGGCTGATCGCCGACACCTTCCCCGAAAAATACGCTGTCGTCATCGACGGCGGCCATGATGTTGCGGATATGTGCCTTGCCGAGCGCTTTGACAAGATTTTTTACACCGGTTCGCCCAAGGTGGCGAAGCACGTTCTCGAGGCGGCGTCAAAAAACCTCACCTCGGTGGCGCTGGAGCTCGGCGGCGAGACCGGCAACTGGTGCATCGTTCGCCGTGACGCCGATCTGAGAGATGCCGCGCGCAAGATCGCTTTCTTCAAGATCTGCAACGCCGGGCAGATCTGCATCAACATCAACCAGATCGCTGTCGCGCAAGAGGTCGCAAAGGACTTTCTGCGGGAGCTAAAGCGCGAATTCATACGCCAAATCGGCGAGCAGGCTGAAAAAAATCCCGACTATCCCAAGCTCATCACCGACGCGGTGTATGAAAAATGCGTGCGGCTGACCGACGAATACCGTGCAAAGGTCGTTTTCGGCGGCACCGGCGACAGCGAAACGCGACGCTTTTCGCCCACGGTGCTCTACCCGATAGACGCGGACGAAGATATCGTCCAGCACGAGCTGTTTTGCCCGATCCTGCCGGTGGTGCCGTTCAAGGACGCCGAGATCGACGATTTGATGAAGCTCATCGCCGAGCGCGAACACCCGCTGGCGATGTATGTGTTCACCTCCGATATGCGCTGGGCGAACGCGGTCATGTCCACCCAGCAATTCGGCGGCGGCTGCATCAACGAGGTCTGCGTACACATGATGGTCAAGGGCGTGCCTTTCAACGGCACGGGTCATTCGGGTATGGGCGCCTATCACGGCGAATGGGGCTTCCGCGAGTTCACGCACCCCACCACCGTGCTCAAGGGCAGCACCCGTTTCAACCTTCCGCTGCGAGAGCACCCGTATTCAGGCAGGGCGGCAAAAGCCAAGATGGCGCTGCTCAGGCTGTTTGAACGGTAAAGGAGGCGCGGCGATGAAATTGATGCCGGCTTTGCCCGAAAGTATTTTTGACGTTTGCTATTTGATATTTGCCGTCGTCAGCGGCGTTCTGCTGATAAAAAACGCGCGTGGCAGAAAAGAGATCACCCTTTACGGCGTGATGACCCTGCTGCTCGGCTGCGGCGACGCTTTCCACCTTGTGCCGAGGATCCTGCGCTACTGGGTCGACGGCGACTTCACTGCCGCGCTCGGTGCCGGCAAGCTGATAACCTCGGTCACGATGACGGTGTTCTATCTGCTGATGGAATACGCGCGCCGCGAAAGGTACAAAATCAGCGGCGAAAAGCCGGTGCTTGCGGCGGTATGGGCGCTTGTCGTCTGCCGCCTGGCGCTGTGCTGTTTTCCGCAAAACGAGTGGCTGAGCGCCGACCCGCCGCTGCTCTGGGGAATTTTGCGCAATATCCCGTTTGCCGCGCTCGGCGTGCTGACGGTGGTGCTGTGGCTGCGCTCCGCAAGGGACGACAAAGGCTTTCGGTGGATATGGGCTGCGGTGACGCTAAGCTTTCTGTTCTATCTTCCGGTCGTTTTGTTTTCGCAGGCGGCGCCGCTCGTCGGTATGCTAATGCTGCCGAAAACCTGCATGTATATCCTGATGATCGCGGCGTTCGGGCGCGCGCAAAAAGAGTATCAAAGCGAATAATAAAAGAATCTCCGCTAAAACTATTGGCGGAGGTTTTTTTATGGTAAAAAGAGTGGGAAAAGGAACAATCGTGTTTGAAAACGCGCCGGTTATCGCCGCAAGCGCCGCGGTGGTCGGCAAAAAAGAGGGCGAAGGGCCGCTTAAGGACCGCTTTGATTTGGTGATCGACGACAGCCGCTGCGGCGAGGATACCTATGAAGCGGCTGAAAGCAGCCTGCAGCGCGAGGCGGCGCGGCTGGCGATGGAAAAGTGCGGCAAGCGTCCCGATGATTTTGACTGCGTGTTCGCCGGCGATCTGCTGAATCAGTGCGTCGCCTCGGGGTTCGGGCTCAGGGATTTCGGGATCCCGTATCTCGGGCAGTACGGCGCGTGCTCCACAATGGCGCAGGCTCTCGCCGTCGGCGCTGTGTTTGTTGAGAGCGGCGCAGCGGCAAACGCGCTGTGCGTCACCTCGTCGCATTTCTGCTCAGCGGAGCGGCAATACCGCTTTCCGCTGGAATACGGCGCAGTGCGCACGCCCACAGCCCAGTGGACGGTGACGGGAGCGGGCGCCTGCGCGCTGACAGCCGCCGGCAGCGGCATAAGGATAAGATCGGCAGCGATCGGCAGGATCACCGACCTCGATGTCACCGACGCGAACAATATGGGCGCGGCAATGGCACCTGCTGTGGGTATAATAGAACCATACCCGGCGGGGAGCGGCAGACTGTTACATCAAAAATCAAGAGGAAAGGAGTTTTTCCCGCCGGGTAAATACTTTTAATGAGGTGTCCCATGGAAAAACTGCAAAAACTGATCGACGAAGTCCTTGAGATCACATACGGCAAATACGGCGCTCGGTGGCGCAGAGAGTTATACGAAACCGACAGAGTAAAATACCATATCCTTTTGTCGGGAGGGAGCTTTTACGACCGCGTTCACAAGGCGGAGCTTGAAGGAAAAAACAAACAGAGCTTAGGCGAATAATACGTTCCCGTATTATTCGCCTTTATTCTTTTGCCGAACTATTGGTACAAAATTTATGTTATTTTTCTTCAATTTCGCAGAAGTTTATATTAAAAATTATAGTATTTGCTATTTAAACGCGCTATAATCATTGTGTATAGTAGTTTATGCTGCAATGCTGTGCAGTAAAAACAGAACGGGAGGGCGAGTCGTGAGCAGAGAACTAAAGCTGGATTTGTATAACATCAGTCTTCTCGCGCACTTCAGATTACGGGACGGTCCCGTTGACAAATGCCGCGGCAAGCCACAGCGAAGATTACTATGCTTTTGCAGACTGTACGAGCCTTGAGTATTTGGAAATACCTGCTACGGTGTCGGTAATCGCAAATTCCGCTTTTCAAAATGATTCTAACCTTACTCTCGGCGTTTGGTACGGTTCTTACGCCTACACCTATGCTAAGCAGAGGGGTATCACCTACGTCCTCCTCGACGCCGTCAAGCTCGGCGACGTTGACGGCGACGATGTAGTCAACATCAACGACGTCACCGCTATCCAGCGGCACCTCGCTGAGTATGAGTTTTTGGATGGTATATACCTTTACGCCGCGGACGTAAACCGTGACGGCGATGTCGCTATCGACGATGCGACTACCCTGCAGCAATCCCTCGCGGAATATGAGATCAACTACCCCATCGGCGAAGTAATAACGCAATAATTTAAGAGCGTAACAAAAACCCCTGACAGTCTTCTGATTAAGGCTGTCAGGGGTTTTGTTTTCTGCTGTTCATCAGCTATTCTTTTTCAGGATGTATTTTAACAGTGTGAGGTAGTCATAGTCATTTGTATTGAATGGCTCGTTCACCTCAAGGGCAAGCAAACAATCCAATCTTTCTTCCATCTCGATAATGTCGCGGTGCGGCGTGCTCAATACTTCAAAAATGATTTTATCTCGAACACATTCATTGAGACAGAAA
>ONHJ01000008.1 GCA_900317595.1 uncultured Eubacteriales bacterium | reverse complement strand
TATCGCCGCGTATCTCGATCTTCTCGGTCTTGAAAAGCACGGTCAGGCTCAGCACGACGCCGATGACGATGACGACCACAAAAATGCCCGCGGAGATCAATATCCGTTTAAGCCGAATCTGCTTGGAGGTCAGCGGCTTTTTGTTGCGGACGATGACCTCGTTTTCCTGCTTGCGGATCTCCTTTGCGCGCTTTTCGGTGCGCTTTTTTTCGCGGTATTCGTCGATATAATAACCGTCCTCAAAATCCCGGGGCTGCAGATTGCGCAGCTTTTCCTCGCTTTCGCGGCGGAATTTTTCCTCGCGGCTGATATCCTCGTAATTAGACGCCTTGCCGGAGTTGACTGCCTCCTTGATCTTGCTGACAGAACTCTTCTTTTTCTGCTTGTCGGAGGTCTTGTTCTTCTGTTTTTGCTCTTTATGGAACTTCTGTGCCTGCTTTGCCGCTTCCCTGCGCTGCTTTGCAAGCTGTTTTTTGTCCTTGGAATCCAACAGACATCCTCCCTTTTTTTACTTCAAAATTGAAAATGTAAAATTGAAAGTTAATTGCGGTAAAAACATATCGGAGCGAAACTCACGGCTTTCAACTTTCAACTCTCCGCTCTCAACTCACTAAACTCTGACAATATCCGCGCCAAGCTCGGTCAGCACCTGCTCAAAGCGCTCATAGCCCCTGTCGAGGTACTGCACTCCGCACAGCTCGGTCTTGCCCTCGGCGCATAAGCCTGCGGCAGCCAACGCCGCGGCACCGCGCAAATCGGCAGCCTCAACAGAGGCGCCGTAAAGCCGAGGCACGCCCTCGACCAGCGCGAATTTTCCTTCGGTTTTTATATCCGCGCCCATCCGCGTCAGCTCGGAGACATGGCGGTAGCGGTTTTCAAATATGTTTTCTATCATCACCGTGGTTCCGTCGGCAGTTGCGGCGGCGGCAAGCAGCGGAGCCTGCGCGTCGGTCGGAAAGCCGGGATACGGCATGGTACGTACTATCTTCATGGAACGCAGCCGCTGAGGAGCACTCACCCGCAGCTCGTTTTTATGCGCGGTGAAGCGGCAGCCCGCGTCCTCAAACGGCGGCAAAATCCCCGCCAGATGACTGTGTATCACGCCCTTCAGCGTGATGTCGGAGCCGGTGACGGCAGCGCAGGTTATCAGTGTCGCCGCCGCTATGCGGTCGGGGATTATCGCGTGGTCGCAGCCGCGCAGCTCTCCGACGCCCTCGATCACAAGCTCGCTCTCACCCGCGCCGTCGATCTTCGCGCCGCAGCGGTTGAGGAAATCAGCCAAGTCGGTTATCTCCGGCTCACGCGCCGCGTTGGTCAGCACGGTTGTGCCGCTTGCGGTGCAGGCGGCAAGCATCACCGCCTCGGTCGCGCCTACGCTCGGAAACGGCAGCGCGATATCGGCGCCCTTGAGTCCGTGAGGCGCGCGACATTCGAGCCAGCCGTGGCGCTCTCTGATGACCGCGCCAAGCCTGCGCAGCGATTTCAAATGCAGGTCGATCGGACGCTGACCTATCTGACAGCCGCCCGGCAGAGTTATGCGCACCTTGCCCGACGCGGCGAGCACCGCGCCCAAAAACGCAAGCGATCCCCTTGTTTTTCGCATCAGCTCGTCGGGGATATCGTTGCGGGAAACGCCGTCGCAGCGCACCGTAACAGTGTCGGAATCGCGCGACGCCCGGCAGCCAAGCCAGCGCAATATGCACATCGACGCTTCAACATCGGTCAGATCGGGGCAATGATAGAGCACGCTTTCGCCCTTGGTCAGCACCGTCGCCGCCAAAATCGGCAGAGCGCTGTTTTTCGCGCCCTGAACGCAAACCGAACCGCTGAGTCTGTTTTGCCCCGTAATATACAGCTTTGACACACAAACACCCTCCTGAAAATCATAGTTTATTCTATGAAAGGAGGAATTTTTAGTGAATAGTGAATGGTGAATTGTGTCCGGTCTTTGTTTTGAGTTGTGGGTTTGCGTTTTTCGTATGGCACGGTCTTGACAGTGCCGCGAGCAGCGGATCAAAGGTCAGGCGCTCAACTTGCGGTCAAGACATGACCCTGCAACACCGACAGCTTTCAACGGTCAACTGATTTTCCGTTTTTTATTAACTCTCAACTAATCAAGCACCTGCTTGATAACCGAGTAGATCCGCTCGTTGGCGTTGGTGATCGCCATTTTTTTACAATTTTCGCTGAATTTCGCGAGAGTTTCGGCGTTTTTCAGCATCGCGTCGGTTTTTTCGATCAGCGCCTCGCCGCTGAGGTCGGATTCCTCGATTATCTCGGCAGCGCCCGCGTTCACCAGCGCCATAGCGTTGTGGAACTGATGATTTTCGGCGACATTCGGCGACGGGATAAGGATAGCCGGCTTGCCCATCGCCTGTATCTCGCTGAGCGTGATCGCACCCGCGCGGCAGATGACCAGATCGGCCGCCGCCATGCAGACAGACATATTGTCGATGTAGGAGCGGATATCGAGGTTTTTGCAGTTTTCGAGGTCGACGCCGCTCTCCTTGAGCTTTTCGGGGAACCAGCCGCCGAATTTGCCGTAGGCGTGGATATGCTGATATCTGCCGTCCCTGCCGCTGCGCGCGACAAGCTCGAACACTGCCTCGTTGATTTTCTGCGCGCCGAGGCTGCCGCCGAACGAAAGGATCAGCGGTCGTTGGTCGAGCCCCAGCTCCTTGCGTGACGCCGCTCTGTCCGCTGTGAGTATCTCACCGCGCACGGGATTGCCCGTGATGACCACGTCGGCGCCCTTGAAATAGGTTTTTGCCGCCTCGACCGCAAGCATGACCTTGTTTACGCGGCGCGCCAGCATTTTATTTGTAACGCCCGGATAGGCGTTTTGTTCGTGTATAAGGCAGGGAATACCCATTCTCGCAGCCTCGCGCACCACGGGACCAGAAACATAGCCGCCGGTGCCGATGCAGATGTCGGGCGCGAATTCCCTGATGATTTTTTTCGCCTGTATCGAAGAGGTGACGGTGCGCCTTACCGTCCTCGCGTTCGCCGCAATGCTCTTCAGCGACATGCTGCGTTGAAAGCCGCTTATCGTGATCGATCTGATCTCAAAGCCTGCCTGCGGCACCAGCCGCTGCTCCATTCCGCCCTTGTTGCCGATGAACAAAAACTCCGCGTCGGGGCGCTTTTTCCTGATATATCCGGCGATCGCCAAAGCGGGATTGATATGCCCGGCGGTGCCGCCGCCTGCGAGTAAAACCTTCATAAAAACACCTCTTTTGAAGTATAGAGCTGAAATCTGCGGTTTATTGCTTTTCGATATTTGCCGTTCTTGAAATGGAAAGCACTATGCCCATCTGCGCAAGCAGCATGATGAGCGAGGAGCCGCCGTAGCTGAAAAACGGCAGGCTGATGCCCGTGTTGGGCAGCCAGTCGGTGATTACCAGAATATTGAAAACGACCTGGATGCCGATCTGAGAGGTCAGACCGATGCCCAGCAGCTTGCCGAATTTATCCTTGGCGCGAAGCGACAGCGTGATTCCGCGCCACACCAAAAGCGCGAATATCAGCAGGATTATCGCCGCGCCGATCAGACCCATCTCCTCGACAACTATCGCGAAGATGAAGTCGTTCTGCGGCTCGGGCAAATAGAGGAACTTTTGCCGGGACTGACCCAGACCCAAGCCCCAAAAGCCTCCGGAGCCGATGGCGAACAGCGAGTTTCTGGTCTGCCAGGTGGAATCCCACAGCTCGGTGTCGCGCGTCGCGGTCAGCGCCTGACCCCAGCCGTCCATACGCTCCATTGCGTAGGAGAGCTTGCCGGTGATAGCCAGCAAAAGCACGACGCCGACGAGGATCAGTCCGCCGATTGCGAGATATTTTGTCTTCATTCCGCCGATGTAGAGCATTACGACCGTAAGCACGCCGATGATGACGATGCCGGAGTAGTGCGGTTCAAAAAACAGCAGCGCCGCTATGCTGCCGAATATCAGCAGACCGGGCAGCACGCTGTACTTGGTAAGCTGCATTTTATTGTAATACTTGCTTGCCCAGTGCGCGAAAAACAGGATAATGGCGAATTTTGCGATCTCGGAGGATTGGATATTGAACATTCCCAGCGGTATCCAGCGCTTTACGCCGCCCTCGCCCGAGGGCAGGATAAGCACCAAAAACAGCGAAAAATACGCCAGGATCAACACCACAGGCGCTATCTTGTGCAGCTTGTTGTAGTTGAAAAACGACATGACCGCCATAGCCGCGATGCCCAGCACGATAAACAAAAGCTGGCGCTTAAGGAAAAAGTAGCTGTCGCCGTCCTTGTTGTAAAACGCGAAGGCGTAGCTTGCCGAGAACATCATTATGGTGCCGACTACCAAAAGTATAAGGATAATGAGGCAGAACGGCAGGTCGATGCCCATTCCGACGGAAAACCACTTCGCGTTTTTCAGCTTGCGCTTGCGCGTGGGGCGAATGAAAAACTTTTCTTTTTTAGCCTGCTCGCGATGACGGTAGTTTTCGTCGTAGATACGGTTAACGTCGCCGCGCAGCAGCATTTTTTTATTAGGAGCCAATGCGGCACCACCTTTATTTAATGAATAATAAATAATCAGCAGTCATTTTTTTGCTGTGGGTTTCCGCGTTTTTGCGGGACACGGTCTTGACCGTGCCGTGGATAGCGGATCAAAGGTCAGGCTCTCAAAACTGCGGTCAGTTCAAGACCTGACCCTACAGTATGTTTGTGCTTTTTTCAGCCGGCTCTCAACTCACCAATAGATCTTCGTGCCGAAGCTTACGAGCAGGAAGGAGATGACGCCGAAGATCGCCGTCACAAGGCTGAACACCATGACGATCTTCACCTCGCTCCAGCCGCACATCTCAAAATGATGATGGATGGGGCTCATTTTGAACAGGCGCTTGCCGTGAGTCAGCTTGAAGTAGCCAACCTGAAGGATGACCGAGAACATCTCGCAAAGATAGACGATGCCCATCGGCAGCAGCAGGATAGGCATGCGCACCGCGAACGCCATCGCGCAGACCGCTCCGCCGAGGAAGAGCGAACCGGTGTCGCCCATAAAGACCTTGGCGGGATGGAAGTTCCAAACCAAAAAGCCGAGGCACGCGCCCGCGATAGCCGCGCTGAACGCGGTGATGCCCAGACGGTAGAGCGAGCTTGAGATCAGCATAAAGGACACCGCGACAAAGAAGGTGACGGAGCCGTCGAGACCGTCCACACCGTCGGTGAGGTTGACGGCGTTGACGATGCCCACGATCACGATCGCGGAAAGGATATAATAGAAGAAGCCGAGGTCGACCTCACCCGCGAAGGGTATGAGTGTGGAGGTGCCGCAGCCCGAAAAACCGAGCACCGCCAGATAAGCGCCGGCTACCAAGAACTGGAAAACCAGCTTTTGGGGCGCGGTGAGACCGAGGTTGCGCTTTTTTGATACCTTGGTGAAGTCATCGACAAAGCCGATTATTCCGTTGGCGAGCGCCAAGCCCAGACCGGCGAAAATATAGATCGCCTCTTTGCCGACATTAATGAAAAATTTTTGACCGAACAGCGCGTCGCCCGCGAACATATAAATGATGGTGCTGATCAGCGTTACAAAGGTGATGGCAACGATAAACATGATGCCGCCCATTACGGGTGTACCCTGCTTTTCCTTGTGCCAGCTCGGGCCGTCCTCAAGGATCGTTTGTCCGAAATGCAGCTTTCGCAGATAAGGGATCAAAAACTTTCCCAGCACAGCCGAAACAACAAACGCGATTATCGCCGCGCAAAATGTCCAGATTCCGTATACAATCATTTTTTAGTCCTCCGTGATTTATGATTTGCACGATCGGCGCAAAGCGCTAGTCGTTGAAGCCCTCGCTGCTTGCGGCGGTGAAGGTAAGTGTGATGACAGAGCCGGGCGCAAGCACCTCGCCTTCCTTTACGCTCTGCGCGGTGCAGGTGCCGCCGGAGCTTATCGCGCCCTTGAAGCAGATGTTAAGCCCGTAATCGCTTGCCACGTTGTTTGCCTCGAGCGCCGTGTAGCCCGCGAAGCTCGGCACCGTTACGGTCTCCGTCCTGCTTGCGTCGTCGGTGTAAAGAACGATGTTGCCGCCTGACGATACCGTGTAGGCAGGAGCCGGAAGCTGATATATGACCTGGCTGCCCTCGCCCTTGACCGTGCAGGTGAAGCCGTCGTCCTGTACCTTCTTCTTGGCGTCCGCGACGGAAAGTCCCGTGTAGTCGCCGGCGGACGCGTCGAGATATTTCAGATCGTCAGCCGAGTAGTTCGTCTTGATCTCGAGCAGAGGAAGCACCTCTGTCATTATATTGATGAACACAGGCGAGCTGACCTGAGAGCCGTAATAGCTTTCGCCCGACGGGGTATCGAAGAACACAAGCATAGCAATCTGCGGGTCGTCCGCCGGAGCGTAGCCGCAGAAGGACGAGATGTAGTCCTCCTCAAAGGTGCTCTGCTTTTCCGTTACGCCGATCTTTTCGGAGGTACCGGTTTTGCCCGCGACCTTGTAGCCCGAAACATAGCCCGCGGTCGCGCCCGCGTGCTCGGTGTTGTAGCCGAGATATTCGTTCATTTTGTCGGAGGTCGCCTTGGAGATGACCTGCCGCTTTACCTTTTTCTCAACGCTCTTTATCACGTTGCCCTTGGCGTCGGTGATCTTTGACACGACATAGGGCTGCAGCACATAGCCGCCGTTCGCGACCGCCGAGCAGGCGGTTATCATCTGTATCGGCGTGATGCCGAAGTTCTGACCGAAGGACGCGACCGCGAAGTCGACCTCGGTCATGGTGCCGTCCGCCCAGAACATATCGTCAGATTCGCCGGGAAGGTCGATGCCTGACTTGTCGGCAAAGCCGAAGCCCTTGTAGTACTGGCGGAATTTGGGCGCGCCGACAAGCTGTCCGATCTGGATGAAGGCAGGGTTGCAGGAGTTGCAGATAGCCTGCAAAAAGCTCTGGTTGCCGTGGCCGCCCAGCGCGTGGCAGTGGATGATCTTATCCTCGACCACCATCGAGCCGCCGCAGACAAAGGTGCTGTTGTCGGTGATCTTGCCTTCCTCAAGCGCCATTGACGCGGTACACATCTTGAATACCGAGCCGGGCATATAGGTGTCGGCGACAGCCTTGTTACGCCACATCGCCGCCAGCGCCTCGCCCTCTGCCTGCGCCTGATCCTTTTCGGGCAGGTCGTCGATCTTCGCCTGAACATCGTCGGGCAGATCGTAGGGTCGGTTGAGGTCATAGCCGGGAGAAACGACCATCGCCTTTACCGCGCCGGTGTTTACGTCCATGGCGATGCACACGCCCTTGTTGAGCACCTTGTTTTCGGCGACGCCCTGCGCCATATATTTTTCGCAGATCGACTGAATCCTTTCGTCGATGGTAAGATAAATATTGTTGCCGTCCTTGGACTTGACGTTCTGCTCATAGGCAAACGGCATATCGGTGCCGCGTGCGTTCTGGGCGGTTATGAGTCTGCCGGGAGTGCCTGCCAGATACTCGTCATATTGATACTCAACACCCTCCAAGCCCTGTTCGTCGGCGCCGGCAAAGCCGATAACATTGGAGGCAAGCTCGTTTTTAGGATAATAGCGCTTGTAGTCGTCAAGCAGGTTTATAACGCCGTCGCATTTATAATCCTCAGACAGCGTGTTGATCAGCTCCAGAACCGCGTCGCGCTCGTCGACCTCGATCTTGCGCTTGACGACGCTGTAGAAGCTTTTGCTCTTTGTTTTTTCAAGCACGTTGTCGTAGTCGAGCTTCAGGATCTGCGAAAGCCCTTCGGCGGCAGCCCTGCGCTGGTCATCGTTCTTGAAGTTCACCGGAGCCATGACCACCTGCCAAACCGAGGCGCTTTCCGCCAAAACGGTGCCGTTTGCGTCGAAGATGGTGCCGCGCTTTGCGGTGAGAGTGACGTCGGCAAGCTGCTGCTCGACCGCGCGCTGCTGCAGTTCCCTGCCCTGCGCCAGCGTCAGAAGCGCCAGACGCGTCAGCGCCGCGCCGAAGCCGAGAACCAGAATGATGATGATCAATACCGCGGAACGCTGCCGAAGCCGCTGATTCGGCCCCTTTTGCGCGCGTTTCGTGGGTTTACTAACCGGTTTTTTCAGAGGCGTTTTGTTTTCAGCCAAACGACCTCCTCCTTTCCCGAAGATAAGATAGGCTTTAATCTATTTATTATACCAGATTTTTTCTGTGTTTTCAATGTTTTTGAAAGAAATTTTCGCTGCGCGAAATTAACAATAAATAATTTAGGTTACTGCGTGCTGACGCGAAAATGTTATCTTACCGATAACTTGCAATTTGCGATTTGTATCTTTCAACCAAAAAGATCTTATAAAAAGTGTGTTGCCAACGCGATGACAGGACGCGCCGTTGCGGAAAGGCTTTGCCAAACGACGCCCTCCAAAGGCGCGCCGCCCACCGGGGCTCCCGGTTGTGTTGCCCACCGGGGTTCCGGTGATGAAAAAAGAGTCAAGACCTTGTCTTAACTCTCATTCCTTTTATATATATTTATTTTAGACCGATGAATGTTATGACCAAAGGTTTGATAATGATTCAAAAAATTGCGTGATGATGTTGCCGTCTTTGGGAGCGGAAACCTCCGCTTTGTCGCCGCTTTCAAGCGCCACAAATTCCTTTTGGGCGTTTGAAGCCTTGGTCATGCCAAGCACCTCTGAGGCGTATTTTTCAATGTCCGCGTTTGAGAGGTTGCTTTCCACCTTCATTTGGTTTTGTATGTAGATGCTTTCGGTATCGGCGAGAGTTTTTTCCGCCGTGATGATCTTCTGATTGAGCTCGGTCAGCTGGACCTGACCGACGATGATGATTCCGATGATAAAGGTGACGATCGCCGCGCCTGCCGCGCCAAGCGCCAGCTTGACCGGATTGTGCTTGCGGCGCCTTATTTTATTGATCTGCTCCTCGGGGAGCTTCATCACCTTGTTACGGTTATTCTGCTTTTTTCTGCTTTGCCGCTTCGGCTCGTCGAGAGCCTGACGTTTAGGCGCCGCAGACGTATAATTGAGTTCATCATCAAAGAGACTCAAATCATAAGCAGCGTTTTGCCTTCCGTATGCCATGCTACGCACCTTGTGCCTTTCCTGTATCGAAAACTTTCATAAAACACACATTGTGCCGGTCTGAGATAACGACCGGCGGCGCTTTATATTTCTATAAAGCAAAAAAGTTTCAAAATTTTAACAATTTGTTTTCCCCATATCGACCCAATCTGTCGTTTTTAACGGGAAAACCCACAATATATTGAAAAAACAGTCTTTAAAGAGTGTGAAAATACCAGTTCTTGTAGTTGTAACATTATTTACAACTTTGTTATAATTTTACTACAAAACCCGCTCTTTGTCCATACCCCAAAAGAAATTTTTTAAATTTTTTCGCAAATTCTCAACTTTGCACTCCTCGCTCTGGGGTTTTGAGCCAATTCTGTTTCATTTGCACAAACGGGTTTTTTGTTGACTAATTTTGCTTTGGGCTTGTTTCCGCAGACGCAAACCGGGAAATCCTTGGGGCAAATGCAGCCCTGACACCAGCCTGCCATCTTCTGCTTGACGATCCTGTCCTCGAGCGAATGGAAGGTGATGACCGCCAGCCTGCCGCCCTTTCCGAGCAGCTTGAACGCGTCGTCCAGCCCCCGGCTGAGCACGTTGAGCTCGTCATTGACGGCGATGCGGATCGCCTGAAAAGTCTTGCGGGCGGGATGTCCGTCGCGGCGAACGCGCTGCGGAACATTCTCCTTAACGATCTCCGCAAGCTGAAGGGTGGTCGTGATGGGCTTTTCCTCACGGGCGGCAACGATGCCCTTGGCTATCGAGGACGCGTATTTTTCCTCGCCGTATTCGGCGATTATCCTGCGAAGCTCCTCATACGGCAGGGTGTTGACCAGCTCCTCGGCGGTCACACCGCTTTGGCTCATGCGCATATCGAGCGGAGCGTCCTCGTGAAATGAAAAGCCGCGCTCGGCGGTATCGAGCTGATGGGAGGAAACGCCGATATCCAGCAGCACGCCGTCCACTCTGCCCACACCGCGAAGCTCAAGAAGATCCTTCATATCGGCGAAATTGCCCTTGACGATGATCGAGTTTTCATTTTTCTTGAATTTTTCGGTCAGTGTGCGTATAGCGTCGGGATCCTGATCTATCGAGATCAGCTTGCCCGTGGTCAGGCGCTTGAGTATCTCGCCGCTGTGTCCGCCGCCGCCCGCGGTACCGTCGACATAGATACCGTTTTCTTTTATGGTGAGTCCTTCGATGGCTTCATCAAGAAGGACGGGAACGTGAGAGAATTGCGAAAAACCCATAATCCCTCCTAAAGCTTGAGCAGCGTCAGCGCCTCGGCGATGGTTTCCTTCTGCGATTCGATAAACTGCTCAAAGCGCTTGCCGCTCCATATTTCAATGCGGTTGTTCATTCCGATGACCAGAGCGTCGCCCTCAATCCCCGCAAATTCACGCAGCGCCTGAGGCAGCATCACCCTTCCCGAAGCGTTTGGCGTGACCTCGACCGCGGTGGCGGTAAAGGTGTATTGCAGCGCCATAGCCTTGTCGGCGGGCAGCTCGAGGATCTTCTGAGAGATGGCGTTGAACTGCTCGGCTGACATCGCCTGTATGCAGGCGTTGCCGAAGCCGCGCGCGATATAAAAGCTCTCACCCAGCTCGTCACGGAACTTGGCGGGCAAAACGATCCTGCCCTTGCCGTCGACCGAATGGTTGGACATACCTGAGAACATTTACCCACCTCCGCTTCACGAAATTCAGTAAAGTCGGTGCCATTTCGTTCATAAAACACACAAAATGACACGAAATGACACCATTTGAATCTATTATAATATATACTTTGCCAAAAATCAAGGGGCTTGTCACTATTTTTTTATTTTTCTGCAATTTTTTCGGGCGGCGGCTGCAATTTGGAGCCAAAGCGAACCCGGCGCAAAAAGAAAACGCCCCGAAGGCTCGGAGCGCTCTTTAAATGAGTATATCGGGATCATACCTTGACAACGACCTTGCAGGTCGCGGCGATATGGTTGTAGGTTTTTACGGTGATCGTCACCGTGCCGGCTTTTTTGGGCGTAAGCTCACCCGTGGCGCGGTTGACGCGGCAGATATCGGGGTCGCTCGACTGGAAGCTGAGCGCGTGCGAGGCGGTGTTTTCGGGGAAAACGACCTCGGGCGTGAGGCTTTCGCCGATGCCGACGGTGTATTTCTTCTGCGCGAACCAAGCGTCGCCGGGCTCGCCCTTGACGGTGACACGGCAGATCGCCACCGCCCCGTTAAACGCGGTCGCGGTAACCACGGCTTCGCCCTCGGCGTTGGCAGACAGTCCGCCGTTTTGGTCGACGGAGACCGCATCGGGATTGTCGGAGGCGAAAACGATGCTGTGCGAAGCGGAGCCCTCAGGCAGTATCAGACCAAGCGAGGTGACCTCGCCCACACCGAGACTCAGCTCGCGGTTGTCGAACCAGATATCATAGGGCGCGTCTCTGACGATCACGTTGCAGCCGGCGTGCTTGCCGTTATAAGTCTTGGCGATCACCGTTGCGCTGCCGTTGCCTGCGCCCGTCAGTATGCCGGTTTCGGAATCGACGGTCACGGCGTCGGTGTTGTTTGACAGATAGACAAGGTCATAGGAGGCGCTGTCGTCGGAAAGCGTGCTTTCAAGCTTTACGGCTTCACCGCAGCCGATAGTGAGCATTCTTTCGTTGAGCTTTATGCTCTGCGGCGCGGATTTCACGGTGACGCGGCAGGTCGCGGTCTTGCCGCTTACAGAGGTCAGGGTGATTTCGGCATCACCGTAACGGTGCGCGGTCACGACGCCGCCGGAACTGACCGCAGCCACCGCCGGGTCACTGCTCTTCCATGTGAATTTAGCCAGCGCGTTGACCGGCGCGTAGGAATAGGCGAGATTGAAGGTCTCTCCGGAGCCGAGCACCAGCGACTCCTCATTGAGGGTCAGAGAGGACATCGGCTCGATCTTGTAGTAGTTCTTTCCGAGCTTGGCGGTCGCCTTCTTCTCGGTGCGCACGGTTCCCTTCGCGCAGTTGACCAGCACGTTTTCCGTCACGTTTCCGGCGGCGCAGTTCGGGCGCACATTGATGCCGTAGCGCCCGGCTTTTGTGATGAAATTGCCGTCGATACCGCCCGTGACCTTGGTTTTTGCTTCGAGCAAAATGCCGTCCTGAGCCACGTTGGTGACGGAATTGTCGCTGATTTTCGAAACGGTTCAGCGGATTCACCGCCTTTTTCACGCGGCTGTTCGCGCTGCAGGAGATGCTGTTGTCGTCGACCCTGATGTTGCGGACATTGTCGAGATAAATGCCGTAGCCGGAAGCCTGAATATCGTTATAGCTGACGGTGACTCCGGTGATGTAGTAATCGCCCTTCGGATATCCGCCGGCGCCGTCGGAAAAGGTTTTGCCGATCTTGACGAGCTGCGTGCCGATAAGCGAGATCGCCATGGGGTCATAGTTTGCGTAAATATCCTTTTTGCCGCAATTTGTGATGGTGTTGTGGGCGATCAGAATGTTGGCGTTGAAGGGCTTTTGGTAGCGGTCGGACGCGTCGGTCGAAACGCCGCCCTCCTTTGCGAGCACGCTCGGCTTAAATCCGCAGGAGCCGTCGCCGAGCAGCGCGTAGACCGAAATGCCGCGCGGCGTGTTGTCGATGCGGTTGTTGATTATTTGGCAGTTTTTCCAGTTTTCCGCCTGAATCGCGGCGCTGGACATATTTGTAAAGGTGTTGTCGCTTATGAGTATGTTCTCAAAAGGAACATTGAGTATCTGCGTGTGGCTGCCGATGCCACGCGGACAGTTTTCGAAGCGGCTGCCCGTGATGCTGACGTTGCGTATCGGCAGCGCCTCGGAACGGCAGCCGATGATGTGACCGTCCTTGGCGACGTCGAGCTGGATGGTCTCGTAGCCGACCTCGTTCACGTCAAGACGATGGTTTTTAAAGAAGCAGTTCTGGATGACGAAGCCGTCGACCGCCGCGACCTCCATCATGTGAGCGTTGCGGATGTTGCGCAGCTCCGTGCCTGTCATGGAAAAATCGCGGGCGTGGGTCACCTTGACCATAGTGTTCGAGGTGCCGCCGCCGTCGAGAGTGCCGCCGACGATCTTGATGTTGGCGTTCACGTCATAGCCGGTGCCGCCCTTGTTCGGCGCGGTGTCGTCGCCGGTGCGTATCATGTTGGCGACCGCCTCGCTGTTGCGGGTAAGCGTGACCTGCTCCAGCACCAGCGTGGTATTGCTGTAGATGTGCAAAGCGGAGCGCAGCTCATAGCTGCCCGGCTCCACCGTGATTTTGTAGTTATTGTCCTTGGTCGCGCCGTAACGCGCGGAATTGAGCGCGAGCTGGATCGCCTTGAAGCAGCCCTTGGATTTGATCTCAGAAGCTCGGACGGTGATCTCCGTGGACGGCCGAAGCTCCAAGGCTTCACCCGGAGCGGCACAGACGCAGAATCCCGGCACTGTCAGCAGCAGCGCCGCGATGAGAATGATGGATAACAGCTTTTCGAATCGCCTTTTCATAGCCCGCCTCCTTCGCAACGATGATTCCATTTTAGAATATTTTAACAAAAAAGTCAAGATATTTGAAATAAAAATACCAAATTTCACATAACTTTCACAAAACAAAAAGCCTTCCCCGCAAAAGCGCGAAGAAGGCGGTATTTCGGATTTTTCCGAATGATTGTATGCAGCGGCGTTCTCGCCGCCCTGTCTCCGCGATCCATCGCGGGCAATGTCGTAAACTTAAGCAAATCGCACGGCGATTTGCAGGAGCGAAGAGGGCGTCGCTCCCTACAATCGAAAAGAAAAGCTTGGTTAATCACTGTATGCAGCGGCGCTCTCGCCGCTCCGTCCCCGAAATCCATCGCGGGGATATGTCAAGCACATTCTTAAGCTAAGGGCAGCGCTGTCTCAAAGGCAATCCTGAAAAACTCGGTTGACGTTTTTTCCGTAGCGGTTGCGAAGGGTGCTGAGGTCGTAGGGCGTCGCCTGATAGACGAAATAGTTCAGCCAGTTGGTGTAGAGCAGCGTCGCGTTGCTGCGCCAGACCATCGGCGGCGTGAGCGAAGCGTCGTCGTTCGGGAAATAGTTGCAGGGAATCTGAATATCCAGCCCGCGGCTGAGGTCGCGGAAATACTCGTTGGCGAGGGTGTCGCGGTCATACTCGGCGTGACCCGTGATAAAAACGTGTCTGCCCGTGCGGTTGCAGATGACCGAAGGACCCGCCTCATCCGAAACGGCGAGGATCTCCAAGCCGGTGCAGCGGCGAAGCTCATCCTCATGCACGCCGGTATAGCGCGAATGAGGGATGCGGAAGGTATCGTCAAAGCCGCGCATCAGCGGATGATTGGGCTTCAATACCCTGTGCGTATAAACGCCGCTCAGCTTTTGCTCAAACTGATACTTTTTGATGCCGTAGTGATAATAAAGCCCTGCCTGAGCGCCCCAGCAGATGTGGAAGGTGGAATAGACGTTGCTGTCGGCCCACTCCATGATCTCACACAGCTCGTCCCAGTAGTCGACCTCCTCAAAAGGAAGCTGCTCCACAGGCGCGCCCGTTATGATAAGGCCGTCGAAGCTCTGCTCCCTGATCTGGTCAAAGGTTTTGTAAAAGGTGGTGAGGTGATGCGGCGAGGTGTTTTTCGAGGTGTGCGACGCCATTTGCAGAAGCTCGATATCCACCTGAAGCGGGCTGTTGCCCAAAAGCCGCAAAAGCTGCGTTTCGGTGGCGATCTTGGTGGGCATCAGGTTGAGTATCAGGATTTTCAGCGGCCGGATGTCCTGCTTAAGCGCGACTTCATCCGGCATGACGAAAATATTCTCACTTTCAAGCACCTTGATCGGCATTTTCTTACCCCTTTTTTAATTTACAATTAATAATCAACAAATAACATTGAACGGTGTACGGTTAAGCTAACTTGCGATTTGCGCTTTTCAGCTCAACTCTCAACTATTAATACTGTTTTCCCCAGTAGACCATATGCTTTGCGGGCTTGCCGCAGCATACGCAGGTGTCGGCGAGGTGCTCTTCCTCAAAGGGGATGCAGCGGCTCTTAACGCCGCCGGTCTCGTCCTTGATCTTGTCCTCGCAGGCGGAATCTCCGCACCACATCGCCTTGATAAAGCCGGGCTTGTTGGCGGCGGTGTCGAGAAATTCCTCGTAGGTGGTGGCGGTGAAGGTCTTTTCCTCGGTGTTTTTCAGCGCGCGGGCATACATATCGTCGTGGATCCTCACCATCAAATCGCTGACAAATCCGCTGAGTCCGTCAAGCGGCACGAAAGCCTTTTCGCGGGTGTCGCGGCGCACGACCACGCACTGACCCTTTTCGATGTCCTTGGGGCCGATCTCGACGCGCACCGGCACGCCCTTCATCTCATATTCTGCGAATTTCCAGCCGGGAGCGTGGTCGGAATCGTCAAGCTTGACGCGGAACTGCTTTCCAAGCTCGGCTTTCAGCTCATAAGCCTTGTCGAGCACGCCCGCCTTATGCTGGGCGACGGGAATGATCGCCACCTGAACGGGCGCGACCTTCGGCGGCAGAACAAGACCGTCGTCGTCGCTGTGTACCATGATAAGCGCGCCGATCATGCGGGTCGAAACGCCCCATGAGGTCTGGTGCGGATAATGCAGCTTGTTGTCCTTGCCGGCGTAGGTGATGCCGAAGCTCTTGGCAAAGCCGTCGCCGAAATAGTGCGAGGTGCCGCCCTGGAGCGCGACGCCGTTGTGCATCATCGGCTCGATGGTGTAGGTCGCCTCGGCGCCCGCGAATTTCTCCTTTTCGGTTTTCTGACCGACGACCGCGGGAATGGCAAGGGTCTCCTTATAGAAATCGTTGTAGACGTTCAGCATGCGCAGGGTCTCCTCGCGTGCCTCCTCTGCGGTGGCGTGCATGGTGTGACCCTCCTGCCAGAGGAATTCCGAGGTGCGCAGGAACGGACGGGTAGTTTTTTCCCATCTCACCACGCTGCACCACTGGTTGTAGAGCTTGGGCAGGTCGCGGTAGGTGTTGATGATCTTTTTATAGTGCTCGCAGAACAGGGTCTCGGAGGTGGGTCGCACGGCAAGGCGCTCGGTCAGCTTTTCCTGACCTCCTATGGTCACCCAAGCGCACTCGGGAGCAAAGCCCTCGACGTGATCCTTTTCCTTTTGAAGCAGGCTTTCGGGAATGAACATCGGCATATAGACGTTTTCGTGACCCGTCTCCTTAAAGCGTCTGTCCATATCCTTTTGGATAAGCTCCCAGATGGCGTAGCCGTAGGGTCTGATGACCATGCAGCCCTTAACGCCGGAATAATCCACCAGCTCCGCCTTTTTGACGATATCGGTGTACCATTTTGCAAAGTCAACGTCGCGGCCGGTGATCGCCTCGACCATTTTTTTGTTGTCAGCCATAAACTCTCCTCCGTTGCGGATAATTGATTGTATAACATTTCTATTATACAAGATTTTTCGATTTTTGCAAGCCCCTTTTTTGCCGGGCGCAAAGTGCTCGCCAAATTAACGATAAATAATTATCCATTCAAAGAAAAGGCGGTCGACCGACCGCCTTTTTGAAGCATCACTGTGCTTTTTTCTGTGAATTGTTGAAATTCGCGCGGGTCTTTTTGATCTCGCCCAACTGACCGGTCAGGCTTTCCTCGGCGCGCTTCATAACGCTGTCTATGTAGACGTTCGCTGCCTTGCGGATCTCCAGCGACTTCTGCTTCGCGTCATCAATGATCTCTTTCGCCCTTGCCTGAGCCTCTCTGACGATCTCGTTCTGATTGAGCATGACCTTGCGGCGCTCCTCGGCCGCGCGAATGATGTTCTCGCTCTCGCGGTTAGCCTCGGTGATTATCTGCTTCCTGTCGGCAACGATGTTCTTAGCCTGACGCACCTCGGCAGGCATTACGTCCTGGATCTGGTCGATGATGTCGAAGATCTCCTCGCTGTTCACCAGAACCTTGCCGCCCGAGAACGGCATTGATTTTGCGTCGTTTACCAAATCCTGAAGCTGTAAAATTAAATCATCAACTCTCATGAATTACACTCCTGTTCAATTTCCTTATATTGAAAAATCCCCTCATTTGAGGCGTTATTTCCTTAGTTTCGCGATGATCCTGTCATGCACGCAGGCAGGCACGAAGTTGCTGATATCGCCGCCCATCGAGCCGATCTCGCGCACCATGCTCGAGCTGAGGAAGGTGGAATCAGCGTCGGCGGTGAGAAACATCGTTTCCAGATCGGGGTTGAGCTTTTTGTTGGCAAGCGCCATCTGGAACTCATACTCAAAATCGGAAACGGCGCGAAGCCCCTTGACGATGGTGTCGACTCCGCAGTTTTTGCAGTATTCGGCGAGCAAGCCCTCAAAGCTGACTATCTCAACATTGTCGAGCCCCGAAACGGCGTCGCGCAGCAGCTCGATACGCTCGGCGGTCGAAAAGGTCGGCGTTTTTGAGGAATTGACGAGCACCGCCACCAGCACGCGGTCAAAAAGCTTTGACGCGCGAGTGATTATGTCCAAATGCCCGAGCGTGACCGGGTCAAAGCTGCCCGGGCAGATCACTGTTTTGTTCATTGCAAAAAATCCTTATGTCTGAATGTCGATATTTTTATTTTACCATAGCGATACTGTCTGTCAAGCGCAAAATCGCCGTATTGAGCCAAAAGCTCCTCGTCAAGCGGGTTTTCGGCGATGATGACGCCGGTGTCGTTCACAGCGCCGGCGACAAGCGGCAGAGCCTCCTGAAGCGCGCCGGTGCGGTAGGGCGGATCGAGGAACGCGATATCAAATCCGCCCGCGTTCATCGAAAGAAACGAGCGGAAATCCGTCTGAAAAACCTTGGCGTTTTGCTCAAAGCGGCAGGCTTTAAGGTTGCGCCTGACGACCTCTATGGACTTTTTTGCGCAGTCGACAAAAAACGCCTGCTTGGCGCCGCGGCTGAGCGCCTCGATGCCCATCTGACCCGAGCCGGCAAAGAGATCGAGAAACACCCTGCCCTCGGTTTCAAACTGGATTATCGAAAAAACCGCTTCCTTTATTCTGTCGGCGGTGGGTCGGACGTCCTCGCCCTCAAGGGTCTCAAGCCGTCTGCCGCGTGCCGAACCTGTGATAACTCTCATAAAAAACCTCACTATCAGATACAGTATAACATAGAACGCATTATTTTACAAGGCAATTTTACAAATAAATGGAAAATTGAGCGGTCGGGGGTCAGTCGGCAGGAGTCGGCTATTGGTAATCGGTTAAGGGTCGCTGTCGCTCCGAGTTGTAATGCCGCGTGCTTGGGAAATAGCGGCGCTCCTTTTGCTGTCATTCCGACCAAGCGTAGCGCGTGGAGGAGTCCCCTGCGGCAATAAGCAAAGGTCGCTCCTTAGCAAAGCCTCCCCTGCGTAAGGTGGGTGTCAGCGCAGGGGGTTCCTGCGCCGTGCTGCCCTGAATAGCCGCGCCTTGTTCGGAAAACTCGGCGCAGGAACCCCCCGACGCCTTCGGCGTCGACCCCCTTGGGAAAGGGGGTCTTTGCTAAGGAGCGACGCTTGGTGCGTTGCCGAAGGGGGTTCCTCGACTAAACGCTTCGCGTTTTGCCTTCGGCACCGCTCGGAATGACAGCGAGAGGAAACCCCTTCTCCTAAACCCGCAGCATTACAAATCCGGAGCGAAGCGACCCACAACTGACTACTGACAACTGACTACTGACAACTGACTACTGACAACTGACTACTGACAACCGACTACTGACAACCGACAAATGACTATTGACCGCCGACTTCCGGATGGAAGAATCTGTAGACCGCAAGCGCCGAGTTCTTGGTCATCTTGGGCGCCGCCTCAAGCTCCGCCAGATCCGCCTTGGAGATATTGTCAATCGTGCGGAAATATTTGAGCAGCGCCTTTGCCCTCACCTCGCCCACGCCGTCGATCGAGGTCAGCGAGCTGCGGAAGGTCGCGTTTTTTCTGCGGGTATGGTGGTAGCCTACAGCGAAGCGGTGAACTTCATCCTGCATTTTGCTGAGAAAGGCAAACAGCGCGCGCTTTGAGCTTACGGCGATCTCTCCGCCGTCGCCCGTCACCGCGCGGGTGCGGTGCCTGTCGTCCTTTACCAAGCCGAAAAGCGGCACGCTGATGTTCATTTTTTCCAAAACCGCGCGCACCGCCGCCACCTGACCCTTGCCGCCGTCGAGCAGGATAAGGTCGGGCAGCTTTCCGAAGCCCGTATCGGATCCTTCCGCCTTGTAATACTCCTCAAAGCGGCGGGTCAGCGTTTCAGCCATCGAGGCGTAGTCGTCCTGACCCTCAAAGCCCTTTATCTTGAATTTTTTATAGGCTGACTTCAGCGGTCTGCCGTTTTGATAGACGACCATGCCCGCCACGTTCTCGGTGCCGGCGAGGTTTGAGATGTCGTAGCACTCGATATACGCCGGAAGCGAAGGCAGCCCGAGCGTGTCCTTAAGCTCCTCTAACACGCTGTATTCGCGCACTGTCGCGCCGTTTTGCTGGGCGAGCGCCTCGGCGGCGTTGGAGCGGCACATGGCGACGAGCTGAGCCTGTTCGCCGCGCTGAGGAACGGTGACATTTACCTTGCTGCCGCGCTTTTCACACAGCCAGCGCTGCACGTCCTCAACTGCGTCAAAGCCGCTGTCGAGGGCGACGTTTTTCGGCACGTCGCGCAGGGTGTAGTAGCCGAGCAGAAATTCCTCGGTGTCGGAGGCGCTGTCGCCGCTGTCGAAAATAAAGCTTTCGCGGTCGAACAGCCTGCCGCCCTCAAAGCGGAACACCTGAAAGCAGGTTTTGCCGTCGTTTGAGAAGGAAGCGATCACATCCTCGTCCAAGACCTTGTTGGCGACGACCTTTTGCCTGTCGCCCATTTTTTTCACTGCGGCGATTTTGTCGCGGATACGCGCGGCGCGTTCAAACTCCAGATTTTCAGCCGCCTCCTCCATCTGCGCGGTGAGCTGACGGATAGAGTTTGAGGAGCCGCCCTTAAGAAAGTCGAGCGCCTGCTCCAGACTTTCGCGGTAGTCCTCAGGCTTTACGCGGCCTGTACACGGCGCCATGCACCGCTTGATGTGATAATTAAGGCACGGCCGCGCCTTGCGGAAGTCCTGCGGGAACCTGCGGCCGCAGGTGGGCAGCATGAATATCCTGTTTGCCTCCTCGACCGCGCTTTTGACATAGTAGCTGCTTTTGTAGGGGCCGATGTAGGTCGCGCCGTCGTCCGCCTTCTGCAGCACATAGCTTAGCTTGCCCCAATCGCCGGGACCTATGCGGATATAGCTGTAGCCCTTGTCGTCCTTGAGCAGAATGTTGTATTTCGGGGTGTGCTGCTTTATCAGGCTGCACTCGAGGATAAGCGCCTCAAACTCGCTGTCGGTGATGATATACTCGAAATCATACACGTTTTCGACCATTCGGCGCACCTTTTCGGGGTGGTTGTTCTGAGAGCCGAAATACTGGCTGACGCGGTTTTTCAGCGCCTTTGCCTTGCCGATATAGATGATGCCGCCGTCCTTGCCGTGCATTATATACACGCCCGGCAAAAGCGGCAGAGCCATCGCCTTTTTTCGCAGATCACTCATTTTTGGATTCAAAAGCAACGACCTCCCCTCTTTTCGATGTCTAAAGCGGATCGCGGAGCGATTTGCCGAAGCGGCAAAGCCGTACAGCTACCTGCATAGATCGATCAGACGTTAATCCGTTCAAAAAAAAGTGGGCGGATTTCTCCGCCCGTTCACGCTAATATCAAATTATTCAGCAAAACCGGATTCGACCAGAGCTGTCAAGCCTTCGACAGCATCGGTTTCGTCGGAGCCGTCGGCGATGATCTTGATTGTCGTGCCGCCGATGATGCCGAGGGACAAAACGCCCAAAAGGCTCTTTGCGTTAACGCGGCGCTCTTCCTTCTCAACCCAGATAGTCGCCTTGTACTCGTTCGCCTTCTGAATAAAGAAAGTCGCGGGACGAGCGTGCAGACCTGCTTTGTTCTGAACTAATACTTCCTTAACATACATTTTATTTACCCTCTTCTCTGAAAAAAATCAATGGATTGTTTATTGTTATGGCTTGTTATGGCTTAACCTCGATAACATTATAATCATTTTTTCCCCCGAGGTCAATACGCTATTTTATTTTCGTTTGAATAAGCACCCGACGTAGAATTTCAGCCCTGTTTATTGTGCAATTTTACAAAGAAAACTGTCGTTTTATCTGCAATAAATCCTTCATATAGCAAGCTTTTATTGCATTATGACTCACCCAGCAAATCTGGGCGCTTTTCGCGCGTGGTCTTAAGCGCCATTTCGCGCCGCCATTTTTCGATGTTCAGGTGGTGTCCGCTGAGCAGGACCTCAGGCACCTCCATGCCGCGCCACTCCGCCGGCTTGGTGTACTGGGGATATTCCAAAAGCCCGTTGAAATGACTTTCCTCGGTGAAGCACTCGTTGTTTGAGAGCACGCCCGGCACCATGCGGCAAAGCGCGTCGGTAAAGACCATTGCCGGGATCTCGCCGCCCGTGAGCACATAGTCGCCGATCGATATCTCCTCGTCGATGAAGGTGTCGAGCAGCCGCTGGTCGACGCCCTCATAGTGGCCGCACAGCACGCAGATGTTGTCAAGCTCCGCAAGCTCGCGCAGCCTGCCCTGAGTAAGGGTCCTGCCCTGAGGCGACATATAGATGAAATGCGGGCGCGTGCCGGTTTCGGCGCAGACAGCCTCAAAGCAGAGGGCGATCGGCTCCGCCTTCATCAGCATACCCATGCCGCCGCCGTAGGGCGTGTCGTCAACGCGGCGGTGCTTGTCGAAGGCGAAATCGCGAAGCTGACGGACATTGATCTCGACCGCGCCGCTCTTGCGCGCCCTGCCGATGATGCTGTCGCCGAACACCGGCTCGAACATCTCGGGGAACAGAGTGATTATATCAATCCTCATCGTCAAATATTCCTTTCATCGGGGCAAGCAGCACAAAGCCGTTGTCGGTGTCGATCTGCCGCACTACCTCGGGGATCACGGGCACCAAATAAGTTTTTCCGTTTTTTGTGATTTCATACACGTCATTTGCGCCGGTGCGCAGAACATCGGTGAGAGTGCCGTAGACCTCGCCGCTGTCGATATCGCGCGCCTCAAGCCCGAGAAGATCCTGAACGAAATGTACGCCCTCGCCGAGCTTTACGTCGTCGCGGTCGATGTAGACGATCTTTCCGCGCAGACGTTCTGCCGCCTCGATCGTGTCAACGCCCTCTATCTTGCAGAGGGTGACGTTTTTGTGCGGTCGCGACCTCACCTTGAGCTTGTCCGCTCCGTTTTCATCGAGATACAGGGTCTTAAAGGACGCCAGAAATTCCGGCGAATCAGCCCACGGCTCGATGCGCACCTCACCTTTTACGCCGTGAGTGCCGACGATCCTGCCGCTGTCCAGATATTGTTTTTTCATATCACTATTCCTCCCGTTGACCGCGGTCATTTCAATTCCACGATGGTCACGCCGTCCTCGCCCTCGCCGAAGGTGCCGAGCCTTTGAGACTTGACCGCCTTGTGGTGACGGAGGTGCTGGTTGATCTCGCGCCTGAGAACGCCGGTGCCTTTGCCGTGGATTATCGTAAGCTTTGACACGCCCGAGAGCACCGCGTTGTCGATCGCCTTGTCGACGATGCCGACCGCCTCTATCGCGGTCTGACCGCGCACGTCCACCTCGGTTTCGGGGCGCACGTCCATGCGCGACGGCACATTGCGGGAGGACGCGAATTTCGGCACATTGGGCTTTAGCTGAGATTTGAGCAGGCGAAGGTTTTTGATGTCCACGCGCGTTTTAATGATGCCAGCCTGCACAAGCACCATGCCGTCCTTGTTCGGCGGCGCGAGCACGGTGGCGTTTTTGTCGATGTCATATATCAGCACCTCGTCGCCGACCTTGAGCGGACGCGGCAGCCTGTATTCCTCATCGGGGGTGTTTTTCAGCTTTACGGGATCGGCGTGCGCCTCCATCTCGTTTATGTCGCGGCGCAGCTTGGCGCGATCCTCAGCGGAAAGCTCCTTTTCACGGCGCGCCCTTTCAAGCTCCTCCACAAGCGAATCCGCCTGTGCGCGTGTGCGCGAAATAATGCGCCGTGCTTCCTCGCGGGCGCGCTCGATCTCGCGCTCGGCGTCCTCCTTGGCGCGTTTCAGCTCGTTTTCCGCTTTCTGCTTTTCGGTGTTTGCCTTTGCTGTCAGGCGGTTGGCGTTCTCAACCTGCTTTTCAAGGCTCTGGCGCTGCTTTTCGAGCTTTTCAACCACGTCCTCAAACTGGCGGTTTTCGCTTGAAACAAGCTCCTGAGCGCGCTCTACCACCCCGACGTCCATGCCCAGCCGCTTTGAGATTGCAAAGGCGTTGCTCTTGCCCGGCACGCCGATAAGCAGGCGGTAGGTTGGCTTAAGGGTCGCGACGTCAAATTCGCAGCTTCCGTTTTCAACGCCCTCGGTGCGCAGCGCGTATTCCTTAAGCTCGGCGTAGTGCGTGGTAGAGGCGATCTTGGCGTGCTTTTCGCGCAGCTTTTCGAGGATAGCTATCGCGAGCGCCGCACCCTCTACGGGGTCGGTGCCGGCTCCCAGCTCGTCTATCAGGCAGAGAGAGCCGGAATTTGCCAGCTTCAATATCTGGATTATGTTGGTCATATGTGCCGAGAAGGTGGACAGGCTCTGCTCGATGCTCTGCTCATCGCCGATATCCACCAGCACCCGGCGGAATACGCTGAGCTCGCTGTTGTCGGCGCAGGGCGTGAGAAGCCCGCACATAGCCATCAGCGTCAGCAGCCCGAGCGTTTTCAGGGTGACGGTCTTGCCGCCGGTGTTGGGGCCTGTGATAACAAGCGTGTCAAAATCCTGCCCGAGGTGGATATCGATAGGCACCACCCTGCCCTTGTCAATCAGCGGATGACGCGCCTGCTTAAGGTTGACGACGCCCCTGTCGTTGAGCTTGGGCATTGAGGCGCGCATACTGTAGGCAAGCTCCGCCTTGGCGAAAATCAGGTTGAGCTGCGAAAGGCTTTGGTAGCTGCGGATGATCGCGTCGGCAAAATCGCCGGCGTTCGCCGAGAGCTCGAAGAGGATGCGCTCGATCTCCTCCTCCTCCTTGTTTTTCAGCATACGGATGTCGTTGTTCGCCTGAACCACGCCCATCGGCTCGATGAAAACGGTCTGCCCGCTTGACGAGGTGTCATGCACCAGTCCGGGAACATTATTGCGGCACTCGGCGCGCACCGGCACGACATATCTGCCGTCGCGCTGGGTCACGATGGTGTCCTGCAAATATTTGATGTACTTGCTGCTGTGGATTATCTTGTCGAGCACCTCGCGCGCCTTGGATGAGGCGGTGCGCATTTTGCGGCGGATATCGGAAAGCGCGGCGCTCGCCTTGTCGGAGATCTCGTCCTCGCTTAAAATCGCGGAGGTTATTCTTTCCTCGAGATACTTGTTTGAGACAAGCCCGCTGAAATACGGGTCGAGGGTAGTCTCGACCGAGGAGCAGCGCGACTGCCACTCCCTGACCGTGCGGATTATACGCAGCGTGCCTGCGATCTGCAGCAGCTCGCCCGCTGTCAGACAGCCGCCGGCTTCAGCTCGGCGCAGATTTCCGGCGCAGTTAACGGCGCCTCCGAAGGACGGCGCGCCGAATCTGCCGCTGAGGGCGACAGCGTCGTCGGTCTGCCGCAGCAGCAGCTCCACCTTTTTTATGTCGGTCTGCGGCTCCAAGGCAAGCGCGGCATCCTTGGCGTCCGGCAAAGACGTAAGCCCTGCCAGACGCTCCAGTATTTTATCAAGTTCAAGTGTTTTATAATGTCTGTTCATGGTCTTAGTTGTCAATTTAGTTAAAAGTCGGAAATTTAGAATTGAAGGTTTACGGCGGCATCGCAAGACCCCCTTCTCCAAGGAGGCCGGGGGATTCCCGCGCCGAATTTTCTGACAAGGCACGGTCAACGCGGCGCACAGGCTTTTACAGCATCGTTTTATAAAAAATCAGCGTTTTGAATTCCTTTTCAAATTGGCAGCGCAGATACGCCTCGCTTGCGGTGTTGAGCTGCTTTAAGCTCTCGCCCGAGAGCGCGAAGGAAAACAGCTTGGCGTCGTCGGCGTAGACCGTGTGCCTGAGCGCCGTGAGCGCCGCCTCACTGAGCAGAACGCCTCCCGAGGAAGAGCCGAAGCAGCCGGCGCACTCGATATCGCCCGTTTTCGGAAAAAACACCATTTCGGGAGCGGCGTAGACGCCGCAGCTGCGGCACATCACCAGGTCGGGCAGATAGCCCGCCATCGCCGCAAGCCGCATTTCCACACACGGCTTGACCAGCTCCGGCTGCCGCTTGTCCTCCGCGACCAGATAAAGCGCGTTGAGGATCAGGCTGAGATACTTTTCCGCCGCTCTTTCGCGCGGGCATACGGTGAGCGCCAGCTCGCAAAAATACTGCGCGAGACACATTTTTTTGACGTCGGCGCGCAGCTTGGAAAATATATGTATGGCGCGCGCGTCGCCGACCGTATAGCTTTCGCGCCCGGTGTGGAAGGTGAGCAGCGAATAGCTGAGCAGCGACGTGGCGGCGCTTTTGCCGTTTTTCAGGCTTTTGGCGCCGCGCGCAAACGCCTTGACCACGCCGTTCGATTTGGTGAGGACGTGGATAAGCTTGTCCTGTTCACCGATATTCTGTTCTTTGATTATCAAGCCCTCGGTGCGGAATTTCATCCGTTTCCTCCTGAGATAAGGCATCGGCTGTCCTGTTCTTTTCTTCCTGCGCCCGCTTGTAGGCGAGGTAATCGAGCACGCTGCCCGAATTCAAAAACAGCCGCCAGTGATTGATCTCATCCATTCAAACACCCCCACGCGATATTATTGCGTGAAAGCGAGGCATTATTAATGGAAGTTTTTTGAAAAAGCTGACGGCAGCAAAAAAATCGCCGATTATCGATCACGAATCACGGATCAATCAAAATCCTTTTCGTTATATCCGAAATTCTGCACGAGCTGGGCGCGGTTGCGCCAGTCCTCCTTGACCTTCACCCACGTCTGCAAAAACACCTTGCAGTCGAAAAAGCGCTCGATGTCCTGCCGCGCGAAGGTGCTTATTTTTTTGAGCATCGCGCCGTTTTTGCCTATCAGGATGCGCTTGTGGGTCTCGCGCTCGCAAAAGATGGTGGCGTCGATATCGAGGATGCCGTTTTCGCGGGTCTTCATCTTTTCGATAAGCACAGCCGTGCCGTGAGGTATCTCGCGGTCGGTGAGGCGCAGGATCTTTTCGCGGATTATCTCGGCGACGATGACACGCTCGGGCTGGTCGGTGAGGGTGTCGTCGTCGAAGAAATGGCCGCCCTCGGACGCCTGCTTTTTCAGCTCGTCGAGCAGCTCGTTCATGCCGCTGCCGTCCTGCGCGCTGACCGGCACTATCGCCTCGAAATCATAAAGCTGAGAATACGCGAGGATCTGCTTCATCAGCACCTCTTTTTCCCTGAGCATATCGATCTTGTTGATGGCGAGGATGGCGGGCATTCCGAGCGCCTTGAATTTTTCGATCAGGTCGAGCTCGGTCTGCGACGGCGCCCTGTCCGCCTCCGCCACAAGCAGGCAGCAGTCAACGCCGCCAACGCTCTCGTTGACCGAACGCACCATGTATTTGCCGAGCGTGTTCTTGGGCTTGTGCATTCCGGGCGTGTCGAAAAACACGAGCTGGTATTCCCCTTCGGTCAGCACGCCCGTTATGCGGTTGCGGGTGGTCTGGGGCTTTGATGACACGATGGCTATCTTCTGCCCCAGCAGGCGGTTAAGTATTGAGCTTTTGCCCACGTTCGGTCTGCCGACGATGGCGATGAACGCGGATCTGTCGTTTTGATTCATATACATATCTCCCGGAAAAAAGGGACGTTTGCGCGCCCCTTTTCAGAAAATCTTTAAAAAACCGGATCGTTGCGGCTCACACCTTGTCAACGATGTAGCTGGAGGAAGCGGGCAGACCGAGCTGCTCCATCACAAGCTCCTCTTTTTCTCTCATCCTGACCTTTTCAAGCTTTTCCATATGGTCATAGCCGAGCAGGTGCAGCACGCTGTGAGCGGTCAGATAGCCGATCTCACGCTGGAAGCTGTGGCCGTAGAGCTCTGCCTGATCGCGCGCCTTTTCGACGGAGATGACCACGTCGCCGAGGATCTTCGCGCCGGTTTCCATATCGACGTCATAAACGCCGTTTTCGCCCATCGGGAAGGAGAGAACGTCGGTCTCGATATCCTTGTCGCGGTACTGCTTGTTCAGCTCGCGAATGCCCGCGTTATCGGTAAAGGTCACGCTGATCTCCGCGGGACCCTCGAATTTTTCAAGCTGCAGCACTGCGTTGCAGCAACGGCGCACCAGCATACGGATGCCGGTCGGGATCTTTACCGTTTTTTGCTTGTTTGTGATGATAACTCTGATTTTGTCTGCCATGGTACCGCCCCTTCTTATTGATATTAAAGCCGGACGCAGCCGGCGTGATTATTGACGATCTGTGCCGTTGGATAACGCGCAGAGCCGCAGCTATTTTTTGCCGCTCTGGCTGTCGAATTTTGCGTATGCCTTGATTATGTCCTGCACCAGACGGTGGCGCACCACATCCTTTTCGTCAAAGCTGCAATGCCCGATGCCCTCGATATTGCGCAGGATCTTTATGCAGTCCTTAAGTCCGCTTTTTGCGCCGTTTGGCAGGTCGATCTGGGTGATGTCGCCCGTGATGACCATTTTGGAATTGAAGCCGAGACGCGTAAGGAACATTTTCATCTGCTCGCGGGTGGTGTTCTGCGCCTCATCCAAAATGATGAAGCTGTCGTCGAGCGTGCGGCCGCGCATATACGCAAGCGGCGCCACCTCGATGTTGCCGCGCTCCACGTATTTTTGATAGGTCTCGGCGCCGAGCATATCGAACAGCGCGTCATAGAGCGGGCGCAGATAGGGGTCGACCTTGCTTTGAAGATCGCCCGGAAGAAAGCCGAGCTTTTCGCCCGCCTCCACCGCGGGGCGCGTGAGGATGATGCGGTTGACCTGCTTGGAGCGGAACGCCGTGACCGCCATTGCCACCGCCAGATAGGTTTTGCCGGTGCCGGCGGGCCCTACGCCGATGGTTATGGTGTTTTTGGCGATCATATTGCAGTAGCGCTTTTGACCGATGGTTTTGGGCTTGATGGGCTTGCCTTTTGAGGTGATGCAGACGCAGTCGCCGGCAAGCTCCTCTATTTTGTCCTCGCTGCCCGATTTTACCAGTGAAATGCAGTAGCGCACATTTTGCTCGCTGAGCGCCTCGCCCCTGCTGAGGAACTGCAGCAGGCTTTCGATAGCGGTGGTCGCCTTGGCGGCGTTTTCCGCGTCTCCCTCGACCTTAAGCTCACTGCCCCGGCAGGTTATTTTCACGCCGAATTCGCGCTCGATCAGCTTGATGTTGCTGTCAAAGCTGCCGAACAGCGCGACTGCGTTTTCCATTCTGTCTATATTTATGATTTGTTCCGTAACGCTTATCTCCCATTATCGTATTCTCGTTATAATTATAGCATATTTCAACCATATTTTCATGTGATTTTTTAAAAAACTGTGAGTTTTTTACATTTTCGTAGGAAGTCACAATCGAAGCTCTCCGATTCAATGATTCTTTGTGTTTTTTGTCAGGTAATATTGATTCTTTAGTGTCAGGCGACCCTGTTTTTTACAAAAAGGCTTGACTTTTTCCGATTTATCGTTTATAATAGCGCAGGTGTACAGCTTTTTTCTTTACACCAAGGGAGCTGTAACATATGGAAAAGAATATCGAGATCTCGCTGCTGCTGGATTTTTACGGCGAACTGCTCAAGCCCGCCGTTCGTGATGCCGTCGACCTGTACTACAACGACGATCTTTCGCTTTCGGAGGTCGCCGACCAGTGCGGCATCACCCGTCAGGGCGTGCGCGACAGCGTCAAGCGCGGCGAAGCGCAGCTTTATGCCTTTGAGAAAAAGCTGGGGCTGCAAAAGCGCTTCAACGAGCTGGAGGCAGGTCTGAGCGAGATCGAGGCGCTTGCCGGAAGCATCGCCGAGCAGGCGGATAACGACAACATCAAAGCGATCGCCCGCGACATCGCTTCAAGGGCGGGCGCGCTGAAAGAATAGAGGGACGCTATGGCATTTGAAGGACTTTCCGATAAGCTGACGCTCGCCTTTAAAAAGCTTAAAAACAAGGGCAAGCTGAGCGAATCAGACGTTAAGCTGGCGATGCGCGAGGTTCGTCTCGCGCTGCTTGAGGCAGACGTCAACTACAAGGTCGCCAAGGATTTTACCAATAAAGTCACCGAGCGCGCCGTGGGTCAGGACGTTATGGAAAGCCTGACGCCGGCGCAGATGGTGGTCAAGATCGTCAACGAGGAGCTGACCGCTTTGATGGGCGGCGAAAACGCCCGTCTGGAGTTCGCCTCAAAGCCGCCGACCGTCATTATGATGTGCGGCTTGCAGGGCTCGGGTAAAACCACCCACTCCGCAAAGCTCGCGAAAATGCTCAAGGAGCAGCAAAACCGCAGGCCGCTGCTGGTCGCCTGCGACATCTACCGCCCTGCCGCCATCGATCAGTTGAAGGTAGTCGGCGCGAAGGCGGGCGTGCCTGTGTTTGAGATGGGCACCGAGAATCCCGTCAAGATCGCACGCGCCGCCGTGAAGCACGCAAAGGACTACGGCAACGACATCGTGATACTCGACACCGCCGGCCGTCTGCACATCGACGAGGCGCTGATGAAAGAGCTTAAGAACATCAAGTCCGAGGTCGAGCCCAACGAGATCCTGCTGGTCATCGACTCGATGACAGGTCAGGACGCCGTCAACGTCGCCAAGACGTTCAACGAGCAGCTTGAGGTCACGGGCGTGATACTGACAAAGCTCGACGGCGACACCCGAGGCGGCGCCGCGCTCTCGGTCAAAGCGGTGACGGGCAAGCCCATCAAGTTTGCCGGCACGGGCGAAAAGCTGGAGGATCTTGAGGTCTTCCACCCCGACCGCATGGCGAGCCGTATTCTGGGCATGGGCGACGTGCTCACTCTGATCGAGGACGCGCAGAACAAGCTCGACCAGAAGGAAGCCGAAAAAATGGCCGAAAAGATCATGTCGAACCGCTTCGATTTCAACGACCTTCTGGGGCAGTTTGAGCAGATCAAGAAGATGGGTCCGCTCAAGGGCATACTTTCAAAGATACCAGGCATAGGCAAGCAGCTCGACAATGTCGACGTCGACGACAGGCAGATCGACTGGCTGCAGGCGATCATTCTGTCGATGACCCCCGCCGAGAGGGAAAACCCCGGCTTGATGAATCCCTCACGCAAGCGCAGGATTGCCGCCGGCTCCGGCAGAACGGTCGAGGAGGTCAACCGCCTTATCAAGCAGCTTGAGCAGATGCAGAAGATGATAAAGCAGATGAACCGCGGCAAAAAGGGCAAAAAA
>ONHJ01000059.1 GCA_900317595.1 uncultured Eubacteriales bacterium | reverse complement strand
CATGCAGGGCGCCGAGGTCGTCCTCCAGCACCGCGACCGTATCATGCAGATGATAGGTGCCGTCGGGACGCACCTCCTTTATCACGCCCGAAAGCTCGGGGTGAAGCATCACACGGTGCTCGATTATCGGCGTTTCGGGCAGGACGGCGTAGATCTGACCGCCCTCTACCCTGTCGCCCGGCTTGACCTTGAGAGTCACGTTCCATTCGCGTTCCTCGTCAAGCGGCGACACAGCGGCGCCTCTGCCGATAAAATCGCCGGTCTTCGCCTCTATAGCCTTAAGCGGGCGCTCGATACCGTCAAAAATATTGTCAAGGATGCCGGGACCCAAAAGCACGTTCATCGGGGCGCCGGTCCCGGTTACGGGGTCGCCGGGCTTTAAGCCGGTGGTCTCCTCATATACCTGGATCGTGGTGAGCCGGTCGGTGATGCCGATGACCTCGCCCACCAGCTTTTGAGCGCCGACATGGACCATTTCCATCATTTCAAAGCAATCGGCGTTTTTTACGGTGACAACAGGACCGTTGATGCCGTAGATCACATTGTTATTCATAAGGATTCATCTCTTTCGATTCTGTTCAAAGTACGGAGAGCGCTGCGTTTTCGGCAAACCAGCCGCGCTGCTGTTCAAGCTTGCTGTCGAGCGTTTCGTCGGCAATGATCCCCATACTCTCGCAATAGCCCCTGACGCCGCCGATTTTAATGGTTTTATCCGCCTTGAGCAGGCAGCGGTCGCCGAACGCGGAGCATAATTCCGGATAAGAATCAAAATCGCGTTCGCTGACGTAAAGGACAAAGCTTTTGCCCTCAAAAAGCGCTGCGATCCCGGCGGCGTCCTTTTTCAGGCGCTGTGAATAATCTTCGGTCGCGGCATACTCGGTCAGCTTTTCAGCCGCCAGCTTAAAGATGCCCTCGGTCATTTCTTTGCGCTCCAAAAACAGTCTGCGCCTGCCGTCCTGAGTGGCTGCGGCAAGCTGAGCCGTGAAGCGGCTGCGGCTTTCGTTCATTTTTTCCTTGACCAGGCGCTGGCTGTCGCGCTTTGCCCTCTCCTCCGCCTCGCGCAGGCGCTCGGCTTTCAGCTGCTTGACCTCGCCCTGCATCTGGCTTTTTTGGCGTCTGGCGTAGTTTTTGATCGCCTTAAGAAAATTATCTGTTTTATTCTTTGGCATAAGCTACCTCTTTCTACAGCTTTACACCGATAGCGTCCTGAACGTATTTCGTGATGCTGTCCTTGGTGCGCCCGTTGCCGTGGCGGTCGGGTATCTCGACGATCAGCGGCTGCCTGCGGTTGAGCTTAAGGTCATAGACGATATCCGGGCAGAGCGACACAAGCTTTTCCGTCATCAGGATCACCGCTATGCTCTCGTCCTCCATCGCCTTGTTAAGCTCTCTGCGGACTTCCTCCGCCTCATGCACCACGACGCCCTCGATGCCGGCAAAGCGCATCCCCATCTTGGTGTCGACGTTATCGCTGATTAAAAAGAATTTCATGGCGGTCACTCAGCCGATCTTGGAGAGGATCATAATCGAGATAAGCATGCCGTAAAGCGCGATGCCTTCGCCGAGAGCGACGAAGATGATCGCCTTACCGAAAGCCTTGGGATCCTCACTGGTGGCTCCGATAGCAGCCGGTGCAGCGTTGCCGACCGCGATGCCGCCGCCGATGCAGGAAAGACCGGTCGCGGCTGCCGCGCCTATGTACGCCATTCCGAAGGAGCCCTGCTGAGCCACCTCAACAGCGTCGGAGGCGGCGCTGACCGCGAACGGACACACAAGACACACGGCAAACACAAAGCCGAAGGACAAAAGCTGCATAAGCATGGTTTTCTTTCTGCTTTTGCCGAGTGAAACAGCCTTGACGGCGATAAGAACGGACGCGATCAAAAACACGACGGGAACGCCCATCATTATAAAATCAAACAGTGTCATAAATAATTCCTCCAAAATCAATTATTGATTATCCGCCAGTGAAACGGGCTCAAAGGGTCTGCCTTCGCCCGTGTAGAAGCGGCTGAACATTTCGTAATACTCAAGGCGCAGCACCTGAATTGCGACCAAAAGCGCCTCCAGGACCATTACCAGCGCGTTGCCTATGACAACTATCGCCCAGTAGCCAAAGCCTCCGACGGTTTCGGCAAGCACGAACACCACAAGCATCATGCCTGCGTGAACCAGCACGAACGCGCCCACACGCAGAAAGCTCATTGTGTTTGTGACGTAGCTTAGCAGCACCTCGATCGATTCAAACAGGTTTTCAACGATATATCCGCCCCAGCTTTCAGGCTGCCAGTCCTTTTCACCGTTGACCAGATCGCCGAGCGGCTCCGCGAAGAATATTACAAGGAACGGCAGAACGACCAGACCGAGGATATATGGCAGCGTCATTACATGCAGCCCGAGGAACAATTCCGCGATCAATCCGAAAACAAGGGAAGAATAAAAGAGTATGCCCGCGACCCCGCTTGTGCCGAACAGCGCCCTGCCGTAGTTTTTCTGCCGCAGAGATGTGTAGACATTCAGGAACATGGCGACGACAAGCAAAAAGATGCCCAATCCTATAGCTCCCAAAATGATGGTATTGGTGTTTTCCGAAGCCATGACCTCGATGGGCTTTTCCTCAAAGCCGAACAGTCTGAACATCGGGTCGAGCAAATGCTCGAAGCCGAACACGCTGCCGAACAGTGTGCCGAAAATCATTGAGGATATGCCGCAGGGAAACAGGATCTTTCCGATCGCCATTTTTTTCAGCTTCCACATCAGCAGACCCGCGACCGCAAGGCACAAGCCCTGCCCGAGGTCGGCAAACATGACGCCGAAGATAATAATATAGGTCAGCGCCACAAAGAAGGTGGGGTCGATCTCGTTGTATTTAGGCACGCCGTACATTTGCGTGTAGAACTCAAAGGGCTTGGTAAAAAAGCAGTTTTTGAGTTTTATCGGCGGGTTTTTGTCCATTTCGTTTTTCGCGTCGGAAAAATCGAGCTCAACGCTGCGTATCTTTTTCAGGCGCTTCTGTATCTGCCCTCGGTTTTCATCGGGTATCCAGCCGACTATGATGAAGCTGTTGCCGTGCTGCAGCGCCTTGGCGCGTATCCCCGAATAAAGATACATCTCTTCGAGCTTTGACAGGCAGCGGACGATGGCGTCCTCGTTTTCATCGAGATAGCTGTCGAGCTTTTCTTCCGCCGCCTGATGCGCGGCTTTAAGTTCGGGAAGCTCCTGCTTGCAGCGCTCGATCTGCTCAAACGGGGTCTCGTCATCACCGCCCAGAACGGCGCGCTCAAAAAAGAGTCCCTCAAAGATTTTGTCTATCTCCTCTGCCTTGTCGTGCGGAGCGAAATAAACGCCCCAGCAGTGGGTGTTGTCCTCTGCGCTGACAACGAAATCGATGAAATCGTCGTCCTTGTACGCCTCAAGCTTTTGCAGGCTGTCGAGCGGCATTTTGCCGAAACGCGCCTTCATGTATTTCAGTTGTATCAGCCGGTCTAGCTCCATGTCCAAGCCGGAAAAATGCTCCGAGATGCTCAGCAAACGCTCGGTGTCCTCAACGCGCGTGCCGGATTCCTCCACCGCGTTCACCAGCGTGTCGATCTCCGAGGTAAACGTCTCGGCGCGCGTTTCCAGCTCATCGAGCGTCGGGCTGTAGTCGCTGACGTCGATCGCGGCAAACTCGCGCTTGGTGAGATTAAGCGCGGACTTTAAGTTCGCAAGCGGCTCGGCGTAGCTGTTTTTTGATTGCAGGTGAGTAAAATCCTGGAGATTTTTATAAAAATTCCCGACCTCATCGGGATGAAAGACACCCGATTCGCCGAGAACCGTTATCACCTCGTCGATATGCGCCGTCAAGCCGATGATGTTTACCGCCTGCATTGATGATACTGCCAAATTATTTCACCTCTGTCTCAAATTAATGGATCAGCAATGACTGAATGGTTTTCGGGTCGATCTGATAGCGGATGCCCTCTATCATGCAGATCACGTTCATCAGCTCGATTTCAGCGAGGAACATAAACGAGATCATCACGACCGAAGGATTTACGGAAAAATGGATATTGTGCTTTGCAAGGCGGTGCTGCACACGCGGCGTGATGTCGCCGGCGTAGGTGTAGCTGATTTTTCCGATCATTCTTCCGCAGCCCGTGCTCTGCATTATCTGAAAGACCTCCGCAGAGGATTCCGCTGCGCACATGCGGTCGATCAGCTTTGGGCTTAGGCTGCTGAATTCGGGCAGCATATTGCTCTTTATCACCTCGGGTGAGAGCTGATAGTATTTTTTCAGGCGAAGTATCCGCGAAAAAATACTGTAGTCATTCAGCGTGCGGAAAAACTTTTCAAGCTCGCGACGCTCGCTGCCCTTTGTTTGTTTTTTAATAAGCGTATACATATGCCTGAGCACATGGGCATACAGCTTGTTTTCCATCACCGACACAGGCAGGCTGCCCTTTTCGTCGGGACGGAAATCCTTTAGTATTGTGTAATAAGACGTGCCGCCGAGCGCGGTCAAAAATTCGTTATAGTCGCGCGCGTTGGCAAGCTTGTTGACGTCGATCTCGGTATGCTTTGAGAGAAAAGCGGGAAACTGAAAAATGAATTTTTCGGTGGAGTGAGAGTTTAGCAGCACCAAAAAGCGGATTATCTGCTCTACCTCCGACTTTTCTACCACATAGCGCGAAAAGCCCTCGCTGACGCCCGAATCGTAGCGGCACAGCGAGTCGAACTCGTTAAAGATGTACTGCCGCAGCAGCATTTCGAGCCTGCCGCGGTGAACGTCGCGCTCATTGACGTCGGACAGCGCGGACGCAAAATGCGTGTGTGATTTCAGATAGATCATTACCTCGGTAACGCTCTGACAGGCGAGTATACTTTGATAATCGCGGTCACTCAAAAAGCGCCCGTATTTTGACCTTGCTTTTGCCGAAACCGCATAGGACGTTTTTGACACTGCTATTCCTCCCCTGCATCATTCAGCACTCTGCCGACGATCTCGTCGACCCATTTGTCGCGGTTCTGTTCAAAATCGGCGCGAAGCTTGATAAGGGCTGACTCCTGCTTTGCTGCAGCCTCAGCGCGCTTTCGGTCGAACCGTTTTTCAAAATAGGTGTCGTTGCGCACGATCTCGCTTTGAGCCTCGTCCATGTATCTCTGATAAATCGCTGCGGCTTCTTCTTCGATGCGCTCTTTTTCGCGCTCGGCAGCCTTTTGGTTTTTCTGCTCCAGCGCTTTTGCCTCGCTGTCAGCCTCGATGATACGCTTGATCATATCCTGCAAATCCCATCACCTCCGATTTGGCGGGATAATTGCTTTGCAATCGTATGATATATTATACCACCGTTTTACGGAAAGTTCAACAGACAATTGTTAATTCTTTAACCAAAACCTCGGAGTTCAAAAAGCGTTTTGCCGAAATATGCGCTGCAGCCTTGACTTTTTGCCGATTAGTATATATAATGATTAGGTAAAGAAAAAATGCGGGTATGGCGGAATTGGCAGACGCACAAGATTTAGGTTCTTGCGGAGTACTCCGTGCAGGTTCAAGTCCTGTTACCCGCACCAAAGCCCAAAAAGCTGATAAATACTGGCTTTTGGGCTTTTTGTTTTACAAAAAACGGCAGGCGCGTCAAATCTATGAACATTTTTAAGCGCAATTAGTTTATAAATAACACAGTGAAACATATTGATTATATACTGCTTTTAGTGTATAATAGGTTCAAAACATTGGAAAGGCGGAAAGGGGTCCTCAAAATGAGTTTGGACGAATTTGACAGTTTTAGTTTGCTTCCTGCTGATTTTAGAGAATTCTGGGCAATTTACAGTAAACTGTCTCCCGAAAACAAGGAAATAGTCAGCCAAATGATTGACGATATGCTTGCAAGGCGCAGAGCCGAGAAAACGAAGCTCGAGAAAGAGAGACTTGAGAAAGAGAAGCTGAAAAATGATTATTATGATATCGGCGGCGATTTATGACGCTATAGCCGTGTCGCCGGGGTCGATATCATCAAATATGCCGCTGTCGGAATCTTTTCCGAAAAGACGCGGAAGCATGAACCTTTATCGGTGATGCTTCCGCGTCTTTTGTCTTTTATGGCTATTCCTGATAATCAGAAAACAACATATTCGGTTTCACCGTTCGAGTATTTGATCTCGTAATATCCGTGACCCGATCCGTCGCAGTCATAAACCGGGATCTTTGAAACTATAGTTCTTTCGGTGGGCTGAGGTACGTCCTGATTTCCGCCCGATTGATTGGAATAATCGGAATTTCCGCCGTTGTCATAGCTGCCGGAATCGTAGTTCGAGTCGTAGTTCGAGTCGTTGTTTGAGTCGTTGTTTGAGTCGTCGTTTTGAGGCTCTTCTGTTTTTGTGCCGTAGGTGATGATCTCGTTGACGGGCTTTTTGGTAACCTTTTCTGATACCTTATCGCGGGATTCTTCGGTGCCGTCAACATATTTCACCGAGTAAACGATCTCCTTTTCGCCTTTTACGCCCTTTTGGTCGACCTTGCTCTCGCCCTCGTTCATTGAGTCGCTGTACTTTTTCTCGGTTTCAAAATCGATCGCTTCCGTCTTTTTATCCTCTTTGAACGTGACTCGCTTGACGGTGAGCTTCATTCCGTTTTTGACCGGTGTGTCGAGCTTTTCGCTTACGATATCATCCTTGCCGATGGTAATCTTCTGCTCGTCAAAAAAGTCCTTGACGGTCGCGGCGGCGGTGGTGACTTCAACGGTCTTTCCGTCGGCTGTGAGTGTGACCTTGATATCCTCGGTGATGGTGATCGTCATGCCGTCCTTGAGGAAGGCGCTCTTGTCAGCGTCGATTTTATCGGTCTCGCTGAGGGTGAACCCTGCCTTTTTGACGGCTTCATCAACAGTGCCGCCGACAAGCTCGACCTCTTTTTTCTCGCTGCCCTTTACAACGGTGACCTTAGCGTATCTTTTGATCGTGATCTCTTTGGTGTCTTCTGAGACTTTTTCGTCCTTCGCGGGTTCGGTTTCGTCCTTTTCGTTAAGCTTTATCTCGGCTTTTTCAACGGCTTCACTGACTTTTGTGCTGGCGTTTACCTCAACTTCGGTTTTTGTTCCGCTGTCGATTATCGTGACGTTGACGGTCTTCTCCTCGGAGCAAGCCGAAAAAGCGAGCGCGAAGCAGCACAGCAGGAACATGAACACTGATGTTTTTACAAGCTTTTTGATCTTCATAATCATTCTCCTCATATTTTCCGTTATCTAATTGACCGATGCCTATCCCCTGTCAGACCTTGACGTGCATCCACGGCTCACCCGCGGCGATGCCGCCTTTGTAGTTGACGTCGGTTTGAGTGTTGTAGCTGAGCGCGAAGTAGGAATACTGGAATCTGTGGCGCGCCCATTCGGGGTCATATACCAAGCCGTCGATCTCAGCCCATCCGTGACCGCCGCTGCTGCAGGCATAGACATTAGTATAGCCGATCGCTTTTGCCATGTAGCAGAACACCGAGCCGTAGCTGAAGCAGTTGCCGACTCCGTTCGCAAGGATATCGTTTGCGTAGATTATAGGCCAATCCATGCCGGTATAGTGCGGGATACGCGGATTTTTCTCAACATAGCTCTTTTTGAGATAGTCAAAGCAGACTCTGAGCTTTTGCTCGTTTGTCATGCTGTTGTTTGTCAGCTTGGTGACGATCTGCATGGCGCGGAACAGGTTCCTGTCGGAGGCGTTTACGACCTTTGTCGCGGTGCCGTTCATAACTATCCAGTCGGCTCCGTTTGAAGTGACCGCTCCTCGGAATGTGGTGTCGATCTTGCCGTTTTTGTCGGCGTAGCAGTAACCGTCGCGGCTGCTGCCGACGATGCCGTTCTTCTGAACAACACCGTTTTGGAAATAATACTTGCTTCCGTCGATGATCTGATATCCGTCGAAAACGATCTGCCCGTTATTGAAATTCCAAGCGGAAGACCATGTTCCGTATGCAGTGCCGTTGTTCGCGGTCTCAAACATCGCTCTTACCTGATAAGAGTAGAGACCATTTGAGCCCGCCGCAGTTTTATCGATATATGAGGTATTCGATGTGAAGAAATACTCATATGATGAATCGGCTTTTTTGATTTTTACTATCTGGTATTTGTTCGCGCCGGGAACGCTGTTCCAGCCGGCAGTCAAGTCTCCGCCCAACATGTAAAGTCTGAGAGCGGCAGGACCGATGAATGTCATGCTCTTGACCTTTGAGAACGGTCCGTAGGCTCCGCCGCCTACAGGGCGCACCTGAACGCTGTAAAGAACGCCAGAGCTAACCGAAAGCAGCGGATAATAGTTGTCAGACGTGGTAACGGACTGCCACGATGACGCGGAAGCCTCCTTGAAGTAGACCACATATTTTTCGGCTCCGGCTGTCTTGTTCCATTCGGCGCGTATTCCGTTTGATTTGTTTGAGAGCCTGACCGTGGGCTGCACCATATTAAGTATCGATTTCG
>ONHJ01000086.1 GCA_900317595.1 uncultured Eubacteriales bacterium | reverse complement strand
CAGCCGTACCCTGACCGTGGGTTTAATGCCCGGTGTTTCTGCCTTTATCTGCGGCACGGTCAAGACCGTGCCCTACTTTTTTGTTTTGAGCCAGCCCCTGTTTGTTATGTTCAGCTAAAATATTTAACTCCGCTTTCAAAGATCTTCTGGTCTTTCTCAAACGGCACGTTTTGATAGAGGTTTTCGCCCTTTCTTTCGCTGTGACCCATCTTGCCGAGCACTCTGCCGTCAGGCGAGGTGATGCCCTCGATGGCGCAGACGGAGCCGTTCACATTGAAGGCGATGTCGGCGGATGGCTTGCCGCTGAGATCGACATACTGCGTGGCGATCTGTCCGTTTGCCGCCAGCGCCTTGACGGTTTCCTCGTCAGCCATAAATCTGCCTTCGCCGTGTGACACCGGGATCGCGAACACGTCGCCCGCGTTCACGCCCGCGAACCACGGGGATTTTACCGAGGTGACGCGCGTGTACGCCATATGCGAGATATGTCTGCCGACGGTGTTGAAGGTCAGGGTCGGGTCGGTGGGCTTGAGCTCGCGGATCTCGCCGTAAGGCACAAGACCGAGCTTGATAAGCGCCTGGAAGCCGTTGCAGATGCCGAGCATCAGGCCGTCACGGTTTTGCAGCAGCTCGTTGACAGCCTCGGCAACACGCGGGTTGCGGAAGGTGGTGGCGATGAATTTGCCCGAGCCGTCGGGCTCGTCGCCGCCGGAGAAGCCGCCTGGCAGCATTATCATCTGCGACTGACCGATGATCTTCACCATATTCTCGATGGTTTCCTCAATGCCCTGCTGGGTGAGGTTCTTCACGATCAAAAGCTGCGCCTCGGCGCCCGCCTTTTCAAAGGCGCGGGCTGTGTCGACCTCGCAGTTTGTGCCGGGGAACACGGGAATGAACACCTTGGGCTTGGCGACCTTTATCACGGGCGAGTGTGTGCCGCGCTCGGTGAAGAGCGGAGCGTCAACGGTGATCTCGGGGCATTCCGCCTGCGTCGGGAACACCTTTTCAAGCGGAGCCTTCCAGCTCTCGATCAAGGTCTTTAGCTCAACGGACTTATCGCCCATAGTGACCATACCGTCGTCGGTGACAGTTCCCAGATCATAATATACAACGCCGCTGTCGAGCGCAGCGCCGTCGGCAAGCTCGAGAATAAGCGAGCCGGAGAGCGGTGCGAACAGCTCTTTATTTGTCAGCTCTTTGGTGAATCTGAAGCCGAAGAGGTTGCCGAAGCACGCCTTGCAGACGCTTGCGGCAGCGCCGCCCTCCTTGACTACCGATGCCGAGAGCACCTTGCCGCTGTCGATCAGGGCATAGACCGCCTTGTACATGGCGACCAGCTTGTCCCAGTCGGGCATCAGGGTCTCCCTGTTCTCGGGAACAGGCACATAGACGACCTTGGAGCCGGCTTTTTTGAATTCGGCGGAAAGCGTCTTGCTCGCCTTGGTCATAGCGACCGCGAAGCTGACGAGGGTGGGCGGCACGTCGATATCCTCGAAGGAGCCGCTCATGCTGTCCTTGCCGCCGATGGAGGGCAGACCCAGCCTGAGCTGTGCCTGCATAGCGCCGAGCAGCGCCGCCGCAGGCTTGCCCCAGCGCGAGGGAACGTCCTTTAATCTTTCAAAATATTCCTGGAAGGTGAGTCTGGCGGTCAGCGGGTCGGCGCCGATCGCAAGCAGCTTTGAGGTGCTCTCCACCACCGCGTAGGCGGAGCCGTGGAAGGGGCTCCAGCGCGAGATCCCGGGAATGTAGCCGTAGCTCATGGCGGTGGCGTCGTCGGTCTCGCCGTGCTCCAGCGGAAGCTTTGCCGCCATTGCCTCCTGCGGGGTGAGCTGGGTCTTGCCGCCGAAGGGCATCATCACGGTAGCCGCGCCGATGGACGCGTCAAAGCGCTCCGACAAGCCGATCTGGGAGCACACGTTGAGTCTGCCCATGTTTTTGACCGCCGCTTCCTCAAACGGCAGACCTGCAAGCTCCTCGGGGCAAGCCTCGCGGTAGCAGTCCTCAGCCTTCGGCGCGGCGATGAACGCCTTTGCCTCCTGAGTCACGCCGTTTGTATTGAGAAATTCGCGGCTGAGGTCGACGATTTTGTCTCCGCGCCAGTTCATGGTCAGGCGCGGGCTTTCGGTCACGACCGCAACGGCGGTCGCCTCAAGGTTTTCGGTCGCCGCGTATTCAATGAATTTTTCGACGTCGTTCTTGTCGAGCACCACCGCCATGCGCTCCTGAGATTCGGAGATCGCAAGCTCGGTGCCGTCGAGACCGTCGTATTTTTTTGTCACCTTGTCGAGGTCGACGGTGAGGCCGTCGGCAAGCTCGCCGATGGCGACGCAAACGCCGCCCGCGCCGAAGTCGTTGCAGCGCTTGATGAGCTTTGCCACGTCAGCGTTGCGGAACAGGCGCTGTATCTTGCGCTCGGTGGGCGGATTGCCCTTCTGCACCTCGGCGCCGCAGGTCTCGATGGAGCTTTCGGTGTGCGCCTTTGAGGAGCCGGTGGCGCCGCCGCAGCCATCGCGTCCTGTTCTGCCGCCGAGCAGCACGATCACATCGTCCGGCATCGGCACCTCGCGGATTACGTTCTCCTTGGGAGAAGCGCCGATGACCGCGCCGATCTCCATGCGCTTTGCCACATAGCCTTTATCGTATAATTCCACGACCTGACCCGTCGCCAAGCCGATCTGGTTGCCGTAGGAGCTGTAGCCGTTAGCCGCGCCGGTGGTGATCTTTCTGGAGGGCAGCTTGCCGTGGAGCGTCTTGTCGAACGGAGTGGTGGGGTCGCCCGAGCCTGTGACGCGCATAGCCTGATAGACATAGGCGCGTCCCGAAAGCGGATCGCGGATAGCGCCGCCGAGGCAGGTCGCGGCGCCGCCGAAGGGCTCGATCTCGGTGGGGTGGTTGTGTGTTTCGTTCTTGAACTGCACCAGCCACTTTTCGGTCTTGCCGTCGATGGTCACCGGCACCTCGATGGAGCAGGCGTTGATCTCGTCGCTCTCGTCAAGGTCGGGGATCATGCCCTTCTTTTTCAGGGATTTCACGCCCATGAGCGCCATGTCCATCAGCGACACGATGCGCTTTGAGTCCTTGCCGTAGACCTCGTCGCGGGTGGCGTAGTATTCCTTAAGCGCGTCCTCGATCACCTTGCCGAGAGCCGCCTGCTCGATCTCGATCTCGCTCAAACGGGTGAGGAAGGTGGTGTGGCGGCAGTGATCCGACCAGTAGGTGTCGATCACGCGCAGCTCGGTCACGCTCGGGTCGCGGTGCTCGGTGTCGCGGAAATAATCGCGGCAGAATTTGAGGTCGGCAAGCGTCATGGCAAAGCCCATGGAGCCGTAGTATTCCGCCATTTCGTCGTCGTTCCATTTTATAAAGCCCTCGACGCGCTTTACGTTTTCGGGCACCGGGGTCTCCATGTCGAGGGTCTCGGGCTTGTCGAGAGAGGCAAGGCGGCTCTCAACGGGGTTGATGAGGTATTCCTCGATCTTTCTCAGGTCGTCGCCGGTGACGTCGCCCTTAAGACAGATCACGCGGGCGGTGAGCACCTTGCAGCGCTCGCCCTGAGTGAGGAGCTGCACGCACTGCTCGGCAGAGTCGCCGCGCTGGTCGTACTGACCCGGCAGGTATTCCATGGCGAACACGCGCCAGCCGTCCTCCACCGGCAGGGTCTCCTCATAGATAACATCGGCGTTGGGCTCGCTGAGCACTATGCCCTTTGCCGCTTCATATTCCTCGCGGGTAAGACCCTCAATATCGTAGCGCACGATATATCTGAGGTCGGTGACGTTCATCATACGCAGGTTGTGGCGGATATCCCAAAGGGTCTGCTTAGCCACGACGTTGAAGCCGTCACGCTTTTCCACAAAAATTCTGATCACATCTGACATTTTATCAGCCTCCGTTAATCATAGTCAAAAATATTTTATCACAGTTTTCCGCGCTTTTATTTCAGTATAAGCAATAACGTGCAAAAATTCAATTTGCGGCGGTTATAAATCAAAAAACCGTTGACTAATACGATAAAATGGCGTAAAATAAACGGTGAATGGAATGATGAAAATGAACGGAACAGAAAGTATAAAATTCAAGCTTTCTTCACTCACGATTTTTCGCGGGATAATGAACCGCAGCGTGCCACGGGCGCTATACCGCCTGCTCTGCGCGCTGAGCGATTGTCCCGATGAGTTTTTGCGGCGCTACGGCGAGTTTTATTCGCTGATCTGTGAGCGCGGCTGCAGTGACAGGCTCGCCTACGCCATGACCGAGGCGGCGCTGTTTGACGAAAACTGCTTTACCCGCGCCGCGGCGGGCGGCTGCATAGACAAGCTTCCCGGGGAGCTGCTGCGCGCCGTCAGACGCGACTGCGAAACCATACTCGAAGCCGCCAACCTGCAAAGCGACGAGCTGCTGCGGGCTTATGAGTATTACGACAGGATAGCGCCGGTCGCCGACAGCCTGCCGAGATGGCAGAGCGGCGAATGTGCCGAGAGCTTCCGACTTTTTGACGGCTCGCTCGAGCGCGTGGCGCAGTGGTACCGCGACAACGGCTGCGGAATGTTCGCGCGCTACAAGGCGTTCATCTGGCGCGACGGCGATATACGCCCTGTTCTCAACTGCGACCCCATCTCAGCTGACGACTTTACCGGCTACGAGCGTCAGCGCAGGCGCGTAACGGAAAACACACGCGCCTTTTTGGACGGAAAAAGCTGCAACAACTGCCTGCTTTTCGGCGACATGGGCACGGGCAAAAGCTCGACCGTCAAGGCGCTGGCGAACGAGTTTCGCAGGGACGGGCTGCGCATCGTCGAGATGCCAAAGGAGCGGCTGATGGATTTTCCGCTGCTCGTTGACAAGATCGCCCACCTGCCGATGAAATTCATAATCTTCATCGACGACCTTTCATTTCAGCATCAGGATCAAAGCTACACCAGCCTTAAGGCGGTGCTTGAGGGCGGCTTGGCGGCACGGCCCGACAACGCCCTGATCTATGCCACCTCGAACCGCCGGCACATCGTCAAGGAGCGGATGTCCGACCGTTCGCATGAGGTCGACGACGTCAACACCCGCGACAATATGCAGGAGACGCTTTCGCTGTCCGACCGCTTCGGGCTTGCCGTGTGCTACACCATTCCGTCAAAGCAGGAGTTTTTGGAGATAGTGCGCGCCATGGCGCGGCAGCACGGCATTGAGATCGGCGACGATGAGCTTTGCGCCGGCGCCGAGCGCTTTGCGCTGATTCGCGGCGGGCGTTCGCCTCGCTGCGCCAAGCAATATGTGGAATCACTTTATCATGGATAAACGGAGGATCAGTATGAAAAAGAAATTACTTTCTCTGGCGCTGGCTGCCGCCGCGCTTTCCGCCGCTGTGCTTACAGGCTGCAGCGGCAAGGACTTTCCGGTCACGATCGGCAACCAAACCGTAAAGAGCGAGCCGAAAAACATCGTGGTGCTCGACGACGCAACCGCCGATATCATCTCATACCTCGGCTATGACAGCAAGATCGCCGGAATAAGCAACGAGGTGACTCAGACCGAGCTGGGCGCGGCTCCGGCTGTCGGCACCGCCGCCAACCCCGACGCCAACCAGATCGCGGCGCTCAAGCCCGACCTTGTGTTCGCCGACGACGAGCTGAGCGACACCGCAAAGGCGGCGCTTTTGAAAAAGAACCTCAACCTTATTAAGCTGCAGCCCGTGAACAGCCTTGAAGCGCTGAAAACCAACTACGAAACCCTCGGAAAGCTGCTTGGCGGCAAAAGCACAGGACTTAAAAACGCGCAGAGCTCCTATGTGAAGCTGTTGGACGAGCTCGACAAGCAAAAGCGCAGCGTCAGCAACAGCAGCGGAGCGGCAAAGCCCACGATCTGCTACCTCTACACCTCATACAACCGTCTGCGCACCGTAAGCAAAAAATCCTTCGCCTACGAGCTGATGAGCTACACCGACTGCGTGGTCATCGCGCCCGACAACGGCCGCGACGAGAACGCCGAAACCAGCTTTTCGGGCGTCACCGTCAACTACATTTTCTACGCTGATGACACGACGCTGAACGCCATCCAAAAAGACCCCGACCTCTCCCAGTGCAGCGCGGTCAAGGAAGGCAAAATGGCGATGATACCTCTTGAAGAGCTGAACCGCCCCGGTCAGACCGCCATCGACACGCTTAAAAAGATGAATCAGGCGATCTACAGCGACACCTCGACCCCGGCGACCACTCAGCCCGCAAGCCAGCCTGCTTCACAGCCCGCAAGCCAGCCTGCAAGCCAGCCTGCTTCACAACCCGCAAGTCAGCCCGCTACTCAGCCCACGACTCAGCCCGCAACTCAGCCCACGACAGTTCCCGAAACCACCGCTCCCGAAGCAAAGGACGTTTCAGCCGACTACGGCATCAAGCTCGACGGACTTTCGTATGAAAAGGGCAACGGCAGCGAATACGGCGACGACAAGGACAGCGTCAACATCAGAGCCATTCAGCAAAGACTTGAGGATCTCGGCTATCTGAAAAAATCCGACGGCGATGTGACGGGTTATTACGGAGACCACTCCGATCAGGCGATCAGGAGCTTCCAGAAGAACAACGGCATAAAGGAAACCGGAAAAGCCGACAACGCCACGCTGAAAGCGCTGTTCAAATCCGACGCGAAAAAAGCGTGATATAAATCATAACAAGCCTATAAATCAGTTCGGGGCTGCCGCATAAAACGGCAGCCTCGTTTTGTTTGCGGGTCATATCCGGCGCAAAGGAGCCTTCCCACTTGTGGGGAATGACGTCAACTTAAGAATTGTATAAGCCTTATCCCCGCAATGAATTGCGGAGAAGGGGGCTGGCTCAAAACAAAAAGTAGGGCACGGTCTTGACCGTGCCGAAGATAATAGCAGAAACACCGGGCATTAAACCCACGGTCAGGGTACGGCTGTGCCCAGACCCCCTCAGT
>ONHJ01000024.1 GCA_900317595.1 uncultured Eubacteriales bacterium | reverse complement strand
GAGGGCGACCTTGACCGCGAGGTGACCGACTGCTACATCGGCGACCTCCTTAGCTGGGTGATGGGCAGAGCGCCCGAGGATTCCGTTTGGCTGACCGTGATGGGCAACATAAACTCCATCGCGGTGGCTACGCTCGCGGACACAAGCTGCATCGTGCTCGTTGAAAACGCGGCGCTCGACGCAGAGGCAAGGGCAAAGGCGGAGATCCACGGCGTAACTATCCTGCAAACCGAGGAAAACAGCTATTCTCTCGCTGTCAAGATCAGCGGGCTTTTGTGATGAAATACTACTACGACCTGCATATCCACTCATGTCTGTCGCCCTGCGGCGATATGGATATGACCCCAAACAACCTTGTCAACATGGCAAAGCTGCTGGGGCTTGACATGATCGCCCTGACCGACCACAACAGCTCACGCAACTGCGCGGCGGCTATGGCTGTCGGCAGGGAAATAGGTCTGCTTGTGATCCCGGGTATGGAGCTGACAACGAGCGAGGATATCCACGCGGTCTGTCTGTTCCCGACCCTGGAAAAGGCGCTCGCGTGGAACGATTACGTCGACGGACACAGGATAAAGATCCGCAACCGCCCGGATATCTACGGCAGGCAGGTCATTATGAACGAGCGCGACGAGGAAACGGGCGAGATAGAGCATCTTCTTTTGCCGGCCACCGAGATCGGCATCATGGACGTCCATGAAATGGTAAGCTCCTTCGGCGGCGTCTGCTACCCCGCGCACATCGACCGCGACAGCCTTTCAATACTCTCGGTCTTGGGCGAGATCGACCCTGCCTGCGGCTTTGAGACCGTCGAGCTTGCCGATATCACCAAGCTGGAGTCCTTGAAGGCGCGGCACCCGATCCTCGCTTCCGCGAACGTCGTCACATGCTCCGACGCCCACTATTTAGAGAATATGCGCGAGGCGCAAAACAGTCTGGAGTTGCCGGAGCTGACCGCCGAAGCGGTGCTCCGCCGCCTTTCATCGACCGCCTGACGGCAGCGCTGCAGGCGTTGTCCTAAAAAATGTCATTTTTCTGCAAAATAGGTAAAATCTTTTGTAGACAATCAGGATTATTTATGGTATAATGATCGGTGAGTAAATATAATATTACCGATGTTACGTAATATTTTTTTATCAGTATTGACAAATCTAATCAGGGAGGAAACACTATGCAAAAAAAGATCAGCAGCATCCCGTTTGCGGGTACACCTGAGCAGGAGGCAAAGCTGAAAGAGGTCATCGCGCAGCATAAGGATGACCCCGGCGCGGTAATGCCCGTGCTTCAGGAAGCGCAGGGAATCTACGGCTATCTGCCCATTGAGGTTCAGACGATGGTGGCTGAGGGCTTGGGCGTTCCGCTCGAGGAGGTCTACGGCGTATCTACCTTCTACTCGCAGTTCGCGCTGTCGCCCAAGGGCAAATACAACATCTCCGTTTGCCTCGGAACAGCCTGCTATGTCAAGGGCTCGGGCGATATCCTCAACAAGCTGAGCGAGCTGCTCGGCATCGAGGCGGAAGAATGCACCCCCGACGGCAAGTTCTCACTCACAGCGTGCCGCTGCATCGGCGCCTGCGGCTTGGCGCCCGTTCTCACCGTCAACGACGAGGTCTACGGCAGACTTACCGTAGCCGACGTGCCCGGTATTCTCGAGAAATACAAGGATGCGTGAGTTATCGCTTAATGTCATGGACGTCGCCCAGAACTCTGTCCGGGCGGAAGCGTCGCTGGTCGAGATCTCGGTGGAGGAAAGTGACAGGGACGACCTTCTTTCCATCACCATCAGCGACAACGGCTGCGGCATGACAGAGGAGCAGGTGCAGCAGGTCATCGACCCGTTTTTTACCACCCGCACCACCCGGAAGGTGGGGCTGGGAGTGCCGCTCTTCAAAATGTCGGCGGAGCAGACCGGCGGAAGCTTCAGCATAACCTCAACTCTCGGACAGGGAACATGCACAAAGGCGACCTATGTCAAAAGCCACGTGGACATGACCCCTCTCGGGGACATCAATTCCACGATATCCATTCTTATCCGCTGCAATCCGGATATCGACTTCGTTTTCACGCGCACGACCGACAACGGCTCGTTTTCGCTCGACACCCGCGAGCTTCGCGAGGTGCTTCAGGGCGTTCCTCTGGACACCCACGAAGTGGTGGAATGGATAGAACAATTTTTGAAAGAACAAACTGAAATTATTTGCGGAGGTGCAGAATTATGAAATCTTTAGCCGAGTTACAGGCTATTCGTGACAGAGCGAAAGCTAATGTCGCGCTCAGAAAAGAAAACCCCAACGCCGCGCGTGTTTTGGTGGGTATGGCGACCTGCGGCATCGCGGCCGGCGCCAGACCCGTGCTCAACGCCTTTACCGAGGAGATCGCCAAGCGCGGTCTGACCGAAGACATCATGGTCACCCAGACAGGCTGCATCGGCATTTGCCAGTATGAGCCCGTTGTCGAGGTCGAGATCCCCGGTCAGGAAAAGGTGACTTATGTCAAGATGACTCCCGAAAAGGCGGTCAGAGTCGTCAACGATCACCTTGTCAACAAGAATGTGGTAAAGGAATTTACCATCGGCGCAATGGAAAACTAAAGGAGGTCACTGAATGTATCGTTCTAATGTGCTTGTTTGCGGCGGTACCGGTTGTACGTCCTCAAACAGCTTACAGATTGCCGAAAGGCTTAAACAAGAAATCGCCGCCAACGGACTTGAAAAAGAAGTGAATGTTATCACCACAGGCTGCTTCGGTCTGTGCGCGCTCGGTCCTATCATGGTGGTATATCCCGAGGGCAGCTTCTATTCGATGGTCAAGGAGGATGATATCCCCGAGATCGTTTCGGAGCACCTCTTGAAGGGCAGGATCGTGACCCGTCTGCTCTATCAGGAGACCGTGGTCGACAACACCATCAAGTCTCTGAACAAAACCGCTTTCTACGCCAAGCAAAAGCGCGTCGCGCTGCGTAACTGCGGCGTCATCGACCCCGAAAAGATCGACGACTACATCGCCCGTGACGGCTATGCCGCGCTGGGCAAGGTACTCACCGAAATGACTCCCGAGCAGGTCATCCAGACCATCCTCGATTCAGGTCTTCGCGGCAGAGGCGGCGCCGGCTTCCCCACCGGACTCAAGTGGAGATTCGCCGCTGCCAATCAGGCGGATCAGAAATACGTCTGCTGCAACGCCGACGAGGGCGACCCCGGCGCGTTCATGGATCGTTCCGTTCTCGAGGGCGACCCCCACTCCGTTATCGAGGCAATGGCTATCGCCGGCTACGCTATCGGCGCTTCCCAGGGCCGCGTTTATGTCCGTGCGGAGTATCCCATCGCCGTTAAGCGTCTGCAGATCGCCATCGATCAGGCGCGTGAATACGGTCTGCTCGGCAAGGATATCTTCGGCTCCGGCTTCGACTTTGACATGGAGCTCCGTCTCGGCGCCGGCGCGTTCGTCTGCGGCGAGGAAACTGCGCTGATGACCTCCATCGAGGGCAAGCGCGGCGAGCCCAGACCCCGTCCTCCGTTCCCCGCGGTCAAGGGTCTGTATCAAAAGCCCACCATCCTCAACAATGTTGAAACCTACGCGAATATCGCGCAGATCATACTCAACGGTCCCGAATGGTTCGCGTCCATGGGTACCGAGAAGAGCAAGGGCACCAAGGTGTTCGCGCTCGGCGGCAAGATCAACCACACCGGCCTCGTAGAGATCCCCATGGGCACCACCCTGCGCGAGATCGTCTTTGAGATCGGCGGCGGCATCCCCAACGGCAAGAAGTTCAAGGCTGCCCAGACCGGCGGTCCTTCCGGCGGCTGCATCCCCGAGGAGCACCTCGACGTTCCGATCGACTACGACAACCTGCTGGCTATCGGCTCCATGATGGGCTCCGGCGGTCTGATCGTTATGGACGAGGACAACTGCATGGTCGATGTTGCCAAGTTCTTCCTCGAATTCACCGTTGACGAGAGCTGCGGCAAGTGTACTCCCTGCCGTATCGGCACCAAGCGCCTGCTCGAAATGCTCGACAAGATCACCAAGGGTCAGGGCACCATGGAAATGCTCGACGAGATGGAGGAGCTGTGCGAATTCATCAAGGCGAACTCCCTTTGCGGTCTGGGACAAACCGCTCCCAACCCCGTGCTTTCCACCCTGCGCTATTTCAGAAACGAATACATCGCCCACATCGTGGACAAAAAGTGCCCCGCAGGCGTCTGCAAGGAGCTGCTCCAGTATGTCATCGATAAGGATAAGTGCGCAGGCTGCGGCCTCTGCTCCAGAAAGTGCCCCGTCGGCACCATCTTTGTCACGGACTACACCGCGCCCGGCAAAAAGCGTCCCGCCTATGAGATCGACACCTCCAAGTGCGTCAAGTGCGGTGCTTGTATGGATACCTGTAAGTTCAAGGCAATTTACAAAGCATAAGGGAAAGGAGAGAATACAATGGAAATGCTGAATATCAAAATTAACGGCAAGGACTATCAGGTGGAGAAAAACACCACCATTCTGCAGGCCTGCCACAAGTTCGGTATCAAGATCCCGACCTTATGCTACCTGAAGGAAATCAACGAGATCGGCGCCTGCCGTATGTGCCTTTGCGAGGTCAAGGGCGCACGCAGCCTTGTTGCCGCCTGCGTCTATCCCATCGACAGGGAAGGCACCGAGATCTTTACCAACACACCCCAGATCCAGAAATACAGAAAGATGAACCTCGAGCTTCTTCTTTCAAACCACGACAAAAAGTGCCTGAGCTGCCCCAGAAGCAACAACTGCGAGCTGCAGCAGCTTTGCCTTGAATACGGCGTGGATGAAAAGAAGTTTGAGGGCGAAGAGACCAAATACGAGGAGGATCGCTCCACTCTGCACCTTGTCAGAAACAACAACAAGTGCATCCTCTGCCGCCGCTGTGTAGCCGCCTGTAAGAACCAGTTCGTGTCCGTCATCGGCGCAAACAACCGCGGCTTCGACACCCAGATCTCCTGCGCGTTCGATCAGGATCTCAACAACGTGTCCTGCGTAAGCTGCGGTCAGTGCACCGTCGTATGCCCCACAGGCGCGCTGGTTGAGCGCGACGATACCGACAAGGTGTTCGCGGCCATCGCGGATCCCACCAAGCACGTGGTCGTCCACACCGCTCCCTCTATCCGCGCGACCCTCGGCGAGTGCTTCGATATGCCCATCGGCACCAACGTCACCGGCAAAATGGTCGCGGCTCTCAAGCTGCTCGGCTTTGACAAGGTCTTTGACACCAACTTCGGCGCCGACCTCACCATCATGGAAGAGGGCACCGAGTTTATCCAGCGTGTTCAGAACGGCGGCGTGCTGCCGATGATCACCTCCTGCTCACCCGGCTGGATCAAGTTCTGTGAGCACTATTATCCCGACCTTATCCCGCACCTCTCCACCTGCAAGTCGCCCCAGCAGATGCAGGGCGCTATGATCAAGTCCTACTACGCCGAAAAGGCGGGCATCGACCCCAAGGACATCGTGGTCGTTTCCGTAATGCCCTGCGTAGCCAAGAAGTTCGAGATCAAGCGCGACGATCAGGGCAGAGACGGAATGCAGGATAACGATATTTCCATCACCACCCGCGAGCTTGCAAAGATGATCAAGCGCGCCGGCATCCAGTTCACCTCTCTTGAGGATGCCCAGTTCGATCCCATCATGGCGATCGGCTCCGGCGCCGGCACCATCTTCGGCGCTACCGGCGGCGTTATGGAGGCTGCGCTCAGAACCGTAGCCGACAAGCTGACCGGTGAGGATCTCAAGCAGATCGACTACAACGAAGTGCGCGGCACCGACGACATCAAGGAAGCCACCTATGACGTCGCGGGCATGACCGTCAAGGTCGCCGTCACCTCCGGCCTGAAGAACGCCGCGAAGATCCTCGACAAGATCCGCGCAGGCGAGGCTGATTATCACTTTGTTGAGATCATGTGCTGCCCGGGCGGCTGCGTCAACGGCGGCGGTCAGCCCATCCAGCCCGGTCACGTCAGGAACTTCGTTGACCTCAAGGCGCTCCGTGCAAAGGCGCTCTATGAGGACGACCTCAACCTGCCCTACAGAAAGTCTCACGACAACCCCGAGATCAAGGCGATCTATGAGGAATATCTGGGCGAGCCCGGCTCCCACAAGGCGCATGAGCTGCTCCACACCTCTTATGTAAAGAGAAGCAAGGGTATCTGATTCCTTTCTGATTAATAGTAAAAAGCGCTCTGTCTGTACGGCAGGGCGCTTTTTGCGGAAAAGCCTTTACAAATCAGCACAAAAACAGTACAATAGAAGCAGCTTATCGGAAGGAAAGTGATAATATGACCAAAACAAAACGCGGTATTTCATCAGTGCTTGCTGCTGCGCTTTTGTGTTCGCTCTGCGCCTGCTCGGGCGGCAACAGCTCGTCCTCAAAGGCGGAAAGCGGCAGACCGGCTGAAAGCTCCGCTGCCGAGGTGACTACGGCGGAAGCGCCGACCGAGGCAAAAAGCGGCGTGGACGAGCTGCTTGACGGAATGTCCACGGAGGAAAAGGTGGGGCAGATGTTCTACGTCTGCTGGCCTGACGCTAACGCGCTCAGCAGGATAGAGAATTATCATCCCGGCGGCTTTGTGCTGTTCGGCGTCGATTTCGCGGACAAGGACGCGGACGAGATCAAGTCGACGATCGCCGCCTATCAAAGCGCCTCAAAGATCCCGATGCTGATCGGAGTCGACGAGGAAGGCGGCACCGTGGTGCGCGTCAGCGACAATCCCAACCTGCGCGACAGCGCGTTTATGTCGCCGAAGGACACCTACCTCAGCGGCGGCTGGGAGGCTGTTGAGGCGGCTGAGAGCGAAAAGGCTGACTTGCTGCTTTCTTTGGGCGTCAACGTCAACAACGCTCCGGTCGCGGACGTTACCGGAAACACCGAGAGCTTTATGTATGACCGTTCGTTCAGCAGCGACCCGGAGACGGTCAGCGACTATATTCGCAGAACCGTCGCGATCTGCAAGCAGAAAAAGCTCGGCACCGTGCTAAAGCATTTCCCGGGCTACGGCGACAACACCGACACTCACGAGGACATGGCGTATGACGCCAAGCCCTATGAGGATTTTCAGAATTTCGATTTCGTGCCGTTCAAGGCGGGCATCGACAGCGGCGCCGACGCGGTGATGGTGGCGCATAATATCGTAGCGAGCATCGACGAAAACATGCCGGCGTCGCTTTCGGCCGAGGCTCACCGCGTCCTGCGTGACGAGCTGGGCTTTGACGGCGTGATAATGACCGATGAATTGTCGATGGCTGCGATCAGCAACTACACCGGCGACGAAGCCGCGGCGGTCACCGCGATAAAATGCGGCAACGACCTGCTCTGCTGCTCAAATGTTGAGGCGCAGTATCCTGCGGTGCTGGCGGCGGTGCAAAACGGCGAGATCAGCGAGGAACAGATCGACGCGTCCGTCAGACGCATCCTGCTCTGGAAGCAAAAGCTGGGACTCATTTAGTATAAACCCACAACTAATCTGCCAACCGACTACTGACTACTGACAACTAAAAAACGAGGTTTTATGGAATATTCAAAGGTTTTATCACAGGAATTTGAAATAAAAGAGGAATACGCCGCAAACATCATCGCGCTGCTCGACGACGGCAACACGATCCCGTTCATCGCGCGCTACCGCAAGGAGATGCACGGCTCGATGGATGACCAGCTTATCCGCGCGTTCAGCGAAAAGCTGGAATATCTGCGGTCGCTCGACAAGCGCAGAGAGGAGATACGCGCCCTGATCGACGCTCAGGAAAAGCTCACCGACGAGGTGAACGCGGCGCTCGACAAGGCGCAGACCCTCAGCGAATTGGAGGATATCTACCGTCCGTTCCGCCCGAAGCGAAAGACGCGCGCGTCGGTCGCGAAGGAGCGCGGACTGGAGCCGCTAGCGCTTGCAGTCGTCAAGCAGGAAAAGGGCTTTTCGCCCATGAAATACGCCGAGGATTTTGTCGACGCCGAAAAGGGGGTCAACACCCCGGAGGAAGCCTTGCAGGGCGCGATGGATATCATCGCCGAGCAGGTTTCCGACAGCGCCGAGATCCGCAAGCGCCTGCGCGCTATCGCGCAGAGCGAAGGCGCGCTAACGTCTGTTGCCGCCGATCCCGAGAAAGACAGCGTATATTCGATGTATTATGAATTCAGCGAGCCTGTTAAAAAAATCGCGGGTCACCGCGTGCTTGCCGTTAATCGCGGCGAAAAAGAGGGCTTTTTAAAGGTCAGCCTGACCCTCGACAGCGCCCGCCCGCTCAACGTTATTTTCAAGCTCGATAAAGGCACGAACCCGCTTTGCAGCGATCTTCTCAGAGCTGCGGGCGAGGACGCCTATAACCGCCTGATCTTCCCCTCCATCGAGCGCGAGGTTCGCGCCGAGCTTACGGAAGCCGCCGACGAGAGCGCGATGAAGGTGTTCGCAACCAATCTTAAGCAGCTTTTGATGCAGCCGCCGGTGAAGGGCAAGACCGTTTTGGGACTTGACCCGGGCTATCGCACCGGCTGCAAGGTCGCCGTGGTGGACGACACCGGCAAGGTGCTCGACACCGCCGTCATCTATCCCACCCATTCCGAGCGGAAGATCGCCGAATCTAAGCAGACTTTGCTGCGGCTGATAAAAAAGCACAATGTAGATATCATTTCCATCGGCAACGGCACCGCAAGCAAGGAGACCGAGATGTTCGCCGCCGACGCAATCAAGGAGCTCGACCGCAAGGTGTATTATATGGTGGTCAGCGAAGCGGGCGCTTCGGTTTATTCCGCTTCAAAGCTTGCCGCAGCGGAGCTGCCCGAGCTTGATCTCACCCTGCGCAGTGCGGTGTCTATCGCCCGGCGTTTGCAGGACCCGCTTGCGGAGCTGGTGAAGATCGAGCCGAAGGCTATCGGCGTGGGACAGTATCAGCACGATATGCCGCAGAAGCGCCTCGGCGAAACGCTCGACGGCGTGGTGGAGGACTGCGTGAACTCAGTCGGCGCTGATCTTAACACCGCATCTCCGGCGTTGCTTTCGCGTGTTTCGGGACTAAACTCCACCGTCTGCAAGAATATTGTCGCCTACCGCGAGGAAAACGGTGCTTTTAGTTCCAGAGCGGAATTAAAGAAGGTGCCGAAGCTCGGTCCCAAGGCGTTTGAGCAGTGCGCCGGATTTTTGCGAGTGCCGGAAAGCCGCAACCCTCTGGATAACACCGGCGTTCATCCCGAGAGCTACAAGAGCGCCAAAGAGCTGCTCGAACTCGTTGAATATTCCGATAAAGAAATAAAAGCGGGCAAATTCTCCGATCTGCCGAACCGCGTTAAGGCGGCGGGTACAAAAACTCTCGCCGAAAAGCTGGGCATCGGCTTGCCGACGCTCGACGACATCGTTAAGGAGCTGAGCAAGCCCGGCCGCGATCCGCGCGACGAAATGCCGGCACCGATGCTGCGCAGCGACGTGCTCGATATCAAGGACTTAAAAGAGGGCATGGAGCTTAAGGGAACCGTGCGCAACGTGATCGACTTCGGCGCGTTTGTGGATATCGGCGTCCATCAGGACGGCTTGGTGCATATCTCGCAGATCTGCAATAAATACATCAAGCACCCATCCGAGGTGCTCAAGGTCGGCGACATAGTAAATGTAAAAATCCTCTCGGTAGACCCGGACAAAAAGCGAATCTCACTGACGATGAGGTTTTAGAATAAAGACAGAAAAAGCGCCCCGCTTTTCGGCAGGGCGCTTTGATTACGCATTTCGCATTATAAATCAGATAATAATAGATTTTCCGCTCATTTCCTCGGGCTGAGGCAGTCCCATGATTTGAAGCATGGTGGGCGCGATATCCGCCAGCACGCCGCCTTCGCGCAGCTTGCAGTCGTGGCCGATAACGCAGAAGGGAACTGGGTTGGTGGTGTGCGCGGTGAAGGGCTCGCCGTTTTCGTCGATCATCTTGTCGGCGTTGCCGTGGTCGGCGGTGATGATCGCCACGCCGTCCATATCGCGGATAGCCGAAACTACCTGACCCACGCAGTCGTCGACCGCCTCAACAGCCTTGACGGCTGCCTCGAACACGCCGGTGTGACCAACCATGTCGCAGTTGGCGAAGTTGAGGATTATCATATCGTAAACGCCGCTGTGAATGGCGTCGACCAGCTTGTCCTTGACCTCATAGGCGCTCATTTCGGGCTGCAGGTCGTAGGTGGCGACGGAGGGCGACTTGACGAGTATCCTGTCCTCGCCCTCATAGACCTTCTCAACGCCGCCGTTGAAGAAGAAGGTCACATGGGCGTATTTCTCGGTTTCGGCGATGCGAAGCTGCTTCATGCCGAGCGAGGAAATGTATTCGCCCATGGTGTTTTTGAGGGTCTGCGGCTTGAACGCGATCTCAACATTTGGCATAGTGGCGTCATACTGCGTCATGCAGACGTAGTTGAGCGGGAAGAAGCCGTTGCGGCGCTCAAAGCCCTTGAAATCGGGATCGACAAAGGTGCGTGTGATCTCACGCGCGCGGTCGGGACGGAAGTTGTAGAAGATAACGCTGTCGTTGGGCTGAATCTTCGCGCCGCCCTTTACGACGATCGGGATCACGAACTCGTCGGTCACGCCGTTCGCGTAGCTGTCCTTGACCGCCTGAACGGGGCAGTCAGCCTGAACGCCCTCGCCGTAAACGAGAGCGGCATACGCCTTTTCAACGCGCTCCCAGCGGTTGTCTCTGTCCATGGCGTAGTATCTGCCCATGACGGTGGCGATCTTGCCTACGCCGATCTTTTCGCACTCGGCGACAGCCTCGGCGACATATTCGGCGGCGCTTGAAGGCGGAACGTCTCTGCCGTCGAGGAATGCGTGAACGTAAACGTCCTTAAGCCCCTTTTTCTTGGCAAGCTCCAGCAGGCCGTAGAGATGGGTGTTGTGGCTGTGGACGCCGCCGGGGGAGAGCAGACCCATGAAATGCAGAGCCGTGCCGTTTTCCAGCGCCTTGTCCATCGCGCCGACGATCACCTCGTTGTCCTTGAGCTTGTCGTCACTGATGGTTTTGGTTATGCGGGTCAGCTCCTGATAAACGATCCTGCCGGCGCCGATGTTGGTGTGGCCGACCTCGGAGTTGCCCATCTGACCGTCGGGCAGACCGACGTCCATGCCGGAAGCGCCGATTTGGGTCAGAGGATTCTCGGTAAACAGCTTGTCAAGGTTCGGCGTGTTTGCGGCGAGAATGGCGTTAGCCGCTTCCTCGCCCTTTTTGCCGCAGCCGAAGCCGTCGAGAATCATAAGTATCAAAGGCTTTTTCATAGAGAAATCCTTTCTTTTGAGTTGAGAGTGGAGAGTGAATTGCAAATTACAAATTGCAAATTACAAATTGCAAATTACAAATTGCAAGTTATCGGCAATGCGCTTTGTTTTCGCATAAGCACGCAGCAATACAAATCGGAGCGAAGCGACCCTCAACTGTTAATTGTTAATTGTTAATTGTTAATTACTTAGAGGCTGCTTTGACTATTGCCGCGAATTTTTCCGCTACCAGCGACGCGCCGCCGATAAGTCCGCCGTCTACGTTGACCTTGGAGAGCAGCTCGTCGGCGTTGCCGTCGTTCATGGAGCCGCCGTACTGGATGGTGACCGCGTCAGCAGCTTCCTGATTGTAGAGCTTCGCGAGCTGTGCGCGGATAAAGGCGCAGACTTCCTCAGCCTGATCCGCCGTGGCGGTCTTGCCGGTGCCGATAGCCCAGACAGGCTCGTAGGCGATAACTACGTTCTTGAGCTCTTCCTCGGTGACGTCCCAGAGGTCAAGCTTGATCTGACGGGCGATGACCTCCTCGGTGATGTTGCACTCGCGCTCCCAGAGCAGCTCGCCGACGCAAACGATGGGCTTAAGACCTGCCGCGAGAGCCGCCTTGGTTCTCTTGTTTACGGTTTCATCGGTCTCGCCGAAGTACTGTCTGCGCTCGCTGTGACCGAGAACGACGTACTCAACACCGATCTCCTTGAGCATGCCGGTAGAGATCTCGCCGGTGAAAGCGCCGCTTTCAGCCCAGTGGCAGTTCTCGGCGCCGATCTTGATGTTGGTGCCCTCGGTGGCTTCGATAGCCGCGGCAAGGTCAACATAGGGAACGCAGGCGATGACCTCGCAGTCGGCGTCCGCTACCAGCGGAGCGATGGCGTTGAGCAGCGCTGTGGCTTCCTTGGGAGTTTTGTTCATTTTCCAGTTGCCCGCGATGATGGCGGTTCTTTTTGCTTTATCCATAATTTTTAGTTCCTTTCAAGAAGTTTGATCGTAAAAGCAGGGGCGACCGCAAGGTCGCCCCTACGGGGTAAACAGATTCAACGATTTGCGGAGCAAATCAAGCCGCTTCGCGTCAAATTATTTGTCTGCGATGACCGCGATGCCGGGCAGGGTCTTGCCTTCGAGATATTCGAGAGAAGCGCCGCCGCCGGTGGAGATGTGGCTCATCTTGTCGGCAAAGCCGAGCTGGATGACCGCAGCCGCGCTGTCGCCGCCGCCGATGATGGTGGTCGCGTCGGTTTCAGCCAGAGCCTTGGCTACCGCGATGGTGCCCGCAGCGAGGATCGGGTTCTCAAACACGCCCATGGGTCCGTTCCAGACAACGGTCTTGGCGTTCTTGACAGCGTCCGCGAAGAGCGCCTGAGTCTTTACGCCGATGTCCAGACCCTGCATTTCAGCGGGGATAGCGTCAACGTCGACATTCTCGACCTCGATGGGAGCGTCGATGGGGTTGGGGAATTCAGAGGTGATGGTGGTGTCGATGGGGAGCAGAAGCTGCTTGCCGAGCTCCTCAGCCTTTGCGATCATGTCCTTGCAGTAGTCGATCTTGGTGTCGTCAACGAGGGACTTGCCGACTTCCTTGCCCTGTGCCTTGAGGAAGGTGTAAGCCATGCCGCCGCCGATGATGAGGGTGTCGCATTTTTCAAGCAGATTGGAGATAACATTGAGCTTGTCCGCGACCTTTGCGCCGCCGAGGATGGCAACGAAGGGACGAACGGGGTTCTCGACCGCGTTGCCGAGGAAGTTGATTTCCTTCTGCATCAGGTAGCCGACAGCGGTGTCCTTGATGTGGTCGGTCACGCCCGCGGTGGAGCAGTGTGCGCGGTGAGCGGAGCCGAAGGCGTCCATCACGAAGACCTCAGCCAGAGAAGCAAGCTCGGAGGAGAAGGGCTCAAGGTTCTTGGTCTCTTCTTTTCTGAAACGGGTGTTCTGCAGAAGAACAACGTCGCCGTCTTTCATTTCGGCGACCGCCTTTTTGGCGTTCTCGCCGACTACCTCGTCGTCATTCGCGAAAACAACGTCCTGACCGAGGAGCTCCGCAAGACGGACAGCCACGGGAGCGAGGCTGAATTTCTCTTCGGGACCGTTCTTGGGCTTGCCGAGGTGGGAGCAGAGGATGACCCTGCCGCCGTCGGCGATCAATTTTTTAATAGTGGGAAGTGCCGCAGTGATTCTGTTATCGTTGGTGATAACGCCTTCTTTGAGGGGTACGTTGAAGTCAACGCGCACCAGCACTTTTTTGCCTTTTACATTGATGTCATCAACGCTTACTTTGTTGAGCTGCATAGTAAAAACATCCTTTCGTTAGTCAGAAATTTGTAAAATCGCAGTGTATTTTACAGACACTTATATTATAGTATATTTTGCCGTTTTTAGCAATAGCATTTGACAAGGTTTTAACGAGTTTTACGAAAAATTATTTAAGTCCGACCATTTGTGGCGGTGCAGCTCGCCCTTGTTCTGCAAATTGGGGAAGTCCCACTGGCGCAGGACCTCATACGCCGCGATCGCCACGGAATTTGAGAGGTTAAGGCTGCGCGCCTCGTCGATCATCGGCAGCCGCAGCGTGCTTTCGGGGTGCTGCATAAGCACGTGCTCGGGCAGTCCGCGCGTTTCCTTGCCGAATAAAAGAAAGCAGTTGTCGGGAAAATCAACGTCGCTGTAGCGGTGAGTTCCCTTTGTTGAGAAGAAGTAAAAATTACCTCCCTTGTTTTTTTCAAAAAAGTCGCCGAGGTTCTCGTAGTAGGTGATGTCGAGCAGGTACCAGTAGTCGAGTCCGGCGCGCTTGAGCTTGCGGTCGTCGACTGCAAAGCCCATCGGTTTTACGATGTGGAGCCGCGCGCCCGTCGCCGCGCAGGTCCGCGCGACGTTTCCGGTGTTCTGAGGGATCTCGGGCTCGACAAGCACAAGGTTTAATGTTGGCATTTTTTGTCAGTCCTTTTCAAAAA
>ONHJ01000171.1 GCA_900317595.1 uncultured Eubacteriales bacterium | reverse complement strand
TCGACCTTGCCGAAGGTGGTCTCGATGATCTTTGCTTCGGGCTGAAGCGCCTTGATGACCTCGATGACCGCCGCCTTTTCCTCCTCGGTGACCTCGTCGGTCTTGTTGAGGATGATCGTGGTGCAGTATTCGATCTGCTGTATCAGCAGGTTTTCGATGTCCTCATCGTCGAGGTTCTCCTTGAGCAGCGCCTTGCCTGCGCCGAATTCGTCAGCCATTCTCTTGGCGTCGACGATGGTGGTGATGCTGTCGAGATAAGCGACGGCGGGCAGGTTAGCCTGCGGCTGAGTGCCGTCGAGCATGCAGATAGAGCCTGCGATCGGACCCGGCTCACAGATGCCGGACGCCTCGATCAGGATATAGTCGCAGCCGTTTTGCAGCGGAACAAGGTTGTCGTCCTTCTGAGTCACAGCGCCGCCCTTGGCGATCAGCGAAGCGTCGATGTTGACCTCGCCGATGTCGTTGACGATCACCGCGACCTTATATCCCTGCTGGTTAGCGAGGATGTGATTCAAAACCGTCGTTTTGCCGGCGCCGAGATAGCCCGTAAGCAAAGAAACGGGAACAAGCTTTTTGACTTTCTTTTTAAACATATTTATTCCTCCTTAATTACTCAACCCATATCATAGCTCTTTTTTAAGAAAAATGCAAGGATTTTTTAGTCGGCGGCAGTCAGCGGTCAGCTCGACCTTCGGCATTCAGCTTCTCAGCTTCCTGAAAAATTCCTTTAAAATGTCCGCACATTCCTCCTGCAATATCCCGCCCTCATACTCGGGCTTGAAATTGTACGGCATCTCAAAAAGATTCGTCACTGTGCCGCAGGAGCCGTTTTTGAAGTCGTAGGCGCCGAAATACACCTTGGGGATATGTGCGTTGAGTATCGCGCCGGCGCACATGGGGCAGGGCTCCAGCGTCACATAAAGCTCGCAGTTCCACAGCCTCCAGCCGCCCAGCCTTTCGCAGGCGCTGTTGATGGCGTCTGTCTCGGCGTGCCACAGGGCGTTCTTTTTCTTCTCGCGGCGGTTCCTTCCTACCGCGATCACCTCGTTGCCGCGCGCGATCACCGCGCCGACAGGTACTTCATCATCGTCAAACGCCTCGCGCGCCAAACGGAGCGCGAGGCGCATCATTTCTTCTTTTAATTCCATATGTCACCAGGGGATCATCGATCTGATATCGTCCGGCAGCAGGAAGATTATCATTTCCGTCGTGAACAGAACAAGCGAAAGCAGCACGCCCAACGATAAAAAGAAACACTCCAGCTTTTTTTTGAACGAAAGGACATCGGTGTCGGAACAGCGGTTTGGGTCGGCGTTTGAAACTCGGAAAAAGCTTTTGTCCGTCCGCGAAAGGTAAAGGAAAGACAGCAGCCCGAGCAGCGAGAACATTATCATCATGCCCAAACGCAGCAGTGCGGCGGTGTTGTAGTCGACCATGCAGTTTACCAGCATCACGTCGGTGAGTACCGAGTAAAAGTTGTTGATGAAGTGTATGATGATCGACGGAACGATTGAGTTTGCCTTGCAGTCGACAAAGGCAAAGATCAGACCCACCGTAAAGGCAAAGATTATCTGTGTAGTGTTGCCGTGCATAGCGGCGAACATGATCGAGGACGCCATGATCGCGAAGGCGTCGCCGTATTTTCTCAGCACGCCCATCAGAACGCCGCGGAACGCCAGCTCCTCGGCGAGCGCCGGCACCACAGCGACGCTTATCACATAAAGCAGTATCTCCGGGGTGCTGCGCGTGGAGGTGAACATGACGGCGCTGTTTTTCAGCCTGAAAACGGAAATATTGCTGTCAAAGATCACCACGAAATAATTTGCGATCATCGAAACGCCCATGCCCAGCATCACAAGCGGCGCCAGCGTTTTTATCGGCACATGGCTTTTCGGGAAGGCGGCGCTTATTTTGCTTCGTGAGAAAATACGGTAGATCAGCACCGCTGAAAGCGACGAGGCGACAGCGCAGATGATGTGCAGATAAAACGTGAGTATCACCTGATTGTCAACGGTCACGATGCCCGATTCGTTCACGCTTCTCGCGATCAATATGTTAAGCCCCTGCATGATAAGGAAATAAATCAGTATGAAAAATCCCAGACCGTTCGACGTCTTTTTCAGCTCGGTTTGTTCTCTGAGCCGCACCTGCTCTTCGGTGCTTTCGTTTTGTAAAGCAAAAAGCTGCATAGTATCACTCCAATACGGATATTGTAGCATATCACGCCGTATTTTTCAAGGCTTTGTTGCCCGTCGCCCCGGCTAAGCTTTCGCTGCTGAAAAAAGACAGCCTCTTCCGCGAAATTTTACAAGAATGTAAATTGACAAACCGCCTGTTTGGTGGTACATTATATAATAGATAATTATGTGCGGAAAGAGTTGTATTATGGATATCAAAGTTCAAAGCTGCGTAAGCGAGGGCGTTTATGCCGATCTTTGCGAAATAGCCTCGGCGAACGAATGCTTTTCAAAACTAAAAAACACTACGGTTATGGTGACCGGAGCCGACGGCTTTGTGGGTCGGCTGCTCACGGCGGCGCTGCTGTTGCGAAACGACCTGTTCGGCGACGGCATCAGGGCGGCGGCAAAGGTGAGGAGCAGGGAAGACGCCGAAAAGAAGTTCGGCAGGCTTTGCGGCAGAGATGATCTGACGATAATTTCCGACGGCTTTGTCCGCGCCAACGCCAAGGACGGATATATGCTGATAAACGGTCAAAAGGCGAAGATAGTCGGCAGGATATGTATGGATCAGACTATGCTCGACGTCACCGGACTCGACTATATCGAGCAGGGCGACGAGGTGATCGTGTTCGGCA
>ONHJ01000092.1 GCA_900317595.1 uncultured Eubacteriales bacterium | reverse complement strand
ACCTCGCGTCGGCTCCTGAAATTCTTATCGAGAATTATAGTTGCGGGATATGCCGGGGCAGCGGGGTCGAACCTCGGATAGCTCTCCTTGCGCCCGACGAAGATCTGCGGCTTTGCCTGACGGAAGCCGTAGATGCACTGCTTCACGTCGCCAACCGTGAACAGATTTGTCTCGTTTTTTGAAACGCAGTTGAAAATCAGGCTTTGCACGTCGTTCACGTCCTGAAATTCATCGACGATCACCGCGTCGTAGCGGGCTGATATCTCCTCACCCTGAGCGGTTTTGCAGTATCCCGCCGCTCTGTCGTATTCCGCGAGCAGCTTTACGGTCAGCAGCTCGATGTCGGCGAACGTCATCACGTTCTTTTTGCGCTTGATTTCATCGAGCCGCGCAATGTAAGCGCGTGTCAGGTCAAACAGCACGCCTACAAGCTCCCGAAGCTCGGAAAGCTCGGCTGCCGCCTCCTGCTCGGTGCGGCAAAAAATATCCTTTAGCCGCGCGACCGTATCCTTTGCGTTTTTGCGGTTGGCGGCGACGGCAAGCTTTACGGGGTCGTTGGTGAAGGCGTTCGGAGCGCGGAGCTGCTTTGCCGCAAAGGGCGAGCGCACCGCGTTCACCATCGCGTCCCAGCTTTCGCCGAGCAGCTTTTCCTGCAGGATATGAAAATAAACCAGATCCTCCTCGATGATCGGCGACAGCTTTTCCTTTAGCTTTTCGTCGGCATCGGAAAGCTGCCTGAGTGAGTTCTCGCACAGGTTGACGCAGTGCGAAACGGCGGGCAGGGCGTGATCGGTGATTATCCTGCCCCACACCGAATCCGCGATATCGCGCGCTCTGTAGCACTCGAGCAGCTCATCGAGCCAGCGCTCGGGAAAGGGCTGGGTCTCCAGAAACTCATGTATCTTCAAAACGGTGTCGCGCAGGTTCAGGTCGCCGCCCTTGCCCGAAAAAGCGTCGCACAGACGCAGAAATGCCGCCCCGCCGTTATTGTAAAAATCCTCGATCGCCGCGTCCATCGCCGCAGCCTTCATCAGCTCCAGCTCCGCAAAGTCCGCGATACGGTAATCCGCGCTGACGCCGAGCGAATGGAAATACTCCTTTACCAGTTCGCCGCAGAAGCTGTCGATCGTGCTGATGGACGCGGTGTAAAGCAGCCTGCTCTGGCGCAGGAGCCGCTGATTGAACGGATCCTTTTCCAGCAGGTCGGACAGCGCCTTGGCTATTCGCTGCTTCATCTCCGCTGCCGCGTCGCGCGTGAAGGTGACGACCAGCAGACGGTCGGCGTCAACCGGATGCTCCGGGTCGGTTATCATGCGGATAACGCGCTCCACCAGCACGGCGGTCTTGCCCGAGCCTGCCGCCGCAGACACCAGAATAGTGCCGCCGGTGGAGGTTATCGCGCTATTCTGCTGAGGTGTCCACTCTCTGCTCATTCCGAAACGCCCCCCTCCTCATCGATTTTTTGAAACACTTCTTCGGCGGTCATCTTAAACACATTTATCGGCTCGCTCTGCCTGTAGGCGCAGACGGTTCCGTAAGGGCAGTATTCGCAGGCGTCCTCAGCGCCCTTAAGAGGCTGTGCCGCGATGTCGCCGTCATAAAGGCGGCTGCCCATAGACGCTACTATGCGGTCGAGCTTCTCGAACAGCCTGCCCATCTGCGCGAGTGTGGCAAGGCTGTCGGATTTTACGTTGCTGCCGTTCTTGATCTTGACCGGGATGTATTTGCCGTTCTCGGTTTTGTCCATGCCCTTCGTGACGCGCACATCGTCGAGCAGCAGACCGTTCATTCTGAAATCGCTGTTGATCTTCGCCTCAATCTTCGCGTCGGTCAGCCCGTCGGCGTTAATATTCGGCACGACCGCCGGCATATAGAGTATGCCCGCAGGCACGGTCTCGCCGTATCGCTCACCGCCGTTTTTGCGGATCGAGCACAGATAAAGCAGCATTTGCAGATTAAGCCCGTAGAGGATATCCGAAAGGCGGAAAACCTTTCCGCCGGTTTTGTAGTCGATGATGCGAAGAAAGGTGTCGCCCTCGGTTTTCATCACGTCTACCCTGTCAACGCTGCCGCAGACCGCTATTTTCTGCCCGGTAGGCAGGGTGACGGTATAAGCCGGGATATCGCGGTCGATCCTCAATTCGCAGTCGGCAACCTCAAAGTCGCTCTGGCTGAGCTCCTCGATGATGTGCCGCAGAAGCAGCAGCACATTGTCGCACAGCACCTCAAGCCGGTAGAGGAACGAGCGCTCCTTGGTTTCGCTGCCGCCAAGATAGCCCTCGAGATAGGCGTTGACGGTGGCGCGCACGAAGGCGCCGAGCTGCTCCGAGTCCATCTGCGAATATTCTTTTTTGGAATAATTTATAAAGAACTGCTCCAGCACATGATGCACCAGTGTGCCGTATTCCATGGGGTCGATCTCAGCCTTGCGGCGCTCCTTGATGTTCAGCCCATAGGCACAAAAGTAAGAAAAGCGGCACTTGCTGAATTTTTCGACCTGAGAAGCGGAAACGGTTAGGTCTTCGCCGAAAAGCAGCCTGGCGTTTTCGGGGCGCTCTATCCTGAATGGAGTTTTGTCGAGCGCGCGCTTCACGGCACGGCTGCCGGCGGAATAGCGCGGCTCCGATTCAAAATATTCCCGCAAGCCCTTCAATTCGCCGCGCCCCTCGGAAAGCGAACGCGCGTATTCCTCAAAGGCGGGCGCCGCTGCGGTCATGGCGTCGCGGCGGCTGTCATAGTCGGTTTTATCGCGAACGAAAATCGCGGGATAAACCTTTGCGATCTCGCTGAATATCACCGAGGGCTGCTGCTTCGCGCCCTCAAAATCCACCGCCGGGCAGCTTGCGAAAAGATAGTTCGACGGCGCTGTGACGGCGCAGTAAGCCATAAAGGTCTCAAGATCGGCGACATAGGAAAAATCGTCGCTGATCGCGATGTCATTGAGCAGCAGCTGCTTGATCTCATAGTCGGAAAACAGCCCCGAGGAACGCGGCACAGCGGGAAATTTGCCGTCGACGCAGCCTATCAGGAACGCCGCCTCAAGCTTGCTGCCGCGCACACGCTGCGCTGTGGTCACGGTCACGCAGTCGAGCGTCTGCGGTATCTGTGAAAATTCTATATTGGAAATTTGAATCGAAAGCAGCTCGAAATAGCGCTCGGCGGAAAGCACGGTATCGCCGACCGCCGCAACGGTTTTGTCAAGCACCTCCATCAGCAGCGCCCAGACACGGATCTGTTCCGCTCCGAGCCCGGTCTCGCCGTCGGTATCGAGCTCGTCGACCAGTTCACTCAGCGCTTCCGGCACTTGCAGAGCTTCGAGCAGACGGTAAAGCGCCTCGGTAGTCTCCCTGCCGGTTGCCGACCTGACTTTTTCGCGGAACGCCTCTAAGGGCTCGACCAGCGATCTGCGCACGTTTTCCGCGATTTCAAGCTGCCGAGAGTCGCGCTCGGTCATTTCGTCGGCATAACCGCGAGGATTCAGCGTGAAAGGCGCGCGCAGACGCCTGCCGCTGAGGTCCCATATGTAGACATAGTTTTCAAATACGCTTATTTCTTTTTGAGAAAATTGAGTAAGCCCCGTCTTGAGCAGTGCAAGCATATCCTCGCGCCGGAATCCGTCGTTGATGATGCGGAAGACCGATTGTACCAGCCGCACCGCAGGCTTGACGTTGATATCGATGCGCGCGTCCATGAAGTAAGGTATGCCGTATTTTTCAAGCGTCACGTCGAGCACGCCGCGATAATCTGCGGCGTCGCGGCAGATCACGGAGATATCCCTGTAGCGCAGCCCTTTTCGGAGCACCAGCTCCTTTATGCGGCGCGCCGCGAACTCACATTCCGCGTGAAGGTCGGCGGCGCTGTAGAGCACGATATCCCCGGGGGTTTTGCCGCTGACGGCGGGGTCGCGGCGGAAAACGCCCTTTTCAAGAAAGGCGAGCTCGTCGCTTTCAAAGCGGCGCTGCTCCTCGAGCTTCACGGGCGCCTTGATATCGACATTATCGCGCCTCGCGATATTCGTAAGCTGTTTTCGGGTCTCGCGCGAAACCTTGAAAACGCCTTCGCTGTCGCTGCCCGACGGGTCTAAAGTGAGCGCTACGTTGACCTCGCGGCAGCGCGAGAGCAGTATGCGCAAAATCTCAAGCTGGGCGGCGGTGAAGCCGCTGAAGCCGTCGACAAACAGCACGCGGTTGCGGAAGATTTCGGTATTTTCAAGCAGGATGGTTTTAAGACGGTCGAGGTTGTCGAGCGGATCGACATAACTCTGCGCCAGCAGCGCGTCAAAGGCGTCGAACACCAGCGCGGTCTCCGAAAGCTTGTTTTTCAGCGTTTCATCGGCGATCTTTTCCGACGCCGAACGCAGCATCGAGGTCGTGATGCCGCTCTTTTTACATTCGGACAGCACACCGAGCAGCATGTCTGCCACCGCGCGGCTGCGCTTGCTTTTGAGCAGAGTAAGCTTGTCGCCGACCTGCTCCAGCGCGATATTCATCAGCACCGTGCGCGTGCCGTTGTCGATCACATTGCGCGGCACATTGCGGGTAAGGCGGAAAACGCGGCGGCAAAGCCCGTCAAAGCCGAATACCTCGGCGCGGCTGCTCTGCTTCGCTCCGAGCAGCTCCAAGATCGCCTTTTCAGCCTCGAAGGAGCTTTGGTCGGGAACGAGCAGCAATATCTCCTCTTCCCCATTCCGCGCCGATTCCATTATTCGGTCAAAAATATACGCGGACTTGCCCGTACCGGCTGTGCCTAAAATAAAACGTAACATAGTATCAAACCCTTTTTCGGCAGTCGGCAGCCAGCGCCTTTTTGCACCGAAGCTGCCCGTTACAAATCATTCTATCATTTTCACTGTCCCGAAAAAAGGACAATGCTAAAAGAAACTGCAAATTTTTTCAAAAAGCTCCACCACAAAAAACCTGTATTCCCGTTTTTCGTTTTTGACCACGTCATATTCGCCGTCGGAGAAAACCTCCTTCGCCTTGACGTCGGGACTTCCGCTGACGCACAGTGAAGGGAACATCACGCACCACCAGTTATGTCCTTCGCCCTCGCCTATCGTCAGGCGCAGCGCGTCATAGCTGCCCGCCGGCAATGTGAAGCTGCCGTAGTGCCGGGTGGTGAAGCTCATATTGGTCAGCTCCGCCTTGACCGGATAGTCGCAGCCGTTTTTCCGCACCTCATCGGCGGCGACGTCCGCTATAGCCTGCAGCTTTGCAGCGGTCAGCTCCTCGGCTTCCTCCTTGGACGCGGCGCCGCGATACAGCTCTTCGGTAAAGGACAGCACCCTGTCGCGCACCTTGAGCTTCAACGCCTGATCGCTCTCGGAATCGGAATTTGCAAGGATATGCAGGCGGAAAACCTCGCCGGGGATATCGGCGCAGGCAGCCTGAAACGGGAGCATTGAGAAAATGACCGTCAGCACAAACGCAGCGCAGGCTGATTTAAATAAGAGCTTCATAAAAAACACCTGTCCTTTCGTTCTCGTCAGGAATTATGGACAGGTGAAAGTGATTTTATTCAACTATCGGGCTGCACAAAAATGTTTCGGGATGATCCGCCTTAAGCGCTTCAAAGCACTCCTTTGCCCTGCGCTCCGAGGAAAAGATACCGAAAACCGCCGATCCGGAGCCGCTCATTCCGGCGCCGCGCGCCTTGCTGTCGAGCATGGCTTTTTTGATCGTATTGACCTCAGGTATCTGCAGAGCAAGCTCGAAGTCGTTGAAGATGGTGGAGGTTATCATAAACAGATCGCGGCTGTAAAGCGCCTTGACCATCTCGTCGGTGTAGCAGGGATGCTTGGGCAGCGCGTCGACCTTTTGATACGCCTCCGCTGTGGAGACGCTGACGGTGTCGGGCTTGCAGATCACGATCCAAACGCCGCGCAGCGACGGAAGACGCTTCATAGTCGCGCCGATGCCGGTGCAAAGCTTGGTGCCGCCCTCGATGCAGAACGGCACGTCGGCGCCTATCTTTTCGCCGACAGACAGCATTTCCGCGGGAGTGAGCTTGGTGTTGAAAAGCTGATTCATGCCCACGATGACAGCTGCGCCGTCGCTGCTGCCGCCCGCCAAGCCGGCTTGGGTTGGGATCATCTTGCGGATGTCGATGTGCAGACCTGACTGCGGCAAACGGCAGGTCTCAAAGAACCTATACGCCGCCTTGACGCAGATATTGCGCTCATCGCACGGCACGCCCTCATAATCGCAGGACACCGTCACCTCGCCGCTGTCGTTGTCGGTCAGGGTTATCTCGTCATAGAGATCGACCGTCTGCATTACCGTAGCCAGCTCGTGATAACCGTCGGGACGCCTGCCGAGCACATCGAGCGAAAGGTTGATTTTAGCAGGTGCTTTCAGCTTGATTTCCATTTTGCAGCTCTCCCAAAAATTCTCTGATGCGCTTCAGCGCGACCTGAAGATGCTTAAGCGAATATGAATAGCTCACCCGCACAAAGCCCTCGCCGCAGGCGCCGAACGCGGTGCCGGGCACGACAGCGACGTGCTTTTCCATGATAAGGCGGGTGCAGAACTCCTCGGATGAAAGCCCCGTGGACTTGATGCACGGGAACACATAGAACGCGCCGAGCGGCTCAAAGCAGCTCAAGCCCATATCGTTGAAGCTGTCAACCACCAGACGGCGGCGCATATCATATTCGTCGCGCATATGCTTAACGTCGCGGTCGCCGTTTTTCAGCGCCTCGATCGCAGCGTACTGCGCGGTGGTGGGCGCGGACATTATGCCGTACTGGTGCAGCTTAGTCATCTGCGTGATTATCGGCGCGGGACCCAGCGCGTAGCCGAGCCGCCAGCCGGTCATTGCGTAGGACTTTGAAAAGCCGTTGATGACGACCGTGCGCTCATACATTCCGTCAAGCGACGCTATAGACACATGGTTCCTGCCGCCGTAGGTCAGCTCACAGTAGATCTCGTCGGAAAGCACGATCAGATCATGGCGCTTGACGACCTCGGCGATCTCCTCAAGATCGGCGCGCTCCATGATGGCGCCGGTGGGATTGTTTGGGAACGGAAGCACCAGCATTTTGGTCTTTGGCGTGATCGCCGCCTCAAGATCATCAGCTTTCAAGCGGAAATTGTCCTCGTTTTTGGTGTTGATATTCACGGGCGTGCCGCCTGCCATGACGCAGAGCGGGTTGTAGCAGACAAAAGCGGGCTGAGGAATTATGACCTCGTCGCCCTTTTCGACCAGCGTGCGAAACGCCAGGTCAATCGCCTCGCTGCCGCCTACGGTCACAAGCGTCTGCTCGGTGGGGCTGTATGTAAGCGAAAAACGCCGTTTGTAATACTCGGTGATCTCATTCAGCAGGTCTGCAAAGCCTCGGTTGGGCGAATACCATGTCTTGCCCTTTTCAAGGCTGCGGATGCCCTCGTCGCGGATATGCCACGGAGTCTGAAAATCCGGCTCGCCGATGCTCAGCGAGATCACGTTTTCCATCTCGTTAGCGATATCAAAAAACTTGCGGATACCCGACGGAGCAAGCGACCGGATACTGCTGTTGAGATATTTTCCGTAATCCATCACAGAATTAAACTCCTCTCGTCGGTGTCGCCGTCAAAGGCTGTGAGGTTCATTCCTCTGTCCTTGTAGCGGCGCATGATGAAGTGAGTGCCGGTCGACACGACGCCCTCGATGGTAGAGAGCTTTTTGGCTACGAACATAGCGATGTCCTGCATAGTCTGACCGCGCACGATAAGCGCGAAATCATAGACGCCCGCCATGAGATAGACCGACTCCACCTCGTCAAAAGCCATGCACATCTGCGCCATTTCGTCAAAGCCTGTCTCCTTTTTCGGGGTGACCTTCAGCTCAATGAGGGCTTCGACGAAGCTGTCATCGAGATCCTCCCAGTTGACGACCGCCTGATAGCCCTTGATTACGCCCTTCGCCTCATATTCCTTGATCTGCGCCGCGATATAATCCTCCGGCTCACCGAGCATTGCCGCGAGCTCGGCAGTGGAAAACTGTGAATTTGTGCATAAAAGCTTGAGAAGCTTGTCCATAAAAAAACCTCCGTTTGTTAGTTATCAGTAGTCAGTTGTTAGTTGTGAGTTTTGCGCACCGCAATAAAAAAATCGGAGCGAAGCGACCCTTCACTATAAATTATAAAATATACATTATTTATTATATAACCTAAACCGCCGCCTGCGCCACGGGCTTTCCGACCGTATTTATAAAATTGACGCAAACCGCCGCCGAGACGCAGTACAGCTCGTTTTCGGGGTCGAAAAACTCGAGCGTGCAGTGGTCGGCGTGCCGTCTGTGATTGAGGATAACGGTTTTGTCAACGTCGATTATCGTGAAATCCTTGGCGGCGATATCGCCGAGAATATGCCAGTTGTTGCCGTAGAAAACCGAATAAACGCCGCGCTTTGTCGGCACCATCACAAGATTGATATGGCTCTTGCCCACGCGCAGCACAAAGGCGCAGGCGCCGGCGACCGGAAAGCGGCGTATCTTTGCCGCGATATTCCCCTGACGGTCGCGCACGGTAAAGACCAGCTTGCTTGAAAGCTTGGTTTTTTCGTTTTTTACGACGTATTTTTCCTGTCCGCGCTCGTCAAAAAGCAAAAAGTTTATGCAGTCCGGCGAAACGTCGCGTTTTAGATAAAGCTTCATAAAAATCACACCAAAAAAATCACAGAGCAATAAATATACCCTGTGATTATTATACTACTATTTTCGGTTTTATACAAGTGTTTTTTTGTTGAGAGTTTTTCAACCTTCAACTTGCAATTTGCAATTATTCAAGCTCTCAACTCAAAAGACTTCCTTAACGGTTTTGAACATCAGCTTTATGTCGGAGAAGAAGCCGAAGCTTGTGACGTATTCAAGGTTATACTTCATCTTTTCGGGAAGCACCTGCTCGATATAGACCCTGTCGGCGTCATCGGCGGATTCAAGCAGCTTTTCCTCGTCCTTATACATGATCGACGCGAGCGAGGTTATGCCGGCGGGAAGCAGCAGCGTCGCGTAATACTCGTCATCATACTGCTCCACATAGCGCGGAACCTCGGGGCGCGTGCCTACAAACGACATACTGCCGCCGAGCACGTTGAAAACCTGAGGCAGCTCGTCAAGGCGGTATTTGCGCAGAAAGCGCCCGATACCCGTGACGCGGCTGTCGCCCGAGGTTGTCACCTGAGTGCCGAGCGCCTCGGCGTTCTCAACCATCGTGCGGAACTTGAATATCTTAAAATGCCTGCCGTAGGTCGTCACGCGCTCCTGACGGAAAAAGACGTGACCCTTTGAGCTCGCTTTGACGATCACGGCGATCACTAAAATCGGTATAATCAAAAAAACCAGCATAAGCAGCGCGCAAACGACGTCAAAAACGCGCTTGGCGACGCGCGACCCGGTTTTCTTTTTGATCTGCTCATAATACGGGCGAACCCTGTCGTTTTGAAACTGCTCGGGCAGTCGGTCAAATGCTTTCATATTCCGCTCCTTGAATGGATTTCACTTGGATTATAGCGCGTTTTTGCCGGGTTTTCAAGTATAATGTCAAATATTTTACCAATTACGGCATAACGTAAAAACCGACGGGAGCAAACCGTCGGTTTTTAGGTAATTTTATGGAGTAATCAAGCACATAGAAAGGAAATCATTTTCACATCTTTTTCATCACAACAACATTATATCACAGCAATTGTAAATTGTCAACATATTTTTTTAATATTTTTAGAATTTTATATAATTTTTATTCCGTTGCCAAAAACGCTTGACTTAATCAAAAAAACAATGTAAAATAATGATTAAGAAAAGTTAATCGCCTGCCCGATGCGTGAATGATTTTAAAATAACCCTACAACTCTTAAATCGGGAGCCTTGCTCTTTGAGCGGTGTGCAGACCTCCCATACCACGGAAGAAGGGAGCCTGAAGCCCAAAGGCGGGCACCCACCTGTTCTACTCGTAGGCAGGTTATTATGTAAATCATACGGTCGGGCGGGTTATTTTTGCGTTTTTTTACCGCGGCGGCGCTTTTGGTTCCGCTGACGATACTTTAATATAAACAGGAGACATTTGATATGAAAATATCCGTCTTGGGCTGCGGCAGATGGGGCAGCTGCATCGCTTGGTATCTGGATAAGATCGGCAACGAGGTGCTTAGCTGCGGACTTGCCGACGCGCCCGAATTTATTCAGCTTCAAACAACTCACCGCAATGATTATCTCGTATTTCCCGACAGCATCGAGGTTTCCTCCGACCTGTCGTATGCGGTGTCACGCGCAGAGGTCATTGTGATTTCCATTTCATCACAGTATCTGCGCTCTTATTTTGCGCAGATCGCGCAGTACCCCTTGGAGGGTAAAACCATCGTGCTGTGCATGAAGGGCGTTGAAGCCTCCACCGGCAAGCGCTTAAGCGAGATCGTCGGCGAGTTCACGGACGAAAGCAAAACTCCCGTCGCCGTGTGGGTGGGTCCCGGTCACCCGCAGGATTATGTTAAGGGGATCCCGAACTGCATGGTCATCGACAGCAAAAACCGCGAGGTCAAGGAAAAGCTTGTCAATGAGTTCAGCAGCGAGCTGATCCGCTTTTATATCGGCAGGGACCTTATCGGCAGCGAGATCGGCGCGGCGTCAAAGAACGTGATCGGCATAGCCGCAGGTATTCTGGACGGCATGGGCTACACCTCGCTCAAGGGCGGTCTGATGGCGCGCAGCACTCAGGAGATCGCCCGTCTGATCGAAGCGCTGGGCGGCAACAAGATGAGCGCCTTCGGGCTCTGCCACCTCGGCGACTATGAGGCGACGCTCTTCTCACCGTGGAGCCACAACAGGATGTTCGGCGAAGCGCTGGTTCAGGGCAAAAAATTCGAGAAGCTCGCAGAGGGCGTGATGACCTCCAAGGCTTTGTATAAGCTCGGTCGGGAGCACGGCGTTGATTTGCCGATCGTGTCGGCGGTCTACAGAGTGCTGTTTGAGGACGCCGATATCAAGGAAGAAATACAGCAATTGTTCACGCGGTCCGTCAAAGACGAGTTTTAGAAGGGTCTATACATATGAATATCAAGAAAAAAACCGCGCCCGAGCCCAAAACGCCCGCGGCGCCGACCATTGCGACCGAGCAGAAGCGCTGCAGGGTCGAAACGATAATAGTCAATATTTTGTGTCTGTTCGTGTTCCTCGCGTTCGGATATATCGCGGTGATGAGCTTTTTTCAGACGAGCCAGATAAAACAAAGCGCCACCGACCCCGACCTTTTCGCGCGGGAAAACATCTTGTTCCAGAACGATATCGTTCTGTTGAACATCATTGTCACGGTGCTGTTTTTCCTGTTTTTGTTCGCGATGCGGCGGTTCTATGATTTCTTTGCCAAGGTAAATATCACCGCGATGGAGATAGCCCTTGCGGCGCTGACGGTGACGCTGGGCTTGATCTGGGTATTCAGCGTGCGCTCTATACCCTCCGCGGACAGTGCCAATATTTTTGAAGCCGCGACCGACGCGGCGCAGAACAACTACAAGTCGATGCAGAACGACACGCAGTTCTACAACTGGCGGTTCTACAGCTATCCGCCCGGCTCCCAGAACTCTGCGCCGTATATAACCTTCTCCTACTTCCACTTCTACCCCTTCCAGCTCGGCTTTGTGTTCTTCTGCGAGATAATCTACCGCATTTTCGGGGTCGACAGCTCAATGCCCGTTCAGGTGCTCAATGTGCTTGCGGTAGCCGCCTCATACTTTGCGCTGGCGCGCATAACAAGGCTGCTGTTCAAGAGAAAAAGCGTTGAATTTATGGCGATCCTGCTTTTGATGGTCTGCTTCCAGCCGATCCTGTTCACCACCTTCGTTTATGGCAACCTGATCGGAATGTGCTACGCACTCTGGGCAAGCCTGCTGCTTATCAAGTATTTCCAGACGCAGAAATACCGCTGGGCGATCATTTCAGGCGTGCTGCTGGTGCTTGCCACACTCGCAAAATACAACAATATGATCTACCTTATCGCTTTCGTGATCGTGGAGAGGGTCAACATTGGCGCTGAGTATCACACCATTCACATGTTCATGGATGACCTGATACCTTTCAGCGAAATTTTTGTGATCCCGTATCTTTCGTGGCACGTTGTCACGGTGGCAATGATAATCTA
>ONHJ01000162.1 GCA_900317595.1 uncultured Eubacteriales bacterium | reverse complement strand
TTGCAATGCCCGTAACGGTGCTGTCCGCGATCAGAGAGGCGAACGCCTGCGGAATCACGGTCAAGGGCGGCAAGTTTCTTGAAAAGGTCTCCGCCGCTAATACGATCGTCTTTGACAAGACGGGAACGCTAACCGAGGCGAATCCCACTGTTCACAGCGTCGTGTCCTTCTGCGAAAAAACGCCCGACGAGCTGCTCAGGATAGCGGCGTGCTTGGAGGAGCATTTTCCGCACTCTATCGCAAACGCGGTCGTCCGCGCGGCGAAAGAGAAAAACCTGATCCACGACGAAATGCACACGAAGGTCGAGTATGTGGTGGCGCACGGCGTGAAATCAACGATCGATGGGGCAGAGGTGCTGATCGGCAGCTATCACTTTATCTTCGAGGATATGGGCTCGGCGGTTCCGCTCGGAACAGAGCAAAAGCTGCTTGCGATATCAAGCGAGTTTTCGCGGCTGTATCTGTCCATCGACGGCTGGCTTGCGGCGGTCATTTGCATCGAGGATCCGCTCCGTGAGGAAGCGCCCGCAGTCGTCGGTCAGCTCAAAGAGCTTGGCTTTGACAACATCGTGATGATGACGGGCGACAGCAAGCACACCGCGAAGGCGATAGCCGAGAGAGTCGGAGTTGACCGCTTCTACGCTGAGGTTTTGCCGGAGGAAAAGGCGCGGTTCATCTTGGACGAAAAAGCGAAGGGCAATACGGTGGTGATGATCGGCGACGGAGTTAACGATTCGCCTGCGCTTTCATCGGCGGACGTAGGTATCGCCATTTCCAACGGCGCGCCGATCGCAAGAGAGATCGCGGACATCACGATCTCCGAGAACGATTTGGGCAGCATCGTCACGCTGAGAAAGCTCAGCACGGCGATGATGAAGCGCATCGGCAGAAACTACCGCTCTATCCTTTCCGTCAACGGCGGACTGATAGCTCTGGGAGTCGGCGGCTTGGCGCAGCCGACCACGACCGCTATGCTGCATAACGCCTCAACGCTTGGGATAGGCTTGTTAAGTACAAAAAAGCTGGTTCAATAAAAAACGAAAGCCTGAAAACAGGCTTTTGTTTCAGATAATCGGTTAGCGAAAGCTAACTAAAGAAAGGATGATATATTTGAAAAAACAAAAACAACCGTCTCCGTTCTCGCGGCTGATGAAATACGCGGGCGGCTATAAAATACTGACGTATCTTTCGTGGGTACTGTCATTTATCAGCGCGCTGACGGCGCTTTTGCCGCTTGTGTATATTTTCTTCATCATCAGGGAGGTGCTTGAAGTCGCGCCCGATTTTTCAAGGGCGACCTCGATCGTGCGCAACGGCGTCATGGCAGTCGTGTTCTCGGCGGCAGCGCTCGTGATCTATTTCGGCGCTTTGATGTGTTCGCACGTCAGCGCGTTCCGCATCGGCAGCAATATCAAGCGCGGATTGCTCAAACACATCACAAAGCTGCCGCTCGGCTTTTCGGATGAAATGGGCAGCGGAAAGGTGCGCAAGATCATCAACGATTCGTCCAACGCGGCTGAGACCTACCTCGCTCATAATCTGCCCGATATGGCAGGGCAAACAGGAATTTAAGCCCGAGCATTTTGATATTCGGTTTGAAAACGTCGGCTTTGAATATAACGACGATGAAACGGTTCTCAGCGACGTCAGCTTCACCGCAAAGCAAGGCGAGGTCACCGCTTTGATCGGACCGTCTGGCGGCGGCAAGACCACGGTTTCACGCTTGGCTGCGCGCTTCTGGGACGCGACAAAGGGCAGGATCACCTTCGGCGGCGAGGATATCTCAACAATCGATCCCGAAGCTCTGTTGAATTATTATTCCATCGTATTTCAGGATGTAACGCTTTTCAACAACACGATCAAGGAGAACATCCGTATCGGCAGGAAGGACGCGACTGACGAGGAAGTTATGAACGCCGCAAGGCTTGCAAACTGCGACGAATTCATCTCACGCCTGCCCGACGGCTATGATACCGTCATCGGCGAGAACGGCGCGAAGCTCAGCGGCGGCGAACGCCAGAGGATCTCGATCGCGCGCGCTTTTCTAAAGGACGCGCCCGTTATCCTGCTTGACGAAGCGACAGCCTCGCTTGACGCGGAGAACGAAACACTGATCCGGCAGTCGCTCTCACGTTTGATCAAAAACAAAACGGTCATGATCATCGCTCACCGTATGCGCACGATCGCGGGAGCGGATAAGATCGTTGTCATCAAAGACGGCAAATCAGACGAGCAGGGCGCACCCGAAGAATTAAAGCGGCAAAACGGTTTTTATCAAAAAATGCTGTCCTTGCAGACGAAGGAATAGGGGATAAGCTTGTCTGTTCTTTTGTTACTGCTGCTTCGCTGACGATGCTGACGGCGGTTCCGGCTTTGGAGTATCATAGATATCTACCGCTCACAGCTTCTGTTATCAGCTTCACGGCTAACGAAAAGCCCCGGCAAAACGATTCGCGTTTGCCCGGGGCTTTATTAGGTCATGTTGTCGGCTGTTCTCCCAAGACGATACCATCAAATTCCGCGAGGTACATTTGCAGATGCGTCGCGTCGGCAATGGTCACCTCGCCGTCGCCGTTGGTGTCGGCGGCTTCAAGAG
>ONHJ01000029.1 GCA_900317595.1 uncultured Eubacteriales bacterium | reverse complement strand
ATCCTCATAAAAGCCGAGCTTTTTGAACATTTTGCGGTCAAAGCGGTTGATGACCAGCCGCAGGTCTTTGACGCCCAGCGCTTCAAGCTTTTTGCGCACCTTCAAAGCGCCGCGCACGCTTGTGGGCTCGGCGTTGGTGACTATCAGCGCCCTGTCGGCGGGCGCCGCCGCGGTGACAAAGCCGGAGCTGATGCCCGCGGGAGAATCGATGATGACATAATCAAAGTTGTTTTTGACCGAATCGACGAGCTGCCTGAACACCGAGGGGCTAAGCTCGTTTTCGGCGTCAAAGGGCGCCGCCATCAAATAGAGGTTTTGATTGTGACGGCTTTTATATATCGCCTCGCCAAAGCTGCAGTTGCCGCAAACCGCGTCGGAGGCGTCAAAAAGGATATCCTGCTCGATGTCCAGCATGATATCCAGCCCGCGCATTCCGCAGTCGCAGTCGATCAGCAAAACCTTTTTTTCTTTTTTGACGAGCGCAACGGAAAGACAGATGCACACGGTCGATTTTCCGGTGCCGCCTTTTCCCGATGCAACAACGATTACATTGTCCATATTATACTACCTCTACAACATATTAACACAAATTTTTGTAAAATGCAATAAAAGCAAGATGTTTTATCAAACAAATTTTTTAAGCAGTTTTTAGGCAAAACTGATAAGATGAAATCCGCAAGCGCTTCACGCAATTAATTAATGATTTGTAATGGCGCAGTGCCGTGAGCGACCTCTTATTCATCGCCGACGGGGATTTCTTCACGCGCTTCGCGTTGCTCCGCTTGGTCGAAATGACAGCGTTATTTCAGCTTTAAACTTTCAATTTTCAATTAACTCTCAACTCTTAAAGTACGCGTCCATCAGATCCTTTGCCACCTGCATGGAATATTTTCCGCGAACGCCGTGCTCGAGCACCACCGCGATCGCGACCTTCGGCTTGTCATAGGGCGCGTAGCAGATAAAGGTGGTGTGGTCGGAGCCCGAGTTTTCGGCGGTGCCGGTCTTTGCCGCGACCTTGATCCTGTAATTTCCGAAGACCTTATAAGCGGTGCCGTCCTCGCTTCTGGCTACGGAGAGCATATCGTCCTGAACTATCTTCATATTCTTTTCCGAAACGCCGCATTCGCCCGTTTTTTCGGGCTTTGAGTAATCGGCGATCGTGGTTTTGCGCTCATAATCGGTGATCTTGCTGACGATGTGGGTTTTCAGTCGGGTACCGTTGTTGGCGATCGTCGCGGCATAGGTGGCGAGCTGAACGGGTGTAAAGGCGTTGTCGGACTGTCCGATAGCCGCCTGCACCGTGTTGCCCGGCTGCCATGTTGTGCTGTCGCGCCCCGCAAGGCTGCCCTTGGATTCCTCGACCTCCAAGCCCGTGTATTCGCCCAGCCCGAAGCGCTCGGCGTAGAGATACATTGTGTCGATGCCCAGCTTTCTTCCGGTCTCGGCAAAAAAATAGTTGCAGGACTGGGTGATCGCGCCTCGCAGATCCATGGTCTCGTGGCGGTGCATGCACTCAACCACATTCGACGGATAATAGTCGTATTTTTGGGTGCAGAACACCTTGGTGTCGGTCTTTATTACCTTTTCCTCAAGCGCCGCCATAGCCACGCAGGGCTTAAAGACCGAGCCGCAGGCAAAGGTGCCGGAAAACGCGCGGTCGAACATCGGCGAGCGCTTGTCCTCGACAAGCTGCGTGTAATAATCATAGGAATCGCTGTATTTATTGAGGTCGTAGGTAGGGAAGCTCGCCGCCGCCAGAACCGAAAAATCGCTGACGTCAAGCATGACCACCGCGCCGGTCTCGCAGTCCTCGCCCTGGAGCTTTTTGCCTGTAGAAGCGCTTTCCGCCTTGCCCTCAGCCTGAGCCGCCTTTACGTTTCTGGCGAGGGAATCGACGGCGACCTGCTGCAGCTTGCTGTCGAGCGTGAGGTAAACCGTGTTGCCCGGCTGCGCGTTGATGGTCTCCACGGTCTCGACGACCGTGCCGTCGGAGTTGCGCTGGATGATCTTGGTGCCGCCCTCGCCCTTAAGCTCGTCCTCAAACGCCGCCTCAATGCCGAATTTGCCGACGTCGTCGGTGATCTCATAATGCTTGGCGCCGTAGGAAAGCGCGTCGTATTCCTCCTGAGTCACCGCGCCCATAGCGCCGAGGATATGCGGCGCGAGCGTCGGGTTCTGCGCGCTGCGCACCAGATAGGTCTGCACGTCGACGCCGCCGACGCCCTGGGTGTTTTCGCTGACCGCGCTGACCGCGTCTCGGCTGATGTCCGAAGCGAAGGTATAGGGATTTGAGTTGGAGTAATCCTTGAGCTCCATGCCGTACCGGACGGAAGCAAGCGTAAGCCGCTGCTCGTCGCTGTATTTTTCGCTGATATCATAGCGCTTGCAGAGCGCGTCGAAGCAGGCGCGCGCGTCGGCGTCCTTTCCTTTGTCGAGCGTGTCTTTCAGCTCGTCTATATCGTCCTCGTCGGCGTCGTCCCGAAATACAAAACCGCCGTCACGTACGGCGACCGGCAAACAGTTATCCCATTTGTCGCCTGTTTTTTTCAGCAGGTCACTGAGCAGCAATATGGTGCCGTCAAGCTTGCTTTCGTCGACATAAAGCTTGTCGAAAACTATCTTATAGTGAGTTATGTTGGTGACCAGCCCCACGCCGTTGCGGTCGAGTATCTCGCCGCGTGTAGCGGGCGTGTCCGCATTGAAGCTGGTCGAGCGCTCCGCCAGACGCTTGTATTCTCCGCCGTGTACCAGTTGCCAGTCGGCAAGCCTGACGGCGAAAACCGCCGCCGCCAGCAGCACCAGTACGGCGCAGACGACAAAGGGATATTTGCCGCGAAGTTTTTTTTGCATCAGCAGGACGCTCCTTTCCATAAAATATCAGGCGGTGACCGGACGCGCTACGCGAACACCTTATGCAGGAATCGGTCGAGAAAATAAAGCGGGAAAAAGCACACGTATGTATATATCATTCTGGACAGATAGTGCTTCACGAACAGGTCGCCGCTGCCCGGGATCCCCGCGAAAACGCGGAAAAACAGAAAATACAGCCCAAGCACCGCGATCACGGCTCCGAGCGCCAGCACACCCGCCGTCAGCGGATTTCGGGTAAGGTAGGTGTCAAGCAGCGACGCCGCCGCGAAGCATGCCAGTGTAAATGAAAAGGCAAACCAACCCACGGTGCCGCCTGCCGAAAGATCGGCGAGCACACCGCAGACAGCGCCCCAGATCAGCGCCGGGATAACGTCCTCGTTTACCGCGAAGCCAAGCGCCGCCGCGAGCAGCAAAAAAGGTCTGCCGCCGAGGACCTCGGGCATGAGCTTCGGAGTGCTCTGCAGCACCCAAAGCAGCACGACCTCAAGCGCGTAGGCGAGCACGCGAAAAACTATGCGCTTACTTTTCATTGCTCTTTACCACCTTGCCCTTGGATTCAAAGTCGGTGATAACCGCAGCTGAGGTTATCGAACGAACGTCCTCATAGGGCTTGATTATCGCGCAGCGCGACGCGTCGTATTTGTTGAACTCGATCGACTGCACCTGACCGATTAGCAGGCCTGAGGGATATGCGCCGCCGGTGCCTGAGGTGACGATCATGTCGCCCTCCTTGACGGAGTGATCCTCGGCAAGCTTGTTCATGCCCGTCAGATTCTTGTCGCAGAGAGAAACGCTGCCGCTGAGGATTCCGCTGTCGCCGCTCTGCTTGTCGGTCACTCCCGCCTTGGTGTCGGGTGAAAGAATGGTCTTGACCTTGCAGGTAGCCGCGTCCGCCTGACACACCCAGCCCACAAGACCGTTGTCGGTGATGACGGGCGCGTTGACCCTGGCGCCCAGCGAGGTGCCGACGTCGAGGGTGAAGGAGTAGAAATCGTCGTTGACGTCGCGGCGGATGACATTTGCAGGCACGATCTGATAGGACGGATTTTCCTTTTTCAAGCCGTAGTAATTCCAAAGCCGCTCGTTTTCAGCCTTGACGTCGATATAGTCTGAGAGCTGACGGCGCAGCTCGGCGTTATCACGCTTAAGCTCCTCGTTTTCACGCAGAAGATCCTCGCGGGTGGCGGAATCCGCGCTTGCGGTGGCTTGCGCGCTTAGCTGGAACAGCCCCTTGGTGACCGCGTTGACGCCGCCGGAGACCAGCGAGTTTTCGGCGCGCGAGAAAACGCCCAGCACCGTGATGATGATGAGCGTAACGATCAGCACTTTTAGATTGCGGTTGTGAAATCTCTTTTTCATAGGACAATAAGAGCAAACGATCGGTCAGGATTTTTCTCATATAAAATCAGCTTCTGTTGTGCTTGTATTTGCTTGCGGCAGCCTTGCCCAAGCGCTTGCCGGCGCCGTCTACGACGCAGTCGAGCGGACGGTTGGCGACATGAACGGGCATGCCGGTCTGCTGCATTATCAGCATTTCGATGCCGCGCAGCAGGGCGCCGCCGCCGGTCAGCATGATGCCGTGATCGATGATATCGGCGGAAAGCTCGGGCGGCGTTTTTTCAAGCGTGGTCTTGACCGCCTCAACTATCGTGTTGAGCGGGTCGGCAAGCGCCTCGCGCACTTGAGCCGCGGTGATGGTGATATCCTTGGGAAGTCCGTCGACCATGTTTCTGCCCTTGACCACCATACTTTTTTCATTTTCATAGGGATAGGCGGAGCCGATCTTGATCTTGATATCCTCAGCGGTGCGTTCGCCTATAAGAAGGTTGAAGTTTTTCTTTATATATGTGAGTATCGCCTCGTCAAAGCGGTCGCCCGCAACGCGCACCGAGCAGGCGGTGACGATGTCGCCGAGCGAGATCACCGCGACCTCGCTGGTGCCGCCGCCGATGTCAACCACCATGCTGCCGGTGGGCTCGTCAACCGGCAAACCCGCGCCGATAGCCGCGGCCATCGGCTCCTCTATCAGGATAACGGGCGGCTTTGCGCCCGCCTGATAAGCGGCGTCCTCAACCGCCTTGCGCTCCACCTCGGTAACGCCGGTGGGCAGGCAGATTATCACGCGCGGCTTGCTGAAAATGCCGGGCTTGACCGCCTTTTTGATAAAATGCTGCAGCATTTTCGCGGTGATCTTGAAGTCGGCGATCACGCCGTCCTTGAGCGGACGCACCGCGACGATGGAGCCGGGAGTCCTGCCGATCATATCCTTTGCCTGAGAGCCGACCGCAAGCACTGTGTCGGTGCGCATATCCACAGCCACAACCGAGGGCTCGCGCAGGATTATTCCCTTTCCCTTCAGGCATACCAGCGTGTTGGCGGTGCCGAGGTCGATGCCGATATCTTTAGAAAACGCAAACATTTTTATTCCTCTTTTCTATACCATACGATTGATTTATCATAACACAAGCGTCCGCCGGATTTTGTCTGATGCCGCCGTATCCGCGATCATCAGCGTCCGGTTGAGCCAAAGCCGCCCGAGCCGCGCTCTGTTTCGCCGAGCTCGCCGACCTCAACGACCGACGGAGTCAAGACAGGAGCGATGACCATCTGGGCGACGCGTTCGCCGGGCTCTATAGTGTAGGGGGTGTCCGAAACATTGCACAGCCCCACGCAGATCTCGCCGCGGTAGTCGCTGTCTATCACGCCGACGCCGTTTGAAAGGCAAATTCCGTGCTTTACGCCCAGACCGCTGCGGGCATAGAGAAACGCCGCGCAGGTGTTGTCGGGAAGCTCGATCGCGATGCCGGTCGGGATCACGGTGAGCTGACCCGGCGCAAGAGCGACCGCATCGGTGATGCAGGCAAAAAGATCCATGCCGGCGGCTCCCTCGGTGGCGCGTTTTGGGATCCGCGCGTTTTCCTTTAGTTTTTTGATTTTGAGCTGCATATGTTTCATTCCTTCATTATTTTTGATTTTTGCAGGACAGCGATCCGCGTTTTTTTATTATTCCAAATAGTAATTTCCTTTTGGAATATTAAAACGGGGTATATTCCGACGGGGAAATTTGCTTTTTTCGCTAAAGAAAAATTAAACATTTTAACACGGTAAAGCCTTTATTCAACGCCGCGGCGGTATAATCCACGGGTAAAATTGTCTTTCAACATTGAAACGTCATTGATTTCCTTGACGTTTTCCACGTTTTCCACATAGTTTTCCACACTGAAGCGCAAAACATGGAAAGATGTGGAAAGTTTTGAAATTTCGCTTTCCGCAATATAAAGCGGCACGCAGTTGAGCACCTCGGTGCAGTTGCCGTCGCATCTCAGGAAAAAGCGTTTGCCCTTTCTGTCCGTCATTTTTGATTGGTTTTTGCAGGATTTGCAATCCAAGCCTATGCTCTTGGCAGGGCAGTTGCGGCACAGCATCAGCGGAAGATAGCCGTAGCTGATAATGCCGCGCCCGATATTGCCGCCGAGCCTTCCGATCTGATCGAATCGCAGCTCAAGGCTGAGCTCGGTATCGGCAAGCCCGTACTCCTCCGCCCACAGCAGATCGCCGGTGTTGCAGAGGTTCAGCCCGAAGCCGCCGTGCAGGGTAAAGCCGAGCTGCTTTGCCTGATAGAGCGCGCCGAGGTTGTGACAGAGGGCATGGGCAACGCCCAGCTCCTTTACGCGGGCAAGCTGACGCCCGATCTGTTCCTCTCTGCCGAACATTCCGCGCGGTATCTCAACGCCGATCGAAAAGCCCTCGTTTTTCAGCCGCTCCAGCTCGCGCACGTCCGCGAAAAGCGGCACGAACACGCGCTCGCACGCCTTGAAGGCGGCGCCGAGCCTGGTTTTCGGCACACGCGCGCGCAGAGCATGAGAAGCGGCGCGATAAGGCTTTGGCGGCGCGGGATCGAAAGGATTTATTTTATAGTTATGGCGCAGCGCGCGCTGTCTGTCCATTTCCGAGAGCGCGGCGCGGCGCAGATTGTTGAGCGCCGACAGCGGCAGCGAAACTCCGCTGCCCAAATCGACCGTGAGGTCATTTATAATATAGGCGGTGCCGCCTGTTTTTGTCAGTTGGGCGCGGCATTTTTCTGCGTCAAGAGGCAGGCTGCGCGCCTCCTCGGCGGCTGTCTCGGTACGCGCCGTGACAGTTCGTACGCCGTCGCTTAGCGTGAGCGCCGCCCTCTCGCCTATCGCGGCTGAAAAGCTGCCGCTGAGCGGGATATGCTGTACTTCATCTTTATAAGAACGGCGGAGCTGCGAAAGCAGCTTTTCGTCGGCTGAGACCACATCGTCGCGCGTGCGCGTGCCGAACATCTCTTTGCCGAGACGCCCCTTGTAGTAGCCGTCGGTGAAGCCGGTGCGGGAAAACACACCGCGCAGCCATGCCGCTGTTTGGTCGGTGATGAAGCCGAGGTCGCGCTGCTCCACGCAGGCGCGGGTGGCGGCGGCGACATATTCCGGGCGCTTCATCCTGCCCTCGATCTTAGCCGAAGCGACGCCGATCGCCTGCAGGTCGCCGATCAAAGGGATCAGGCTGTTGTCCTTAAGGCTGAGCGCGTGACCGCCCTTTTGGTTGTTGACGGAGAACGGCAGGCGGCAGGTTTGGGCGCAGGCGCCGCGATTGCCGCTGCGTGAGCCGAGCATCGCGCTGAACCAGCACTGACCCGACACGCACATACAAAGCGCGCCGTGGACGAAAACCTCGATCTCAACGGGGATCTGAGCCGCTTTTTTGATCTCCTCGCGGCTCATTTCGCGCGAGAGCACCACGCGCTTAAAGCCCATTTCGCAGAGCGCGCGCACGCCTGAGGCGGTGTGGACGCTCATTTGAGTGGAGGCGTGCAGCGGAAGGTCGGGCGCGATCTGCCGCGCAAGCCGCGCCACGCCCATATTTTGGACGATCAGTGCGTCGACGTCAGCCTCGGCGGCGGTGCGTATGGCTGCGGCGAGGGCTTCGAGCTCCTCGTCGAATACGATGGTGTTTACGGTGACATATACCTTTACGCCGTGGATATGGCAGTAGGCGACCGCCCGCTTCAATTCATCGGCGTCGAAATTTTTTGCCGAAGCGCGCGCCGAGAACTGCTTTTGACCCACATAAACCGCGTCTGCGCCGGAACGCACGGCGGCGATCACGCTGTCAAAGCCGCCCGCGGGCGCCAATATCTCTATTTTACTCATCTTTTTTTGGCGGAACGTCCTTCTCCTCAAAGAGCGAATACTGCCGCATCGGCACATAGCCCATCAGCTTTTCGGTCTTTTTGTCGCGGACGGTCTTTTCGAATTTTTTCTCGTTTTCAAGCGCCTTTGTTTCGCCCTTTTTCAGCTTTTCGTTCTCCTTCATCAGGGTGTGAAGCTGATCCTCCAGCGTCTTGATGCGTTTTGTGAGTGTTGTGTTTTCGTTGATGGCGGCGGCAAGGCGCTCCTTGTATTCCCTGCACTGCTTGCCGAGCTCGCCCGACTGGCGGATGATCTGATCGGCTTTGTCGATAACGTCCTTGTTGCGGCGCTCCGCCTTGTTGCGGTCGTCGCAAAAATCCATTGCCGCCATGATCGCGCAGTCGCGGGTGTCCAGATGTCTGCCAGTCTGCGCAGCGCGCCGGATCGCACGGATGACCTCATCGGCGACCGAGTGAACATATGACCTTTCTTCAAAGGTGATAACGGCATAGCTGCGGCCTTCGATCTGCACGCTGACCCTCTTTTTCTCCATACAAACACCACTCCTTATAAAACTCCAATCTATATTATAATACATAATTGCCGCAAACGCAATAGTTTTATCGGCGTAATTCCGCCGAAAACAAGATGACCCCGGTTTAGGGCAGTGTTGTCGGCTTAAGCAAATCGCGGGGCGATTTGCAGGAGCGACGAAGGCGTCGCTCCCTACAATCGAAAAGAAAAGTTTGGTTAATCACTGTAGGGAGCGGCGAGGGCGGTACGCAAAAACGGACAGAGCGCGAAAAGCTCTGTCCGTCCTTGATCGGTGTCATATTGACCGCATTGGGTCGTTTTTTGGAAAAGCGCTGTTAACGCAGCTTTTCGAGGAGCTGCTCACGCGTAAGTCCCGCGTTACGCGATACGGCGTCGTTGGGGATCACGCGGATGATTTTTCCGTTATACCGCGCCACCAGCACGCTCGCCTTTTGACCGTCTATCTCTATCATCTGCTCGGTGTATTCCTCATCGAGCGGCACCTGCTTTTGCAGCGCCGATCTTTCGGTCAGCGCGCCGGTGGGACAAAGCTGCACGCAAAGTCCGCAGTTGCTGCACTTGGTTTGGTCGAGCGGCAGCGCGAACGCGGGCGACGGCTCGGTCTTGAAGCCTCGTCCCATCAGGCCCAGCGCGTGGATATCCATAACCTCGCGGCAGCTTCTGACGCACAGCCCGCACAGGATACACTTCGCGGGATTGCGCTCGATAAACGCGTTGGCGTCTCGGGTGTACCGCTGCGGCATTTCGCCCTCGAAGCGGGATGGGTCGATATCATATCTTTGGGCGACCTTCAAAAGCTTGCATTTGTAATACTCGCGGCAGCCGCACTCAAGGCAGCGGCTCGCTTCCGCCTTTGCCTCCTCCTCGGTGAAGCCGAGACTCACCTCGTCAAAGCTTTTATTTCTGATCTCGGGAGCGAGTACCTTTGGCTCGATCCTGTCGCATTTTTCTCTGGCGGAATAATCTATGGCTTTTTCATCGCGCTTGCTGATGTAAGGGACTCTTGTGTCGAATGCCTGACCGTTCAGATAAGCGTCGACCGCCTTTGCGCAGCGGTCTGCCTCGCCGATCGCCTCGATCGCTATGGAAGCGCCACGGTTGGTCGCGTCGCCGATGGCGAACACGCCCTCGATGCTCGTGGTGAAGAAGTCCGGGTCGGCTTCGATATTGCCGCGCCCGTTGAGCTTCAACTCATTCACGTCGCCCTGAACAAGCTTTTGACCGATGGCGAGGATGACGCTGTCGACGGCGATCTCCTCGGTCTTGCCCTCAACTGGAACAGGGCTGCGCCTGCCCGAGGCGTCGGGCTCACCGAGCTCCATGATTTGAAGCGTGATGGATTTGACCTTGCCGTCCTCGCCGTTGAAGGAGATCGGGTTCGTGAGGAATTTGTAAACAACGCCCTCTTCCTCAGCCTCATCTATCTCTAACTTGTCGGCGGGCATTTCCGCTCTTGTTCTTCTGTAGACGACGTAGACCTCTTTCGCGCCGAGCCTTACCGCCGTGCGGCACGCGTCCATAGCGGTGTTGCCGCCGCCGCAGATCACAGCTCTTTCGCCGATCTCGGGCGCCTTGCCCTTGATGACCGCGCGCAGGAAGTCGATGCCGCCGTATACGCCCTGAAGCTCCTCACCGGGAGTGCGCATGGAGCTGGACTGCCAAGCGCCGACCGCCACGATCACCGCGTCGTTTTCCTCTTTTAACGAAGCGATCGTAAAATCCTTTCCGAGCTTGACGTTATTTACAAGCTTTACGCCTGATTTTTCTATAAGAGAAATTTCCTTGTCGAGTATCTCCTTGGGCAGGCGGTACTGAGGTATGCCGTAGCGCAGCATTCCGCCCATTTTTTCCATCATATCATAGACGGTAACGGAGTGTCCCAGGATATTCAGGTAATAAGCGGCAGCCAGACCCGCGGGGCCTCCGCCGATGACCGCCACCTTTTTGCCCGAGCGAACCATGAGATCGGGAAGGTAGCTGTCGGATTTCAGATCAATATCCGCCGCGAAAGCCTTTAGCTGCGCGATGTTGATCGGCTCGTCAACATTCTTTCTGCGGCACGCCTTTTCACAGGGATGCGGGCAGACCCTGCCGATAGAGGCAGGCAGCGGTATCTTATTCTTTATCAGCTTGATCGCCGCGTCATATTCGCCGTTGGCGATCAGCCCGACATAGCCCTGGCAATCGGTTTTCGCGGGGCAGTTGAGCTGACAGGGCGCCACGCAGTCGCCGTCGTGCGCAGACATCAAAAGCTCCATGGCGATCTTTCTTGAACGCACCACGCGCGGGCTTTCGGTGTTGATGACCATGCCCTCAGCCGCCTTTGCCGAGCAGGAGCGCAGCAGCTTGGGTATCCCCTCGGCTTCGACTACGCACAGACCGCAGGCGCCGTAGACCTCGACCGCCTTGTCGTAGCAAAGGGTCGGGATATCGATGCCGTTCGCCCTTGCGGCTTCAAGTATCGTTGAGCCCTCCTGGGCTGTAATTTTTTTGCCGTTGATCGTAAGATTTATCATTTTCAGCCCTCCTCACTCTTTGACGACCGCGCCGAAGCGGCAGACGGTGTGGCATTTGCCGCACTTTATGCACTTGCCGGCGTCGATCACATGGGGTGTCCTGACCGCGCCGTCTATCGCCTTTACAGGGCAGTTTTTGGCGCAGAGCGTGCAGCCCCGGCATTTTTCGGGAATGATATGATAGGAGATCAAAGCGCCGCACTCGCCTGCGGGACACTTTTTATCCTTGATATGCGCTTCATATTCGTCGCGGAAGTATTTTATGGTGGTCAGCACGGGATTCGGCGCCGTCTGGCCAAGACCGCAGAGCGCGCCGTCCTTGATCGAATAGCACAGCTCTTCAAGCAGCTCGACGTCGCCTTCTTTGCCCTCGCCCTTGGTGATGCGCTCAAGAATCTCAAGCATGCGCTTGGTGCCGATGCGGCAGTGAATACACTTGCCGCAGCTCTCCTTCGCGGTGAAGTCGAGGAAGAACTTCGCCATGCCTACCATGCAGGTGCTCTCGTCCATGACCACCATGCCGCCGGAGCCCATGATCGCGCCCGTTGCGCCGAGCGCCTTGTAATCGATCACGGTATCGATAAGGCTTGCGGGAATACAGCCGCCGGAAGGACCGCCCATTTGCACCGCCTTGAAGGGCTTGTCGGTTTTCATGCCGCCGCCGATATTGAAAATGACGTCGCGCAGCGTTTTGCCCATTGGTATTTCAACAAGACCGCTTCTTTTGACCTTGCCGGTCACGGCGAACACCTTGGTGCCCTTGCTGCCCTCGGTGCCCATCGCGGCGAACGCCTCACCGCCGTTGCTGATGATCCACGCGACATTGGCAAAGGTCTCCACGTTGTTGATGTTGGAGGGCTTTCTCCAAAAGCCCGACTGAGCCGGGAACGGCGGCTTAAGGCGCGGCATGCCGCGGTGACCCTCGAGGGATTCGATCAGCGCTGTCTCCTCGCCGCACACGAACGCGCCGGCACCGGCCTTGATGGTGAAATCGCAGGAGAAGCCGGATCCGAAGATGTTTTCGCCGATGATGCCCATTTCAGCCGCCTGAGCTATGGCGTTCTTCAACCTCTTGATGGCAAGGGGATATTCCGCTCTCACATACACCACGGCGTGCTTTGCGCCGATAGCGTAAGCGCCAATGAGCATGCCCTCGATCAGGTTATGAGGGTCGGACTCGATGACCGCCCTGTCCATAAACGCGCCGGGGTCGCCCTCGTCGGCGTTGCAGATAAGATACTTTTCGTCGCCGGCGCTCTGTCTTGCCGCGTTCCACTTGAACCATGTCGGGAAGCCCGCGCCGCCTCTGCCCGCGAGCCCCGAGGTCTTGATGACGTCGATGACCTCCTCGGGCGTCAGCTCGGTGAGGCATTTTTTCAGCGCGGCATAGCCGCACTTTTCGATGTATTCCCCGATGATCTCGGGATTTATTACGCCGCAGTTGCGCAGCGCTATCCTTGTTTGCTTTGACAAAAACTCGCTGTCCTCGTCGGTGACGATAAGCTTTTCGACAAGGCTTTTGTCGCCGCCGCTTACAAACGCGGCGATCGCGGGCGCGTCGCTTTCCGACACACGCACAAGCCTTGTCAGGCTGTCGTCGTCATAGATGTCGACGATCGGCTCCAGCCAGCACATTCCGATACAGCCCGCGATAGTGACGTTCTCGGTGACGCCGGCGTTCTGCAGCGCTTTTCTCACCTTTTCGGCGCCCGCGGCGATTCCGCAGGAGCCCTCTCCGATAACTATCCTCATTCTGCCGCCTCCCTTAACTCTTTCAGGATCTTTTTGGTTTTTTCGGGCGTCAGGCTGCCGTAGGTATCCTCGTTGACCATCATCACCGGTGACAGTGAGCAGCAGCCCAGACACGCGACGCATTTCAATGAAAACAAGCCGTCGGCGGTGGTCTGACCGTCGCCGATGCCCAGCTCATCCATGACCGTCTGCAAAATCAGCTCCGACGAGTTGACGTGGCACGCTGTTCCCTGACAGA
>ONHJ01000106.1 GCA_900317595.1 uncultured Eubacteriales bacterium | reverse complement strand
TCAGCTCTTTAAGCATAACCTTGCGTATAAAAAGGAGATGAACGTCAACTGGTGTACCTCCTGCAAGTGCGTTCTCGCCAACGAGGAGGTCGTCAACGGCGTCTGTGAGCGCTGCGGCAGCGAGGTCGTCCACAAGGTCAAGAGCCAGTGGATGCTCAAGATCACCGAGTATGCCGACCGCCTCATCAACGACCTCGATCTGGTCAACTATCCCGAGCGCGTCAAGGCGCAGCAGAAAAACTGGATCGGCAGAAGCACCGGCGCCGAGGTAGATTTCACAACGACCGCCGGCGATATTCTGACCGTCTACACCACGCGCGCCGATACGCTTTACGGCGCGACCTACATGGTCATCTCTCCCGAGCATCCCCTGATCGAAAAGTGGGCAGACAAGCTTGAAAACATGGACGAGATCCGCGCTTATCAGGCGGCTGCCGCCAGAAAATCCGACTTTGAGCGCACCGAGGTCGCCAAGGACAAAACCGGCGTGAGACTCGAGGGCGTAAGAGCCGTCAACCCCGTCAACAACACCGAGATCCCGATCTTTATCTCCGACTACGTGCTCGTTTCCTACGGCACCGGCGCTATCATGGCTGTTCCGGCGCACGACACCCGCGACTGGGAATTCGCGAAAAAATTCGGTCTGCCCATCATCGAGGTCGTCAAGGGCGGCAACGTGCAGGAGGAGGCGTTCACCGACTGCGCCACCGGCGTTATGGTCAACTCCGGAATGCTCGACGGTCTTTCGGTCGACGACGCCAAGATCAAGATCATCGATTGGCTCACAAAAGAGGGCAAGGGTCACGCCAAGGTCAACTATAAGCTTCGCGACTGGGTGTTCTCGCGTCAGCGCTATTGGGGCGAGCCGATCCCGATCGTAAAATGCGACAAGTGCGGCTTTGTTCCGATCGACGAAAGCGAGCTGCCGCTCCGTCTTCCGATGGTTGAGTCCTACGAGCCCACCGATACCGGCGAATCGCCGCTTGCTAACATGACCGATTGGATCACCACAACCTGCCCGTGCTGCGGCGGACCCGCTCTGCGCGAGACCGACACAATGCCTCAGTGGGCAGGCTCCTCGTGGTATTATCTGCGCTATATGGACCCCCACAACAGCGAGGCGCTCGCTTCCAAGGAGGCGCTTGATTACTGGTCGCCCGTAGACTGGTACAACGGCGGCATGGAGCACACCACGCTTCACCTGCTCTACAGCCGTTTCTGGCACAAGTTCCTCTATGATATCGGCGTGGTTCCCACTCCCGAGCCCTATGCCAAGCGCACCTCGCACGGCATGATACTCGGCGAGAACGGCGAAAAAATGAGCAAATCCCGCGGCAACGTCGTCAATCCCGACGACATCGTCGATGAGTACGGCGCCGACACCATGCGCCTTTATGAGATGTTCATCGGCGACTTTGAAAAGGCTGCTCCGTGGAGTCAGGCGAGCATCAGAGGCTGCCGCCGCTTTATCGAGCGCTACTGGAACCTCCAGAATATCCTGATCGACGGCGACGCCGTCCGTCCCGAGCTCGAGAGCGCCTTCCACAAGGCCATCAAAAAGGTCGGCGACGACATCGAAAACATAAAATTCAACACCGCTATAGCCGCGCTTATGGCGCTTATCAACGATATCTCGAACGTAAAAACCATCAACAGGGAAGAGCTGCGCATCTTCTCTATCCTGCTCAACCCGTTTGCGCCGCACGTCACCGAAGAGGTGTATGAAGCCAACAAGCTCGGTGAAGGGATCCTTGCCGAGGCTCAGTGGCCGCAGTATGACGAGAGCAAGTGCGTGGATGAGACCGTGGAGATCGTCGCTCAGGTCAACGGCAAAATCAAGGCGAAGCTCAACGTGCCGATCGACGCCGACAAGGATACCATGCTTTCTTTGGCTAAATCCAACGAAAAAGTCAGCGCCGCATTGGCAGGAATGACGGTTTTGAAGGAAATCGTGGTTCCCAAAAAGCTCGTAAACCTCGTTGTTAAGCCCAATAAATAAAATTTCTTCTAAATTTCTACATTCCTATTGACATTATTCGCGGCATATTGTATAATAGTGTCTGCAAATTATGCAAATTACCCATGCCTTTTGGCAGATGGGAGGGAAGATAGATGGCAGAGATTAGATTAAAAGAGAATGAATCTCTTGAAAGTGCTTTAAGACGATTCAAAAAGCAGTGTGCCAGAGCTGGCGTTATTGCTGAGGTTCGCAAAAGAGAAGCTTATGAAAAGCCCTCTGTAAAGCGTAAAAAGAAATCCGAAGCAGCTCGCAAACGCAAATACAGGTAATCAAACAGGCGGACAGGGCTTTCTGTCCGCTTTTTGTGTGTCATTAAGGTAAAAGCTATGAAAAGAATCCTGATCCTTTTGGGTCCCAATCTAAACATGGTAGGCATCCGTGAAAAGGGCGTCTACGGCACCGAGACCGCCGAAAGCATTGCCGAGGAGATAACCGAGTTCGCCGTAAGCAACGGCTTTGAGGCTGAGGTCTACCAATCCAATCACGAGGGCGATCTTATCGACAAGATTCACCAATCGCGGCTGGAATTTGACGGCGCGGTCATCAACGCGGGCGCACTGACCCACTACAGCTACGCGCTCAGAGACGCTGTTGCCGCCGTCAGCATACCCTATGTTGAGGTGGCTCGCGGGCTTCGGCAAGCACAGTTACTTTTTGGGCATCATCGCCCTGAAGGAGCTGATCACATGAGTGAGGTATTCGGCGGCAGACTCAACGCCCTGAGAGGCTGTCTTGACCGTGCCGACGACGCGCTTTTGCTCACCGACGAGGTCAATATCGGCTACTTTACCGGGTTTTTCCGCAGCGAGGGCGCGCTGCTCGTCACGCAAAGCACTGCCTCGCTGCTGGTCGATTTCCGCTATTTCGAGGCGGCTCAGCAAAAATCGCGCGGCGTAAAGGTCATCTGCTTCCAAAGACTCGGCGATAGCGTTGCGCAGCTTTTGTCGGCGGAGAGCATTGTGAATGTCTGCGTCGAGTCCGCTCACATGACCGTCAGCCGCTTTGACGCTTTCAAAAAGAAGCTCTCCGAGAGCGGCATCTCGATCTGCGCCGACGGCAAGCTCGACGCGCATATCGCCGATATCCGCGTAATCAAGGACGAGAGCGAGATCGCCAAGATAGCCGCTGCGCAGAAAATCGCCGAGGAAGCCTATCTCGAGATGCTGAATCATCTAAGGGTCGGCGTTACCGAGCGCGAGCTTGCGGCTCGTCTGGAATTTGAGATGAAAATGCGCGGCGCCGAGGACGTTTCCTTTGACCTTATCACGATCACCGGCAAAAAGACCTCGCTGCCTCACGGCGTGCCTTCCGGCGCAAGGGTTGAGGAGGGCGACTTTTTCACCTGCGATTTCGGCGCGGTGTATGAGGGCTATCACAGCGACACCACGCGCACCGTCGCCGTCGGCAGCGCCACCGAGGAAATGCGGCGAATCTATGACATAGTCCTTCAGGCGCAGCTCAAGGCGCTTTCCGCGATACGCCCGGGTGTGATCTGCCGCGACGTCGACAAAACCGCGCGCGACGTGATCGAGCAGGCGGGATACGGCAAATATTTCGGCCACTCCACAGGTCACGGCGTGGGGCTCGTCATTCACGAGCTGCCCTATGTTTCTTCAAGAAGCGACACCGTTCTGCGTGAGGGAATGGTCATCACCGACGAGCCCGGCATATATCTGCCGGATAAGTTCGGCGTGCGCATCGAGGATATGCTCTGCGTCACGAAAAACGGCTGTCACAATTTCGTGAATTTGCCGAAAGAATTGTTAATCGTATAAAACACTTGCATTTTTTAGCATTATTATGTATAATAACGGTAACGAACTACGCCCAATGGGCAGTAGGGCATAAAATTAGGAGGTAATTCAAATGATTTCAGCAGGTGATTTCAGAAACGGCGTTACATTTGAAATGGATGGACAGGTTGTTTCCATCGTAGAGTTTCAGCACGTAAAGCCCGGCAAAGGAGCCGCGTTTGTCAGAACAAAGATCAGAAACGTGATCACAGGCGCCGTTGTCGAGAAAACTTTTAACCCCAACGACAAATATCCCACCGCTTTCATCGAGAGAAAGGATATGGAGTACAGCTATTCTGACGGTGATCTCTATTACTTCATGGATACCGAGACATGGGAGCAGCTTCCCATCAACAAGAGCGTGCTCGGCGACAACTTCAAGTTTGTGAAGGAAAACATGGTTTGCAAGGTTCTTTCCTACAAGGGCAATGTTTTCGGCGTTGAGCCTCCGAACTTCGTTGAGCTGACCGTAACCAAAACCGATCCCGGCTTCAAGGGCGACACCGCCACGAACGCCACCAAACCCGCCACTCTGGAAACCGGCGCGGAGATCAAGGTTCCCCTGTTCATCGACGAGGGCGAGGTCATTCAGATCGACACCCGCACCGGCGAATATATGGGCAGAGCATAATTAGGAGAAAAGCATGAATTTAACTGAAAAAATCGCGTATATCAAAGGTCTTGCGGAGGGTCTTGCTCTCGATGACAGCAAGCCCGAGGTCAAGGTCATCAACGCCATCATCGAGCTGCTCGACGACATCACCTACGATGTTCAGGATATGGAAGAGCTTTATGATGAGCTGAGCGGTCAGGTCGATGAGATCGATCAGGATCTCGCCGAGGTAGAGGAGGAGCTCTACGGCGACGAGGACGAGGACGACGAGGACTATGATGATTTTGACGACGACTTCGACGACGAGGACTATGACGACGACAACGACGTCTTTTACGAAGTGACCTGCGGCGCCTGCGGCGAAAAGATCAATGTTTCCGAGGACGTGCTGCTTGAGGGCGAGATCAATTGCCCCAACTGCGGCGAGGTGCTGGAGTTCGATTTCTCAGATATCTTCGATGAGGAAGAGGACTGCGATTCCGACTGCGACAGCTGCAAAGACAAGGAATCCTGCGGCGAATAATTGTTTCACATTTTCAAACACCCCTTGTAGAATAGCAAGGGGTGTTTTTTTGGCATTTACGCGTAAAAAATCAAAAAGACGGCTCAAAAAGCGGCTTTGCCTGCTTCTTGCGGCGGCGCTGACGCTGTTCGCGATCAACCGCTTTGAGAGCAAGATCTCGGTTTTCAGCAGCTCCTATCTTCCCGCGTTCGCCCGTCAGACCACCACTGACGCGGTATGCCGCGCTGTTCGGGAGGTGCTCGACGAGGGCGGCTTCGGATACGAGGATTTTGTCCGCGTCAGGTACTCCGGAGGAAAGGCGGCAGCCGTGGAGACCGACGCCGCAGCCATCAACAGCTTTAAAAGCAAGGTAGTCGCCAAGGCTGAGGAGGAGTGCGAAAAGATACACAACAGCACCATGCACATACCGCTCGGCGCGTTTACCGGGCTAAGTCTGATCTCGAACTACGGACCTAAGATCCCTCTGAGCTATTGTCTGACAGGCAGCTTTTCGGCGGAGCTGCAAAGCACCTTTGAGTCGGCGGGACTCAACCAGACGATCCACCACATCAGGCTCGTCGTCACCTCGCACATCGTCACCGCCTCGGTCGATTACAAGGACACAATGACCTTCTCGACCGACTTTGAGATAGCACAATCGGTGATCGTCGGCGACATTCCCACAACATATGGTGGATATTATACGCCGATCCGCTGATAAAAACCGAAATATTGCGGAAAAACATATTGAAATATAGCCGCCGGTGTGGTATAATTATTCAGTTAATCAAAAAGGGCGAGGAGGCGTTTGTTTGTCATTACCCGTAATCAAACCGCAGAACCTGTCTGAAAAGCAGACGGAAATGATGCGGCTGATCGCAGAGATCATGGAGATCCGCAAGCGCGGCGAACAGCCGCTGGCGTATATCCGCACCTACGGCTGCCAGCAGAATGTCGCCGACAGCGAAAAAATCAAGGGCATGCTCGAGGTCTCGGGCTTTTCCTTCACCGACACGCCCGACGACGCCGACTTCATCCTTTTCAACACCTGCGCCGTCCGTGAGCACGCCGAGGATCGTGTGTTCGGCAATGTCGGCGCGCTCAAAAACCTGAAGCGCCGCCATCCGCAGATCCTTATAGCGCTGTGCGGCTGCATGATGGAGCAAAAGCACATCGCCGACCGCATCTACAGCAGCTTTCCGTTTGTGGGGCTGGTGTTCGGCACCCATTCTCTGCATCATTTTCCCGAGCTGCTTTACCGCGCGCTGGTCGACGGCAGGCGGGTTTTCGAGCGCGGCAACGACGACCAAATGCTCTATGAGGGCTTTCCAGTCCACCGCGACGGAGCTTTCAAGGGCTGGCTGCCGATCATGTACGGCTGCAACAACTTCTGCACCTACTGCATCGTGCCTTATGTCAGGGGCAGGGAGCGCAGCAGGGAAAAGGACGTTATCCTGAAGGAAGCGCGTCAGATGATCGAAAGCGGCTGCAAGGATATAACGCTGCTCGGTCAGAACGTCAATTCCTACGGCAAAACGCTTGAAACGCCGCTCAGCTTCGCGCGGCTTTTGCAGGAGATCGACGAGATCGGCGGCGACTATTGGCTGCGTTTTATGACCTCGCACCCCAAGGATTGCTCAAAAGAGCTGATCGACACCATCGCGTGCGGAACGCATATCAGCAAGCACCTGCACCTGCCGTTCCAAAGCGGCTCTGACAGGATATTAAAGGCGATGAACCGTCACTACGACCGCAAAAAATACCTTGAAACCATCGCCTATGCCAAGGAAAAGATCGAAGGTCTGTCGCTGACCAGCGACATCATAGTCGGATTTCCCGGCGAGACCTATGAGGATTTCAAGGAGACCTTGTCGCTGATCCGCGAGGTGGAGTTCACTTCGCTCTTCACCTTCATTTTCTCACCGCGAAAGGGAACGCCGGCGGAAAAATTCGACGATCCTGTCTCCGCCGAGGAAAAGGGAAAGTGGTTCCAAGAGCTGCTCGAAGTTCAGGAGGAGATCGCCGCAAAGCGCTGCGCCTCAATGGTGGGGCAGCAGGAGCGCGTGCTGATCGAGGGCGTCAAGGAAAAGACCGGCGAGCTCAACGCACGCACGAGCGGCAACATCATCGTGGAGCTTCAGGGCGACCGCAGCCTTGTCGGCAGCTTTCAAAATGTAAAGATCACCAAAGCCCGCAACTGGATTTTAAAGGGCGAATTGATATAACAGGAGGACAAAAATGGACGTTATCGCACTTGCAAGAGAACTCGGAAAAGCGCTGCAGCAGGAGGAAGCCTATATCAACTGGCAGAACGCGCAGCATGTTGCCGACGCCGACGCCGAGCTGCAGAGACTCATCGGCGAATTCAATCTCAAAAGAATGATAATCAACGACGAGGCGGGCAAAAAGGACAGAGATCAGGAAAAACTGACTCAGGCTAACAAGGAGATGCGCGAGGTGTATTCTCAGATCATGTCAAACAGCAACATGATCGCCTACAACGACGCGAAATCCGCCTTTGACGCCGTGCTCAACCGCATCACCGCCATCATTCAGCAGAGCGCGCAGGGCGCCGACCCCGAAACCGCCGACATTTCCGACTGCACAGGAAGCTGCAGCACCTGCGGCGGCTGCTCCTGATCCATAAACAACAAACAACTATTTTCGGAAAGGGTGTGAGCGCTTGGCTGAATTATCACCGATGATGAAGCAGTATTTTGAGATCAAGGAGCAAAACAAGGACTGCATTTTGTTTTACCGTCTCGGCGATTTTTACGAGATGTTTTATGAGGACGCAAAAATCGCCTCAAAGGAGCTGGAGCTCACCCTTACCGGCCGCGACTGCGGTCAGGCGGAGCGCGCGCCGATGTGCGGCGTGCCGTTCCATAGCTGCGAGGGCTACATCGCCCGATTGGTCGCCAAGGGCTACAAGGTCGCCATCTGTGAAAAAGGGCTTGGTGAAGCGCAATATCATCCGCGTTATCACGCCCGGAACTGTGATGGAGCAGAGCATGCTCGAGGAGGGCAAAAACAACTATATCTGCTGCATGTACTCCGCCGATAAGATCATCGGGCTTTGCTTCTGTGATATTTCCACAGGAGAATTATACGCCACCGAGATCTCCGGCAAGGACGCGCAGAACGTCCTCACAAATCAGCTTTCATCCTACAGCCCGCGTGAGATCTTGATCGGCGGCGACGTCGTCAAGATGAAAGGGCTTCCGGTATTTATAAAAACACGGCTGTCCGCCGGTGTAGAGATGCTTGAGGATCCCAGATTTGAGACCCGGCTTTGCGCCCAAACCGTTCTCGACCGCTTCGGCGCGGAGTTTGACCTGATAAAGGACAAGCCGGTGCTTATCTCGGCGGTCGGCGCGCTTGTCAACTACCTGCGTGAGACCCAGATGTCGGGTCTGGAGCGCATAAGTCACATCGAGCTGTATTCCGAAGCGCAGTATATGCGCCTCGACTTCAACACTCAGCGCAACCTCGAGCTGACACAGACCATGCTGTCAAAGGAAAAGCGCGGCTCGCTTTTGTGGGTAATCGACAAAACCAAAACCGCTATGGGCAAGCGGCTCATCCGCTCTTGGCTCGAGCACCCGCTGATGAACATCTCCCGCATCAACAACCGCCACGCGGCGGTGGAGGAGCTGGTCGGCGACACGGTGCTGCGTCTTGAGCTCACCGATTCCCTGACAGGCATTTTTGATATCGAGCGCCTGATGACCAGGATCGTCTACGGCTCCGCCAATGCCCGCGACCTTCGCTCACTTTGCTCCGCGATCCAAAACCTTCCCGAGATATCACTGCAGATAGCCGAATGTCAGTCGACACTGTTGAAAACCGTTTACAAGCGGCTCGATCTTTTGGAGGATATCCACGAGCTGATCGATAAGGCTATCGTCGAAAATCCGCCGTTCACCGTCCGCGAGGGCGGAATGATAAAGCGCGGCTACAGCAGCGAGCTTGACGAGGTCGTTTCCGACATGACCGATTCCAAGGATATCCTTGCACGCATCGAGGCTGAGGAAAAGGAGAAAACCGGAATCCCGAAGCTGCGCGTCGGTTACAATAAGGTTTTCGGTTATTACATAGAGGTCACCAATTCATATAAATCGCAGGTGCCGGACAGCTACATCCGCAAGCAGACGCTGACCAACTGCGAACGCTATATAACGCCTGATCTCAAGGAGATCGAGTCGCGCATCCTCGGCGCGAAGGACAGAAGCGTCGCGATGGAATACTCGATATTCGACTCAATCCGTGTAAAGGTCGCCGAGAATCTGGAGCGCATACAGAAAACCGCGAATGCTGTCGCCGCTCTGGATGTACTTGTCTCCCTCGCAAATGTCGCCTGCGACAACCGCTATGTGCGCCCGGAGGTCAACCAGTCGAGCGTGATCTCAATAAAGGATTCGCGTCATCCCGTTGTTGAGGCGCTGCTCAAGGACGCGCCGTTCGTGCCTAACGATGTCTTTCTCGACAGCAAGGGCGACAGGGTCGCGATCATCACAGGCCCCAATATGGCAGGCAAATCCACTTATATGAGGCAGATCGCCCTGATAGTGCTGATGGCGCAGATGGGCAGCTTCGTTCCGGCGTCATCGGCGCAGATCGGCATCGTGGACAGCATTTTCACGCGCGTGGGCGCTTCCGACGATCTGGCGTCGGGTCAGTCCACCTTTATGGTCGAAATGAGCGAGGTGGCGCACATCGTAAAGTCAGCCACCAACAAAAGCCTTCTGATCCTCGACGAGATCGGGCGCGGCACCTCTACCTTTGACGGCATGAGCATCGCGCGCGCGGTGCTGGAATTCTGCGCCGACAGAAAAAAGCTCGGCGCCAAAACGCTTTTTGCCACGCATTATCACGAGCTTACCGTTATGGAGCAGTTGCTCGACGGCGTAAGAAATTACAATATCGCCGTAAAAAAGCGCGGCGACGACATCACCTTCCTGCGCAGAATAGTTCCCGGCGGCGCTGACGACAGCTACGGCATCGAGGTAGCAAAGCTTGCCGGAGTCCCGAACTCCATCATCACACGCGCAAAGGAGATACTCGCGGAGCTTGAGGGCGGCAAGTCTGACGCGCCCGTTGATAAGGCTATGCACAATGATGACGATATGCAGCTCTCATTGATCGGCACGGCGCAAAGCCCGGTCGTCGAAAAGCTGCGCGGCGTCGATTTGAACACCCTGACGCCGATCGAAGCTATGAATTTGCTTTATGAATTAAAAACAATGATCTGATTATAAAATTTTTCGGAAAGGCGGTGAACGCATGGGTGTGATAAATGTGCTGGACAAGCACGTCGCGGAATTGATTGCGGCGGGCGAGGTCGTTGAACGGCCGTCCTCGGTTATCAAGGAGCTGGTCGAAAACGCGATCGACGCCGGCGCTAAGAATATCACCGTCGAGATCAAAAACGGCGGCGCCACCTTTATGCGCGTCACCGACGACGGCTGCGGCATACAAAAGGATGACGTCAGGACCGCCTTTCTCCGCCATGCCACAAGCAAGGTCAGGCTGGAGGAGGACTTGGACAGGATCGCCACCCTCGGCTTTCGCGGCGAGGCATTGGCGTCCATCTCGGCGGTCTCGCGTTTGCAGCTCATAACCCGCAGCAGAGACGAAAGCGTTGGTTCGAATTACGTTATCGAAGGCGGCGAGGAGATCGGCTTTGACGACGCCGGCTGCCCGGTCGGCACGACCTTTGTGATCCGCGACCTGTTTTACAATATCCCCGCACGCGCCAAATTCCTGAAAAAAGATGTTTCCGAGGGCAACGCGGTCGCGAACGTCATCGATAAGGTCGCGCTTTCTCACCCTGAGATCGCCTTCACCTTTATCCGCGACGGAAAGCAGGCGCTCAAAACCTTCGGCGACGGCAAGCTGATCTCCGCGATCTACGCGGTGTTCGGCAGAGAATTTGCCGGCGGTCTGATACCTGTGGATTATCAGCTTGACGCGATCGGCGTTCGCGGCTATGTTTCAAAGCCGGTCAATTCGCGCCCGAACCGCAATATGCAGAACTTTTTCATCAACGGGCGCTATGTCAAGTCACGCACGGCGATGGCTGCGCTTGAGGAGGCGTTCAAGCACTCTGTCATGGTGGGAAAATTCCCTTCATGCGTGTTGGATATCAGTCTGCCCTATGAGATGATCGACGTCAACGTGCATCCTGCAAAGATCGAGGTGCGCTTCGTCAACGAGCGCCCGGTTTTCGACGCGGTCTATCACGCGGTGAAATCCGCGCTGATGCAGCACGACACGCAAAAGCAGGTGACATTCAAAAAGGAGTCCGCGTTCAACGATATCCGCAGATTCAGCCCCTTCAAAAACGCCGAGGTCATCCTCGATCACCCTTCAAAGCCGGTTGAAAAGTCTGTTGAAAAAACTCAGGAAAAGCCTGCGCAAAAGCCGAAGCCCACGCCGATAGAAATGCTCGATCTCGATTTTTTGGATCAGGCTGAAGCTCCCAAGCTTTCGCTCAGCCTCAGCGACGCCGCTTCTCCGCCCGAAAAGCCCTTTGATATCTTTTCGCGGGAATCGGTCAATGCCGCCAAGAGGGAAGACCGCTTTTCAAACACGCCGTCTCCGTCCAAGGAGCCGACCTTTGTCGCTGCCGCCGAAAAGGAGCCCTCCGCAGAGACCCCAAAGGCTTCTTTTGAAGAAGACGCCCTGCCGATGCTCTTCACGCCGCCCGAAAATGAGCTGCGCTATATCGGCGAGGCGTTCGGCACCTACATAATCGTGGAGCGCAACAAAAAAGAGCTGCTCATCATCGACAAGCACGCCGCCCACGAGCGCATAATCTATGAAAAGCTCAGGTCGGAAAAAGCGGGCGCTTCCTCTCAGCTTTTGCTGCAGCCCGTCGCGGTCACGCTCGGAAAGTCGGAATACAGCGCCGCCGTTCAGCATTTGGAGCTGTTTGAAGCCTGCGCCTTCGATGTGGAGGATTTCGGCAATTCCACAGTGCTGGTGCGCAGCGCTCCGCAGTATCTCGACGCGGCTGAGATCCCCGACTGCATTGCCGAGATGGCGGATCATATCGCGCAGGGCAAAAACGATATCTTCACTGAAAAAATGGATTGGTTTTATCACAATGTAGCCTGCCGCAGCGCGATCAAGGCGGGCAACAAAAACAGCGCGCAGGAGCTGACGGCGATAGTCGACGCGCTTGAAAAGAATCCCGATATCCGCTATTGCCCGCACGGCAGACCGATAAGCGTTGTGATGACCAAAAGCGAGATAGAAAAACAGTTTGGCAGGGCGTGATAATTTGCAAAACAAAACGCAGATAGTTTCCGTTGTCGGACCCACAGCCTCGGGCAAGACCCGGCTGTCGGTCGAACTGGCAAAGCGCTTTGACGGCGAGATCATCTCGGCTGACTCGATGCAGATATACCGCGGCATGACCGTCGCCACAGCCAAGCCGACAGAGGAAGAAAAGCAGGGAGTAAAGCATCATCTGATGGACTTTTTGCCGCCGGACGCCACCTATTCCGTTGCGGCGTTCACCGAGGACGCAAGGCGCTGCATCGCCGATATCACCGAAAGGGGAAAGCTTCCGTTTTTGGTCGGCGGCACCGGGCTTTATGTCGACTCACTGCTCAACAACATTCAGTTCAGCGACGGTCACCGCGATGTGGCGCTGTCGCAGGAGCTGTGGAAGGAATATGAACAAAGCGGTGCGCAGCCGCTGCTCGAACGCCTTAATGCTGTCGACCCCGAATCCGCAAAGCGGCTGTCGGCGGAGCGAAACCCCAAGCGGATAATCCGCGCGCTTGAGTTTTTTCTCAGCAACGGCGTCACCATCACCGAGCAAAACAAAAAATCTACCCTTAT
>ONHJ01000197.1 GCA_900317595.1 uncultured Eubacteriales bacterium | reverse complement strand
AGATCGTCGCCGTAGTAATCGGTTATCGTGTAGCGCATTACCTCGCCGAGCTTTTGAGCGGTGCTTGGGTTGAACAGTTCTTTGCTGTTTGCCTTGTTGAGGCCGATCATCCTCATCAGATCGCCCGTGCCGCTTTTTATATATGTGGGGGTGGTCGATTTTCCGCCGTTGGCTATCGCGCCGCAGATTATCGCCATCTGCATCGGATTGACCGCGTCGTTATACTGACCTACGCCCGACCACGCGAGCTGGTTTTTATCCGCCTTGGAAACGTCGTAATTGCCCTTGGCGGTCTCCATATCGTCAAATTTAAATGTGTCGTTGATACCGATCTTATTAGCAGCCGCGGTCATTTTTTCGGGACCGAGTTCAACCGCGAGCTCAGCGAAAACGATGTTGCAGGAATGAGCCATAGCCTGCTGAAAATTGATCGTTCCGTGACTTTCGACGCAGGTAATGTCGTTGCCGCCGATCTCCTCGCTGCCGTAGCATTCCCACGTGCGCTCATAGAGGTCGGGGATGTTTTCTATCGCCGCTGCGGCGGTGACTATCTTGAAGATCGATCCCGGAACATAGGATGAAGAAATAACGTTATCAAGATAAACGCCGTCGTATTCAGCCTCGTTTTCGGGGGTTATCTTCGGCGGATCCTGCGGGTCGTAGCCAGGTGTGCTGACAGAGCAGATGACCTCGCCGGTTTTGTAGTTATAGACCACGCACGCGCCTTTTTTTCCGTACGAAGCGAGCACACCATAAGCTGCGGCGCTTGCCGCCGAGTCAACGGTCAGTGTTATATCGTGAGAAGCCCTGAGCGACTGGGGCATATTGAGACCCCAGATAAGGTTGTATCCCGTCAGCTGAGAGCGGTATTTGCTCTGCACCGCGGTAGAAATATTCAGGCTGTTATCGCCTACGGTATGAAGAAGTCCGTTGCGGACGCTTTGCTTTTCGTTATAAACTCTTTCGCCGTCGACCGTCTGAGCCAGCGATGTTCCGTATCTGTCGTAGATAGTTCCCGCCTGCTCAAGACCGCCGCTGCCCGAGATATGGGCGTTATACGGTTGGTTTGCCCAATCGCCGGCGTTGAGTATCAGCTCTACTGAAAAAAACGCGATACCGCCGATAAACGCGAGTGAAAAAAGAAATATCAGTGTGCTTCTTCGAAGTATTCTTTTCAAAGCAAACCATCCCCTTTCTTTTGTTATAGTTTATCACTGTTATCTTTTAAGTGAGTATGTTCTTTCATCCGCCGCTTTGATGAAGGCTATCAGTCCCCAGCAGGACAGAATACTTGAGCCTCCGTAGCTTACAAACGGGAAGGTAACGCCCGTGAGCGGAAGAATATCGGTAGCTCCGAATACGTTGAGCGAAAGCTGAACTACCAGCAGTCCCGCCGCGCAGCAAGGCGCGCGCGTAAATTACCAGAAGCGCTACGGCGAGCGCAAGGGTGATCGCCACGATCACGCCCATTTCCTCGGCAACCACTCCGAACACAAGGTCGCTTTCCGAAGCCGCGACCTGCTTTAGGAAGCCGTTGCCGACGCCGACGCCGAACAATCCGCCGCTGGCGATAAACGTTAGCACATGGACCTGCTGATAACCGGTCGTTTGAGCATACTCCCAAACGTGGCGGTACGCCTTGAAGCGGTTAAAAACATATTCGATCTTGTCCTTGAATCCGATGACCGGCGCAAGCGCTTGGAGCAAAAATACTCCGCCTACAACAGCGCCTGTCGGAACGATGACCGCCAGTATATGTCCCGAGCGCATAAATATGATCAACAGGAATGTAACAAAGATTATCAGCGCTGTACCGTAGTCGCTCATCAGCGCGAGAAGCGCTACGCAAACCGCGGAAAAGCCCGTGAACTCAATTAGATTCCTTTTTGTTTGGAGCCTGTCAAGGGAGGCCGCGCCGACAAAAATGTACAGCACCTTTACGATTTCCGAAGGCTGAAAAGAAAACGGTCCGATAACGATCCAGTTCGCGGCTCCGTATTTCGCTCCGAAAAACTTGCCGTACAGTATACTGACAAGCAGCAAGCCTGCCGACAAAAACATCATTGCCCAGCGGAACCTGCTCATCTTGTCGGGATCCTCTATTAGCTTTATTATCACGCAGAAAAGGATCATACCTATCGTTGCCGCGATCAGCTGGATGTAAGAGGATTTT
>ONHJ01000097.1 GCA_900317595.1 uncultured Eubacteriales bacterium | reverse complement strand
TAAGACCTTCATATTCGCGGGAGAAGCAGCCATAGCCGCGACGCCTGCTCCCGGGAAGGTGATCTTCGAGGTTGAGCAGAACAGCAGAGGCAGATCCTCGTTGCCCGCTTTCACGCACTCGTCATAGATGTTTAGCAGCTCATCGGGAGTGTCGCTGATATCGTGTACGCAGTAGGCGTTGTCCCACATGATGCGGAAATCCTTGGCAGCGGGCTTGAGATTTGCCAGACGTCTCACGGTTTCGTCGCTGTAGGTGACGCCCTGAGGATTTGAATACTTTGGAACACACCAAATACCCTTTACGCTCTCATCCTTCACAAGCTCCTCGACCATATCCATGTCGGGGCCGTCCTCACTCATCGGCACAGGGATCATCTCGAAGCCGTAGTAGCCGGTGATGCCGAAATGGCGGTCATAGCCGGGTACCGGGCAGAGGAATTTTCTGTTTGGGACCTCATACCAGGGCTTGCAGCCCTCGGCAACAGGCTTGGTCATCATGCAGGAAATCGTGTCGAACATCATGTTGAGACTGGAGCTGCCGCCGACCATCACGTTCTGATAGTCCACGCCGAGGATATCGCCGAACAGCCTGCGGCACTCCTCGATGCCGTCGAGGATACCGTAGTTGCGGCAATCCATTTTGTCGGCGCCGACAAAGTCCGACTTGCTGTTGAGCACGTCGAGCATTTCGAGAGAAAGGTCAAGCTGTTCCTTGCCGGGCTTTCCGCGCGCCATATTGAGGCTGAGCCCCTTGCCTTTTTCGTCCTCATACTGCTTTTTCAAGCTTTGATACTCTTTTTCAAGCTCCTGAGCTGAGCAGTTAAAATAATTCATTCTGCGTTCTCCTTCTCTGACTATTGCAAAAATTAGGATAGGTAACGGGTATATTCTATACCATACGGGCAAAAAATGCAAGTTGTTTTTACAATTCCTGCATTTTTCAGTGTTTTGACAAGAATAACGCCGATACCGCCGCCAATAATGGTTAAAATAGTACAGCGCCCGCGGCACAAAGTGCCTGCCTTCGGAGAACAAAGATCAGCGGTTTGCCGACGCAAAAAGAGCGCCTCCGCTTTTCGGCGGAAACGCTCCTGCGAATCGAGTTTAATAATACTGGTAGTAGTAATAGCCTCTTTTGCCGCGGCGCTTGCTGTTGATGCAGCCTACCTTGATAAAGCCGAGCAGCTTGCAGTCCGCAAGCTTGGCGCTGTCAAGCAGATTCTGGATATCGCCGTGGGTGGTACTGCGCTCACGAAGCACAACAACGAAGCCCGCGACCAGATCCTTGAGCAGCAAGGCGTCGGCAACGGCGCCGATGGGCGGAGTATCAAAGATAACATAGTCATACTCATTGCTGAGGCGGTTGAACAAATTGATGAACCGATTCGAACAGAGCAGCTCCGAGGGGTTGGGCGGTATCGTACCGGAAGGAAGGATATCGAGGTTCGGGAGCACCCCGCGGTGTACTACGTCGTCGAAATCGACCATCTTACCGATGATATTTGACAAACCCGCCGTGTTCTCCACCTTGAAAATGTTGTGAAGGTTCGGGCGGCGAAGGTCGCTGTCCACCAGCAGCACGCGCTTCTCCATTTTTGAGAAGGAGATCGCGAGGTTAGCGGAAACGGTACTTTTTCCTTCACCCTTTGAATAGCTGGTGACGGCAAAAACCTTGTTGTCGTCAGCCGAAAGCGAGAACATGATGTTGGTTCTCGCGGATTTATAGGATTCCACTATCGCGAATTTACTTTTATCGGAAAGTGTCTCCGCGCGCATTTCGGGCGCGTTTTGTTTTTTCTTTCTGCCGAATTTTATCTTCATATCCGTCACCTGCCTGAACTGTCAAAATCCGGGATCTCTGCAAAGACGGGCAGCTGGTAGATCGCGGTCATATCGTCGTCGCCCTTGATAGTGGTGTCGATCATCTCAAGCAGCACCGAAATCAGGCACGCAAGCACAAGACCCACTACAACACCGATCAGAGTATTCTTCACCTTATCCGGAGAGATAGGCTTTGAAGGTCTGAAGCCGTGGCGTATGACATCCACCGAGCCGTACTGGAAGCGGTTTTTAAAGGATTCCTTGCACGCCTCGCACACCTTTTCGGAGACCTCATAGCACTGCTGCGGGTCGGTGCCGCTGACAGAAACAGTGATAAAGAAGCTGTCTGCGCTGAGCACAACATTGCATCCGCCGAAATTCTCGGTCACCGTATTGTCGTTTTGGAAAAGGATGACGCAGTTGGTCGCCAGTGACGCGGAACCCGCCAAGTCGGAGTTAAAGATCTTCTGCGCGATATCGTTGTTGCTGTTCGCGGATTCCGACTGACCTTTGTTTTCCTTCGCAGGCTCTGTGGTGGCGGTTGCGTCGCCCTCCGCGCTGTTCGCGTTCGTGCTCTTCTGCTTGCCGTAGTTTTGAACATAGATCATCGCGGAAGTGCTGTAAACCGGCTTTATCGCGACGCTGGTGTAAACGAAGAATATCAAGCCGACCAGTACGCCCGACAGCAAGATCAGCGGAAGCCGGTGCAGCAAAATACTCAGTACTTTTTGTATCGTAATCTTTGTTTGCATGATGGGTCTCCTTTATATGCAAGTAGCAAAACTCATACGTCTATTATTATATAACACAGAATCGCAAATATAATTCCGAAAAAGAATCATATTGCCTTATTTGACAGAAAATTAAGGAAGCCGCACGGCTTCCTTAAAAAAATCCATTACTTAATGACGTTGAGCAGCACGCCCGCCGCAACAGCGGAGCCGATAACTCCCGCGACATTCGGACCCATGGCGTGCATCAGAAGAAAGTTGCCGGGATTTTCCTGCTGACCGACGCGCTGCGCGACACGCGCCGCCATCGGTACGGCTGAAACGCCTGCCGAGCCGATAAGCGGGTTGACCTTGCCGCCGGTGAACTTATACATCAGCTTGCCGAAGAGCAGACCGAACGCGGTGCCCATCGAGAAAGCGATCAAGCCGAGCACGATGATCTTGATCGTGTCGAGCGTCAGGAAGGTGCTGCCCTTGGCGGTCGCGCCGACAGTAACGCCGAGGAAGATCGTGATGATGTTCATCAGCTCGTTCTGCGCCGCCTTCGCTATCCTGTCCACCACTCCGGATTCCTTGAACAGGTTGCCGAGCATCAGCATGCCGACCAGCGGAGCGGCATCGGGAAGAAAGATGGAGATAAGGATAACGACGATGATCGGGAAAATGATCTTTTCGAGCTTCGATACGGGGCGAAGCTGCTCCATTACGACAGAGCGCTCCTTTTTGGTGGTGAGCGCCTTCATGATCGGAGGCTGGATGATCGGCACCAGCGCCATGTAGGAATACGCCGCGATGGCGATCGAGCCCAGCATTTCAGGCGCGAGCTTGGTGGTGACGTAGATCGCCGTAGGACCGTCAGCGCCGCCGATTATGGCTATAGCGCCCGACTGCGCCTCGGTAAAGCCGAGGAAAATAGCGCCCGTGAAGGTCACGAAGATGCCGATCTGCGCCGCTGCGCCGAGAATAAGGCTCTTGGGGTTGGAGATCAGCGGGCCGAAGTCGGTCATGCAGCCGATGCCGAGGAAGATAAGCGGCGGGTATATGCCGAGCTTAACGCCCTGATAGAGATAATAGAGCAGACCGCCGTTTGTCGGGTTCTGGTAGTACCACTCGCCGTTGATCTGCTGGGTGACGTGACCGGCGGCAGCCGAGTCGGCGGAGCTTGTCATGCGCACCCATTCGGCATGCGGAGCAGCCATAATCTCGGGATAGAGGTTGACCAGCAGCATGCCGAAGGCGATCGGCAGCAGCAAAAGCGGCTCATATTGCTTTTTGATGGCGAGATAGAGCAAAAAGATCGACACTGCGATCATTATATAGTTCTGCCAGTTCAGCGTCATAAGACCCGAGCCGGCGAAGATGCCTTTTATCGCGTCCAAAAATCCGTTAAGAATTTCCATAAACAGCTACGTTCCTTTCATAAAAATCGCCTCAGAACGGGCGTGTATTGTCAAGCACACCGGCATTCGCCCAAGCGGAACGCCCGCTGTTTGCCTTCTTTATGCTTTTTATCCGCGCTTTCGGCGAAGCGCCGCTCGCGGCGACCGCCGCCGCGATGACCGCTATGACTTCCTCGGGAATGTCGTCGTCAACAGTCGGAGGCGTGACATACGCGGGGCGCTTGATGATGTGAACGCCGTTGTCGCCGCTGACAGGCTCCATCACCCTCTCCTTGCGCTTCATGCGGTTATCCGCCGCTTTCTGCGCGCCCGCAATGACGGCGCTGTAGATTTTGATTATCAAAATCAGCAAAAACAGCATAGAAAAAACAACGACAAAGCCGGTCAGAATAACCTTTGCGGATGAGATGGATTTTTCATAAACCGTCAGATCCGCCGCAACGCTTTGCATCAAGGCAGCGCTTGTCCGTACCATAAAAAGACCTCCGAAAAAAGAACTTCGCATATATAAAATATTATAGCTGAAATCCTCCAAAGATTGTTTTTCGTCAAACTGTTGAATTTTTTGAATATCATCGGTTATCAATTATAGATTTTGACAAAAGGCGTTTTGAATTATAAATTGCAAATTTCAAATTACAAATTGCATTTTTTGTATCGCTTAAGCTTTTTTTGAACAACAAAAAGGCGCTCCTCGTATCGACGCGGGAACGCCTCTTGCAGCTTTATCTTTTGTTTTTTTGCTAAAGAATGATACAAATCAAACCGTTGCAGCCGTCGTTTATTACGCGCTGGATGGTTTTCGCGATTTTCTTGCGCGCGTCGGCAGGCATTCTGCTCAGCTTGTTGCGCAGACCCTCGTTCACAAGCTCGTGGACGGACTTGCCGAAGATGTTGCTCTCCCATATCCTTTCGGGGCTTTCCTCAAACTCCCGCAGCAGATAGCTGACCAGCTCCTCAGACTGCGCCTCGCTGCCGACGATCGGCGTGACCTCGGTCTGTGTTTCGATGCGCATCATGTGGATAGACGGCGCGCTCGCCTGGAGCTTAATGCCGTACTTTCCGCCCTGACGGATGATTTTCGGCTCGTCGAGCTTCAGCTCGTCAATAGTCGGCATGACGATGCCGTAGCCGGTCTCCTGTACCTGACGGTATGCCTGCGCGATCTTGTCGAACTCCCTGCGCTTGAGCGAAAGGTCGTTCACACAGCGCATAAGCGCGCTTTCGTCGGCGATATCCAGCCCCGTTTCCTCAGAAAGGACGCGGTAAAACAGCCCTTTATCCATGCCGACGCCGATCGAGGCGACGCCGCTGCCGAGGTCGAGGCTGTCGAGCCGCACTTCACCGATATGCTCGCATTTCTCCATCTCCCCCGCCGCCTGCTGTATCTCGCGGATCTTTTCCAAGCCCTGCGCGGCGCTGCGGATGGCGGCGAAAACCTCGGATTTCAGCCAGTGATCCTTGTCGAGTGACACCACCCAGCCCGGGATATCCACTTTGATCTCGCGGATCGGGAACTCAAACAGAAGCTGCGCCAAGATGCGCTTTATCTCGTTTTCGTCGAGCTCCATACAGTTCACGGGCAGCGCCGGTACGCCGTATCTCTGCGAAAGCTGCTCCGAGAGCTGCCTTGCTTCGGGCGACTCCGGGCGCGATGAGTTGAGCAGCACGATGAACGGCTTGTCGATCGCCTTGAGCTCGCCGATAACGCGCGCCTCGGCATCGAGATAATCCTCTCGCGGAATCTCGCTGAAGCTGCCGTCGGTGGTGACAACCAAGCCGATCGTGCTGTGATCGGTTATAACCTTTTTCGTGCCGATCTCCGCCGCCTCGTCAAAGGGGATCTCCTGCTCCGCCCACGGCGTTTTGACCATACGCGGACCGTCCTCCTCGCTGTGACCGAGGGCGCTGTCGACGATATAGCCGACGCAGTCGATCATCCTCACCTTGAAGCTCGCGTTGTCGCCGAGGTCGACCTCAACGCTCTCCTCAGGGATGAACTTAGGCTCTGTGGTCATTATGGTCTTGCCGGCGGCGGATTGCGGCAGCTCGTCGAGCGCGCGGCTGTAGACGCTTTCATCCTTTATGTTCGGCAGCACCAGCGCGTCCATAAAGCGCTTTATAAAGGTCGACTTGCCCGTGCGCACGGGTCCCACCACGCCGATATACACATCACCGTCGGTGCGGCGCGAAATATCCTGATAAATGTTTCTCTCTTCCATGGCTCTGCCTCCTTATATGGTGGGGATCAGGAGCATTTGGTCGCTGTCGAGCACCGGCTCCTCCTGCGCGTTTTCCGCCTTGAGGCGGTCAAGGCGCGTGCTGTGGGCTTTGGCGATGTTCCACAGACTTTCGCCGCGCTTCGCGAAATAGAGGACCAGCGGACAGCTTTCCGGCGGCAGCGGCTTATCCTCGAAGATCTCGACCTCGGTCACAGCCTTCATGCTGCGGTTGCGCAGCGCTCCGCCGCTGATTTTCAGCTCACAGCGGATATCCACACTGCTGTCGTCGCTGAGCCGGTAGCTGACGCTTGCCACGCGGGCGCTGCCGAACAGCATACTGTCGCAGCCGTCGGCGGACAGCTTCCGCTCGTAATCGCAGGCGCGCTCTATGAACACCGGATAATTCTGCTCATTCAGCGCGAGTATGCAGAGGTTGACCCTGCCCTTGGCGGTCAGCGCGTTGTCGGCGAATACCGTGTCGAAGGTCAGATAATCGGCGTAGATATCGAGGATCTTTGAAAGCTTGCCGTTGTCGATCTTTGCGCTCAGCTTCTCGATGAAGGTATCGTTTACGCCGTGCACCTCCTCGACATATTTTATCGGGGCAAACTGCGGAGCGCAGGCAAGGCTTGTTGAAAAGGCGTCCAAGGCGATGGCGGGCGTTTCGGCGGCATAGCCCTGCGCCGACACACAGAGCATCGCGTCAAAGGCGACGGCGGGCTTGTCGGAAAGGATATCGTTTTTCAGGCGGACGTCATAGGACATGACCTCGCAGCCGAGTATGTTTTCGGTCTCCTCGGTCACGCCGTCGCAGTCGATCATCTGCGTAAACGGCAGCAGATAGTCGAGCTTGGCGGTCTCGCCGGTTTCCAGATTTGTGAGATAGAACAGCCGCACGCTGATCTCGCCGTTGACGAGCAGCTTTCCGCTGACCGCCTTGACGTCGGTGATACCGGCGTTGACCTTTGAGTAGAGCACAGCCTCGATCGCGGGCTTGTCGGCGACCGATATCTCCTCACTGACGGTAAACTGCTCCTGACAGTTGGAGCGAAGATCGGCAAGCGCGGCGTTGTACCAAAGCACCTCGAGATCGTCGCCCTGAGGGGTGAACAGCGCGGTCTTGCGCGCCGAGATCACGGTGGCGTACAGCGAAAAAGCGCCGTGCATCACCAGCCTGCGCGGGCTAAGCGCTCTGCAATTGATGTACTCGGGCTTGGTGGCGGTGAGGACAATGTCGTTTTCCTCAGCGTCACGCGCCGAAAAGCTCTGGGAAAACCCGACGCTGTGCTCACAGCAGCGGATCGTCTTGTGCTCAGCCTCCACATAGAGCACGGTGACCGTGCAGACGCCGTCGACCGAAAGCTGACCGCCCGACAGCGTCTTTGACTGGATCTTAGGCGACAAGCTGCATTTGAGTATTTTTTCAATATCGGGGCAATAATCGGGCAGGGTCAAATCGACGTCCGCAAGCTGCTCGGCGACCGTATCAAGCGCGGAGGCAGGCGCGCAGAACGAGCGGTTTTCCTGTTGATTCTCCATATTTTCTCTCTCCTTTGAATTGTTCTGTTAATGTATATGTTCTGCTGCCCCGTTGTATGACGGATAAAACACAAAAACAACAGGGCTTGGCTCAAAACTCATTGTAATGAGTACGAGCCAAGTCCTATTATTGTAATTACATTGTACTGTAGGGTCAGGTCTTGTTTCTGCCTCCTAATAGGAGGACTGAGGGTGTCCGGGCACAGCCGTACCCTGACCGTGGGTTTTACGCCCGGTGTTTCTGCCTTTATCTGCGGCACGTTCAAGACTGTGCCCTACTTTTTTGGAGCCGGCTCTTGGTTACGGGAGAAAGCTTTATTCATCGACGAGGCACCGCTCGGAATGACAGCGTGAGGAAACGCCCATACACACTTAAGAAAACCGTGCCTTGAAATCAAGCACACACTATTACAGATTCGGAGCGAAGCGACCTTTAACCGATTACAAATAACTGACTGCCGCCAACGAAAAAGGGCTGACTTTCGTCAGCCCTTGGGTATAGCTTTTTATCAACCTTCGAGAACGATGTATTTCGCAACTGCTCTCTGGATCTCGGTAACGTCCTTGATGTTGACTTTGCCGTCCTTGTTCGCGTCAGCCGCGAGAAGCTGCTGGGCGTTAAGGGTGGCGTTGCTGAACAGCGCCAGGTAACGCTGGAGAAGCGTCGCGTCATTTATGTCCACAACGCCGTTGCGGTCAACGTCGCCGCGGAGGAAGGATGCCTCGTAAACCTCGGAGCCGGTGGTGTAGCCGGAGGTGCTCTTTATCTGACCTTTGTCAACCAGATAAGTCTCCTGCACCTCGGAACCGGACTTGGTGCCGACGCTGAGAATATACATGGTCATGTTGACGTCGGTGGTGCCGGTGCCGACCGGCTTGAAGGTAAGGGTCAGGAAATCGTCCATGGTTGAGTAATCGACCATGTTGAGACCCGTGAAGTTACCTGTGACAACGCCCGTTTCGGGAGTATCGATGGTGCCGCCTGCCTTGGGCATAGTAGCGTTGACATAGCTCAGCTTGGAAGCGTCATATCTGAGATACCACTGGGAGTTTACAAGACCCTTGTTGGATTTCAGCTTATAAGCGACGATGATGTTGCCGGTGTCGGCGTCAAAGGTCGCGGAGGATGTCTCAAAGAAATTGGACTTAGCGTTTACGGTAAGGCTGTCGGTGATAACGCCTTCCGCGGATGTTTCAGAGCTGCCGGAGGTTGCGGCATTGGTGAAGCCTGCCTGTCCGGTAACGTCCTTCTGAACGCCGTCCTCAACAACGGTCGCGAGGGTGATTCCGGAAGAATCACTGATGCCGAGGTTGAGCTCATTGAGGGTCAGGTTGACGTTGGTGGTGCCGGTCGCGAGAACCTCAAACTGCGCCTGGACAAGAGTCTTGCCGCCACTGAAATCAAAGAAGGGCTTTACGCAGGTGATGTTGCCGTAAACCGGGTTGCCGTCCGCGTTGACCACGCCGCCCACGGGGCTGATGGAGTTGGCGGGGGTAAGCAGCCTGAGCTTGGAGCTGTCGTAGCTCATGCTCCACTGTGCGCTTGCAACGCCGATGTTGGAATCCAGCTCATAGGTGACCGTCACGGTATTGCCGACGGAAAGACCGTTCTGCGAGGAAGAAGCGAAATAGTTCGAAGTCGCGTTGACCGTCAGATCGGTCGTGGGTGTGGGCGGATCGGTGGGATCGGTGGGATCGGTGGGCTGAGTGGGATCGGTGACAGGCTCGGGCGGATTTTCACCCTGCTTGCCGATCCTCGCGTAAGAAACGGTGATGGCGTCGGCGTCGCTCTTTTCAAAGCTGTTGCCGGGCTGTGACTCGGTATCCGGCTCTGCCGCGTTGTCGTTCATGGAGAGGTCATAGGGCAGGCAGTCCATGCCGGATTTGCCGTAGGTGGCGACTACCATAGCGCCTACGCCGTTGGTGGCGACGTCGTTCTTGGTGATGCCGAGCTTCTCGAGCGGAATGGACATCTCATAGTGGAAGTCATAAGCGGCGGAATCGTGACCCTTGGAGTTGAACTCGACCCAAGCGGAGCTTTCGCTGCAGACATCTCCGGGTACGCGGTTGTTGTAGGGACCAAAACCCTTGTCGATACCGTAAACCTTGTCGCTTACGATGCCCTCGCCCCACTTGAAGGTGATGCCTGCGGTGGCAGGCTTGTAGATCTCGGTGGTGTTAAGACCGGAAGAGTCGCCGCCGTAGATGAAGGGACCGTTGGAGCCGTTGGTGGAGATGGCGATCATGCGGTTGAAGCTCTTTGCGAAAGTGAGCCCTGAGTTCCAGATCGTGTCGCCGACTGCGCTCTTGCCGTTGTTGCCGATCGCGTCGGAAGACTTTCCGGTGTCGATGACAATGAAGAACGGCAGGTTTTCGGTCTGATAAAGGTGACCCTGAGCGAGCGGATAGTTCTGGTCGGGCGCGACCACATCCTGAACATTGGTCATTTCCCACATCAGATAAAGGTTGGTGCTGTCATACGCGCCGTAGAGCGCATAGAGATCGATGGGGTTTTCGTGCATGGAAGCCTCACGGTAAACACGCGGGTCATCATTGGCGGTACCCTGAGCGATCAGCATGGAGCTGTCCCAATCAGCGGTTTTGTTGGTTGAGTAGTAGCTTGCCGGCGTGCCTGTCGCGGCTGAAGCCGTGGTCATGCTGGAAACAACTGCCATGGAGACAAGCATCATTACAACGAGCACGATACTTATCAGCTTTTTGGTGTTTTTCATCGTTAATAAACCTCCTAAACGCACTGCAAAAGCAGCAGTACAAATTACCATTTTTATTATACCTTGAAATTCCGAAAAACTCAACCATAAAAATGAGATGTGCAGTGTTTTTGTCACAATGCACATCTAAATAGCAAGAAATTTGTGAAACATTACTTTAGAGCCGACAGCTTATGCCGAGTTCACCGAAAATGGCTTGATCTCCTGCGTTCGCCGCCGACCCTTTCGGTTAGTATCAACCGGCGTCATACTCCGCGGCAAAGGCGCCCTTGTTCTTTTTTATCCCAAAAATCTTTCTGAGGATCCCCGAAATGAATTTTGGATTGTCGATAAGTACTACCTTCATAATTACCTCCGAAAACATGATATACATACGATGATGAGCGCGACGGTCGACACTGCAAGCGTCCACTTCGTCGGCAGCAGCGTCGCGATAAGAATGCCCGCTCCGAAACAGACCGCCGATTTGATTTTTTGTTTGCGGCACTTCATTGCATCACCCTCTATCATTGTATACGGCGCGCGGATTTCTGTGCTTGAATTTTTGCGCGGTTTATATTATTATAGAAACAGAAAAGGCGGCGATACTATGAAAACACTCACCATCGGAAAAAATGACGCCGGACAGCGGCTGGACAAATTCCTGCAAAAGCGCTTCCCCACCATGCCCAAATCGATGATGTATATGTATATCAGGAAAAAGTGCGTAAAGCGCAACGGCAGAAAATGCGACATCTCCGACAAGCTGCTCGTGGGCGACGTGCTGACGTTCTTCATCAAGGACGAGTTTTTTGATGCCAAAAAAGAAAAAAGCTATGAATTTATGAAAGCGCCCGCTAAACTCGACATCGTCTATGAGGACGACAATATCCTGCTGATCGACAAAAAGCCCGGGGTTATCGTGCATCAGGACAAGAGCTATCACTTTGATTCGCTGGTCGCGCGCGTGCAGCACTATTTATATGAAAAGGGCGAATATGACCCCGAAACCGAAAAAGCCTTCTCTCCGGCGCTTGTCAACCGCATCGACCGCAACACCGGCGGAATTGTGATCGCCGCCAAGAACGCCGAAAGCCTGCGTATCCTCAATCAAAAGATGAAGGACCGCGAGCTTGAGAAGCTGTATCTCTGCCTTGTGCGCGGCACTCCAAAGCCCAAAGAAGCCACCCTGAGCGGCTACGCGGTCAAGAACGAGAGCAAAAATAAGGTGACGGTGCTCGGGCATCCCGCGAACGGAGCCAAGGAAATAAGGACCCGCTACCGTGTGCTGCAAAGCGACGGCAAAAGCAGCCTTGTCGAGGTGGAGCTGCTGACCGGCAGGACGCACCAGATACGCGCGCACATGGCGTCCATCGGTCATCCGCTGGTCGGCGACAGCAAATACAACTCCGAAAAAGCGCCCGGGGATTTCAGATATCAGGCATTATACAGCTATAAGTTGGTTTTCCGCTTCACCTCCGACGCGGGAATCTTGGACTATCTCAACGGCAGGGAATTTACGGTCGACATGAAAAACATATGGTTTTTGCGGCAGAGCCGCATGAAAGCCTTAAGCTGACGCACAAAAGGGCTGCCGCTTGTTTGCGGCAGCCCCGGTTCACATCAATGCTCCTGATTTTTGGCTGAATATTCAATTCGCCGTCAAAACGGCTTCGTAATCTGCGGACGCGCTGTACTGCATTCCGGAATCGGAGACGGTCGCTTTACATTTAAAGGTCTGAGTGTCCTTGGGCAGGCTGTAGTAATAAACCGCGGACACAGATGCTCCCGGAGCGACGGCATTGAAAACCTCGCTCTCGTCAAAGCCGGATTCCTCAAATTTGTAGTGCTCCCGATCAAACGCTTCGTCGCCGACCGTGAGTGACAGACTCTCGTAATTCTGCGCGGTCTTGGTGTTATTTGTCACGGTGACCGAAAACGCAACGAGCTGCTGCGCGGCGTCAAAGCCGAAGCTTTCCTGCACGACCTCCGCCTTAGTCAGCGTCAGCGTGCCCTTGCCGAAGTCATATGCTTCGCCGAGCTTGCGGGTCTTGCCGTCGCTGAGCTCCTCCTCGGCGGAAAGCATCTCATCCAAGCCTTTGCGCGGAAGGTCGAATTTGTCGAGATAATCATTGTAATCAAACGAAAACTCCGGCGTGTTTTTCGCAAACGCGTTGTTCATAAGCGATTGCCAGAATTCCGGCGATTCGATCGTGTCAAGCATATTGTTGGTCAGCTTGGTGACGCGGTCGGCGGCTTTCTCGCGCTCACGTAACTTTTCAGCGCGAGAAATCTTGTAAACGATATCGAACACGGTGTGATAGAGCGTGCATACGGAGATAACGCCGACAAAGCAGACCAGAAGTATCATCAGCGCCTTCGGACGCTTGGGCGGAACAGGCGGAACAGGCGGCACAGCAGGCACAGGCGGCACAGGCGGTGCTGCCGCTGCCTCAGGCTCACGGTAAGGGTTCGGCGTTTCCTCTTCGGGCTGCTCCGAGGTACCGCAGATCGGACATTCAGGCTCGTCGTCATATACAAAACCGCAATTGCTGCATTTCATAAAATCACCTCATAATTGGATATAATCCATTATAACATCCCCAAAAGCAAAAGTCAACAGCAGGATAAAACCGATGAACTCAAATCGGCTTCAATTAATATTTCTATATTAGAAAAAACAAACGACGAACGATCGATAATGAATAACGTCGAAACACCTCAAAGGCGCAAACTCGGATCATTCACTGTTAATCATGCGAAAGATTTTTCCAATCAACAACGTCGATTTTTTGCCAAGCGGCTTTCAAATCTCTATCAATGTCTTCCCAATTAGAATACCAAACACTTTTGCCGGCAAGGATATACTCGCCTGAAACATTACCTCATTGTCAAACTGCTCTCGCGTCATGGGACACACCTCCCTTGAAACGAGCCTCTATATAACAGCCGTGACAGCAATACTTTCTGTGACTGTTTCCGTATGCGGTGAACTCCCGCCCGCATTGCGCGCAGGTGAAAGTATGTTCTGATCCAATAAACGCAGCAGCGTCAACTTGTGCAGTGATGCGTAGGTGTAGGAGACGGAATAATTCAGAGTGGCGATAAACATATCCGAAGAG
>ONHJ01000034.1 GCA_900317595.1 uncultured Eubacteriales bacterium | reverse complement strand
CACGGTCGAGACAGCGCAGCTCAGCACAAACGCCAGCACCGCCCAATCGGTCACGCTCAGCGTTTTGAACAGGCTGCGTGTTTCCGGGTCGCCGCGACGCTTTTCGGCGCCCGTTTCGGTCAGCAGCAGCATGATCTCCGCAATGACAGTCAGCGCGGAAACAATGAGGAAAAAGTAGTATTTTTGATGGCGTATCTCGCGGTAGCCGTCGGCAAGACTGATAAACGGAAAGCTGTCCTGCCACGCAAGGGTGACAAACAGCGGGAACACCGTGAACATGACCAGCAAAAACGTGTTGCAGATCAAGTTTTTCAGGGCGCTGCTTTCCTTTTGCTGCTTTGAAAAAGCGGGTCGGCGGGCAGCCCGCTTTGTATTGGTGTGTTTTCGACTCATATCTTCTCTCTTTTCGTTGATTTCTTCAAAGAATACTCCACCATTTTATACCCTAAATCCCTGAATGTCAATCGAAAAGCTATTGTTTTTTTCGGAGTTTGTGATATAATGAAGACAGAGAAAAACATGAAATAAAGCGGTGATGATATGAAAAAATTGGTAATAATCGGATTCGACGGCACCATTGCGGACACCTCTCCCGGTATCCTCTATTGTATGAACACCACCGCGCTGTCTATGGGCTATACGCCCGTGGAGCACGACGCGCTTTACGGCGTTATCGGCGTTTCGCTGGAGCAGGGCTTTATGCACCTTTACGGCATGAAGGAAGACGAGATCGAATACGCCATGAATCAGTACAGCAAGCTCTACTCAATCAAGGGCGAAGAGATGATATTGATGTACGAGGGCATTGCCGACTCACTCAAAAAGCTTAAGGATTGCGGCGCTAAGCTCGCCCTCGTCACCCAGAAAAACGAAAAATTCATCAACAATATGCTGGCGGTATATCGCAACATCGGCGAGCTGTTTGACACGGTCTGCGCCACCAACGTGGAGCGCGAGATGGAAAAAACCGATATGCTGCGAAAGGTGTGCTCCGACCTTGAGGTGGAGCCGAAGGACGCCGTGTTTGTCGGCGACAGCTATGTTGACGCCGAGGCAGCCGAGGCGGTCGGCATGGACTTTGCCGCAGCGCTTTACGGCTGGGGCTTCCGCAGCAGAGAGGACGCCGAAAAGTACAACTGCAAGGCATATCTCAACAGCGCCTCAGAGATCGACTACAAGCTGGCGGTGCTGAGCTGACGCGTTCTCCCCTTTTTCAAAAGTACGCCATTAACCTAAGCAAATCGCAAGCCGATTTGCTCGGAGCGACGGGGGCGTCGCTCCCTACAGTGTTTAACCAAACTTTTTCCGATTGTAGGGAGCGACTCCCCCGTCGCTCCTTATTAAGTTTATGACCGTACTTTCCCAATGGGTCCGACAGCGATTTACAAAAAATCAAACATCGTTTCGCCCTCGGGCGGGTTTTCGACGCTCCAATCAAAGCCGCAATAGGGTCTTTCCTTTTCGGCGGCGGTGATGATGCGGCTGCACACCTTTGACTTGGTTTTGCCGTTTACGGTATCGCGGATACTGAGCTGCTCCGACATAACCCAATCCGCCGCTCTGCCGTAGGACGTGAACTCAAGCCGCACATTGCCCTTGACCGCGCGGATGAGCTTTTTTATTTTCGGCAGATTGGAGCCGCGCTGATATTCCGGGAACGGACAGTCCTTGACGGTGTCGTTTCGGGTCTTTTCATAGACCTCCTTTAGGAACTGCGCGTCCGCAAGCGAATTGTGGGTCTGCTCCACCTCGCCGCCGCGGTAGTAGGCGACCACCTTTTTCAGGGCGATCGAGGTCTTGAGCGAAAAGTGCTTTTTCACATCCGCCGAGAAATCATAAAGTCCGCCGCGTATCATACTCAAGCCGAGCTGCGCGCGAAAGGTTTTGAGATGACGGCGCGTGCGCAGCAAAAACAGAGCGTCGCTGTCGCCGTAGCAATAAAAATCAGCCGTCCTTGAGGGGTCGAGCCATTCAAGAAAAGCGGTGAACGCCTCGTCGGCTGTCGGAGCCGCCGCGATCTCATCGGCGCTGATGTGAGTCAGCTCCAGAATAAAATCCGTCAGGTTGCGCATTTTCGCGGGCTTTACCAGCGTATAGAACTCGCGGCCGTTTTCGTCAACGCAGCCGATGGAAATCACCTCGCCCGAAAACTGGGTCGCTTCAAAATCGATAAAATATTTCATTAAAATAATCCTTTGTTCAGAATACTGCACCTATATATTATACCTAAACGGCTCGAAGTGCAATAGAAATGCGCGAAATTCCGTTTATTTTCCGCATTTTTGCCGACGGCTGTGTCCATTATCAAAAAACTATGTCCTGAGATTCGTGAAAAGTCCGAAAATGAAAACAAATATCCTTAAAAACCGTATGACCGCCTGCGTTTCGGCGGTTTTTTGCACCCTGCTTTGGGGCACGGCGTTCCCGTTCATCAAGCTTGGCTACGCTGCGCTGTCGATCGGCAGCAGCGACACAGGCGCAAAGCTGCTGTTCGCCGGGCTGCGCTTTTCGCTGGCGGGCGCTATGGTGCTGTGCTTTTTGTGGGTGAGCAGGCGCCGGCTGATGATGATAAACAAAAAAGATATTCCCTCCGCGGCGCTTTTGGGCGGCGTGCAGACCTTTGCGCAGTACCTTTTCACTTATATCGGCATCGGCTACACCACGGGCGTAAATACCTCGATCATCACCGCCTGCGCCGCCTTTCTCACAGTGTCGGTGACTCCGCTGTTTTTTCGCGGCGAACGGCTGACCGCGCTTAAGCTTGCGGGCTGCGCGCTGGGATTCTGCGGAGTTTTGGCGATGAACAGAGGCGGCGGCATCTCCGCCGACACGCTCTTGGGCGACGGGCTTATCTTTATGTCGACCGTATGCGCCGCATGCGGAAATATTCTTTCAAAGAAATTAGCAAAGGCGCGCGACCCCGTTGCGCTGACGGCGTGGCAATTGCTGTTCGGCGGCGCGCTGCTGACCGTCGCGGGCTTGATATTCGGCGGCAGGCTTGACCTTTTTAACGGGCATGGGCTGCCGATACTGCTTTGGCTGGCGTTCGTGTCTGCGGCGGCGTTCACTGTCTGGACGGCGCTGCTCAAGCACCACCCCGCCGACAGGATATCGGTCTTCAACCTTCTTGTGCCGGTGTTCGGCACGGTGCTTTCGGGGCTTTTGCTGGGCGAAAACGCCTTCCGCCCCGAGGTCGGGCTGTCGCTGCTGCTTATCGCGGCGGGAATCGTTTTGGTGAATCTGTCGAGAGGTGAAAAAACATGATTAAAGCGGTTATTTCCGACATGGACGGCGTTATGCTCGACACCGAAAAGCTGTATGTACGGTTTTGGTGCGAGGCGGCGCGGTTTTACGGCTACCCGATGGAGCCGGAGCACGCGCTCGGCATCCGCTCGATGGCGCGGCAGTACGCGGCAGAAAAGCTTTGCGGATGGTTCGGCGCCGGTTTTCCTTATGACGAGGTGCGCGGCAAGCGCGTGGAGCTGATGGACGCCTTTGTGGCGGAGCACGGCGTTGAGGCAAAGCAAGGCGCCGAGGAGCTTTTGCGGTGGCTTAAGGCGCACGGATACCCGGTGGCACTCGCGACCGCGACGCCCGTGGAGCGCGCCGAGCGCTATTTGCGCCAAACGGGGCTTTTGCCCTATTTTGATGAGATAGTCAGCGCGCGCATGGTGAAAAACGGCAAGCCTGCGCCCGATATTTACCTTCTCGCCGCCGAACGGCTGGGATTTTCGCCCGAGGAGTGCATGGCGCTGGAGGATTCGCAGAACGGCGTGCGCTCAGCGGCGGCAGCAGGCTGCAAAACCGTGCTCGTGCCGGATCAGGACGACCCTTCGGCAGAGCTTGAAGGGCTTCTGTTCGGCGTGGCGGAAAACCTGAGCGACATCATAAAACTGCTTTAATCTATCCTCATGCGCCTGACGGATAGGGGCTGGCTCAAAACTCATCGTAATGAGTACGAGCCAACCCCTTTTGTTGTAATTCATTGTACTTTAGGGTCAGTAGGGTCAGGTCTTAACCTGACCGTGGGTTTAACACCCGGTGTTTCTGCCTTTATCTGCGGCACGGTCAAGACCGTGCCCTACTTTTTTGTTTTGAGCCAAGCCCTTGTTGCTGCCAAAAGCGTTCTGCGTTTAAGCTTTTGACATCAGCCTGACGGCGATTTTTTATGATTTTAGCGGCTGGACCGTTGCAATCAATACGCCGTGAGGAGCGGAGAAATGCCCGAAAACGGCTCTTTGTTTGCGGTTGCGATATACTTTATCGCCTTGCCGCAGCCCATGATAACGCAGTCCGGAGCGAATTTGTGTACGCGCACGCGCAGATTGGTAGCCTGACTCACCAGCTTGGCAAAGCCCTGAAGCTTGGCAAGTCCGCCGGTCAGGATGATGCCGTCGTTCGAAATATCGGCGAGCAGCTCCGGCGGCGCCTGCTCCAGCACATCGCGGATGGCGGTCACGATATCGGCGGCTATCTCCTCGATCGCGCTCTTGATCTCGCTGCTTGTGACGTCGGCGTAGCGCGGCAGACCGCTTACGGCGTCGCGGCCTTTTACACGGAAGGTCTGCTCCTCGGCAGGCTCGGCGACGCAGCCGACAGCACGCTTGCAGCTTTCCGCCATGTTGGTGCCGATGATGAGATTATAACGGCGGCGCACATATTTGACGATCTCCTCGTCCATTGCGCTGCCCGCGCGCCTGACGCATTTTGACACGGAGATGCCGCCCAGCGCCAGCACACCGATGTCGGCGGTGCCGCTGCCTATGTCGGCGATAAACACACCATGCGGCGAAAGTATGTCCATACCGCAGCCGAGCGCCGCAGCCTTGGGCGTTTCGATCAGATAGACCTTGCGAGCGCCGAAAGAGCTGACAGCGTTGACCGCGGCGCGCTTCTCGACCTCGGTGAGTCCGCACGGGATCGCGGTGACCACGCGCGGATTGACAACCTTTACGCTGCAGACCTCTCTGAGCATGATCGACACCATTTCCTCGACCAGATCGGACTGGGCGATGACGCCGCTGTCCATCGGGTGAGCGGCGCGTACGCCGACGGGCGTTTTGCCGATCATTTTATACGCCTCGTCGCCGACGGCAAAAATTTCCTGCGTGTCAACGTCGTAGGTGATAACGCTGGCTTCATCCAGAACCTTTCCTTTGTTTTCAATGAATACCCGGGTCCTGTCCGACCCGAGATCGATCGCGATATTCATAACCATTCCTCTTTTTTATAATTAACAATTAATATAATAATTTACAGTGAAGGGCGGGCGCTGCACCCGATTTATAATGGCGCGGTGCTGTGAGCGACCTTTTGTCCACCGCCGATTGGGATTCCTCGACTGAACACTTCGCGTTTTGCCTTCGGCACCGCTCGGAATGACTGCGTTTTTGATTTGCAGCTTTCAACTTTCAATTTTCCGTTAACTCTCAACTCAATAGAGGCTTTCTTCCCTTGTCAGAAACTCCCTGAGAGCGCTGTAGCGCTTGGTTTGGCGGTTGTTGTTGACCATATATTCCACCGTTTGCGGCGTGCCGACGAGGATCAGCGTCTTTTTCGCCCGGGTCACGGCGGTGTAGAGCAGGTTGCGGTAATAGAGCTGCGGCGGCCCCGAAAACACGGGGATCACGACCGCGTCGAACTCGTTGCCCTGAGATTTATGGACGGTGACGGCGTAGGCAAAATCCAGCTCCGCGCACGCCTCAAAGCCGAGCGAGGCGATTTTGTCATAGAAATTGACGCGCACGGTTTTGTTGCGCTTGTCTATCTTTTCGATGATGCCGATGTCGCCGTTGAACACGCCCTCGCCCGTTTCGCCGTTGTCGCGAAACCAGCGGATGTCGTAGTTGTTTTTGATCTGCATCACCTTGTCGCCCTCGCGGAAGGTGCGCGCGCCGATCACCGCCTCAGCCTTGGCTTCATCGGGAGGGTTAAGCTTCGCCTGCAGCCTGTGGTTCAGTTCGGCGGTGCCGAGCTCGCCTTTTTTGGACGGACAAAGCACCTGTATGTTCTCAAACGGCGAATAACCGTACGCCTTTGGCAGGCGGTTTTGGCATAGGTCGGTGATGATCCCGGTGACCTCGCTCTTTACGGGCTTATAGATGAAAAAGAAATCCCTGTCGGTCTTGTTGAGCACCGGCATTTGACCGTTGACTATCTTGTGGGCGTTGGTGACGATCAGGCTCTGCTGCGCCTGACGGAATATCTCGTTCAGCCTGACGACGGGGATAATGCCGCTGTCGATCATATCGCCGAGGACATTGCCGGGGCCTACCGACGGAAGCTGGTCGGAATCGCCCACAAGTATCAGGCGGCAGCCGATGGGCAGGGCGCGCATCACGCTCTCGAAGATACAGCAATCCACCATCGAGACCTCGTCGATTATCAGCGCGTCGCACTTAAGCTGATTGCGCTCGTTTTTATTGAAAACCGGGTTGTCATGCTTGTCCCAGCTCACCTCGAGCAGGCGGTGAAGCGTCTTGGCTTCCTCGCCGGTAAGCTCGCTCATGCGCTGCGCGGCTCTGCCGGTGGGCGCGGCAAGCAGCACCTTTTTGCCGCGGTCAAGCAGTATTTTTATTATCGCGTTGAGGGTGGTGGTTTTGCCGGTTCCGGGGCCGCCTGTCAGCACAAGTATGCCCTCTGTCAGCGCGGAAATTATAGCCTGCTTTTGCAGCGCGGCGTATTCGATGGCGTTGCGGCGTTCCAGCGCCGAAATCGCGCTGTCGATGTTCTTTTCCTGTTCGGCGGGAAACGACATCAGCAGCTTAAGGCGCGACGCTATGTACATTTCATTTAGGTGGAGCTGAGGCGTGAAAACAAAATCCCTGTCCCCGATGCTGTCGGCTATCAGGCTGCGGTCAAAGAGCATTTCCTCCAAGCACTCGGTCACGCGGTCGGCGCCGACGTTCAAAAACCGCGCCGTGGTTTCGATAAGCTTGTCCTTGGGCAGGCATGTGTGACCGTTGCCCTCGTTGTGGCGCAGCACATAGGCGCAGCCGGCGCGGACGCGGACGCCGCTGTCGCTCTCCATATTTTCACGCTTGGCGATAAAATCGGCGCGCTCAAACGGGATTCCCAGCCCGTATTGGCAGAGGATGTAGGGATTCTCCTTGATGCGCTCCACGCTGCCCGTTCCCAAAAGGTTGAATATGTTGACCGCAGAGGCGTTTGAAATGCCATATTCGCCGAGATAGAGCATCAGCGTGCGGATGCCGGCGTTTGATTTGAGTTGGGCTGAAAACTCGAGCGCCTTTTCTGAGGATATGCCGCGAAGCTGCGCGACGCGCTCGGGCTGAGTTTCCATGACCTCGAGCGTGCTCTCGCCGAACGCCTCCACAAGCCGCTTGGCGGTGGACGGTCCGACGCCCTTGACGGCGCCCGAGGAGAGATAGCGCAGGATATCCGCGGTTTCGGTGGGGCGGCGCACCTCGCACGCCTTGGCGGCAAACTGCCGTCCGTAGCTGCGGTGCTCGGTAAAGCCGCCCGTCAGCACCACCGTGTCGCCCGCGTTGGCAAGCGGCATGATGCCCACGGCGGTAATATAATCTTCGCCGTCGGATATTTCGAGCACTGTGTAGCCGTTTTCGTCGTTACGGTACACTATATTTTCCACAACGCCCTCAAGTTGGAGCAGCTTTTCGTTTTGCATAAACACACCCGGTTCATCATACTTCTCCTATTATACTCCATTTTCACCCGATTAATCAAGTGATTTCAGAAATTCCTCCTTGGTCATCAGCGTGTGAAAGCCGTATTCGCGGCAAACGCCCTCGCATATCCTGCGCGTTTTTTCGTCAAGCGGGCAGTCCACGCACACTATCCCTCGCGAAAAGCCCGCGCACCACCGCTGCCGTGACAGCGCGCTGCGCAGCACGAACTCGGCGTTTTCGCTCCCGGATCTGATGTGCGTTATATAGAGCACGGTGCCGTCGTCTTTGAGCCGGAACAGCCGCAGCGACAGCGCGCGCAGCAGCGAAGCCAAGCCGATCACCGCTAAAACCATAACTATCACATAAGACACAACATTCATCACCTTCACCTCGGTACATAATATTGCGGAAGGCGGAATGTGTTCAAGGGCAGAAAAAAACAGCCTTCCGCAATAAAAGAAGACTGTTTGGTTTAGTTGTCAGTAGTCGGTTGGCAGTTATCGGTTAAAGGTCGCTACGATTTACGCATTAATAATACCCGCCAGCCTGTCCTTTGCTTTCATCACCGCGTCGTAGCCCTCCCTGACGGTCAGGTCGAGGTCGTTCATCGAAAAGATCGCGGCGGAGCTGTTTTTGATTTGGACGCAGCAATCCGCAAGCTTCATCGAGGCGCGCGTGCTGTCGACTGAATACAGATCGAGCGCCCGCCATACCACGCCCAACATTCCCGAAAGCCCTGTTGCGGGCTTGTAGCCGCTGATGTCGAAGCCGAGCGCGATCACCTTGCCCACGCCCATATCGCGCAGGATCCTGACGGGCAGGTTGTCCTTGGCGCCGCCGTCGATCAGGTTGAACTGCTTGTAGTCGCAGCTCGTAAACAGCCCCGGAAAGCTCATTGCCGCGCGCACCGCAAGCTCAAGCGGCGCGCCTGTGATATAGCGGATATGCTTGTTTTGCAGGTATTCCTCGTTCGTTGTGAAAATGCACTCGTCGGTGGTGCGTGTGTCTGCGGCGCAGACAGACAGATTTATCGGCAGATCGCGAAAGCCGCGTATCCCCTTTTCCGCCATTATCTTTTGAAATATTTCGGAAATAATGCCGCTGTCGCGCAGCCCGTCCTTGCCGTTGTTTTTAAGCTTCATAGCCGCAAGCTGCCGCATCGCGGTCCCGGTGTGGAATTCCGCGACGGACTTTCGGTATTTGCGCGCGAAGCGGAGCATTTCGTCCGGCGTGCAGCCCATTGCCGTCAGGGCGGCGATCGACGCGCCCGAGCTGCTGCCCGCGACAAACTGCGGCCGGATGCCCAGCTCATACAGCGCCCTGACCGCGCCGATGTGCGCCAGCCCCTGAAGCCCTCCGCCGGAAAAGGCGACGCCGACGGCGGCTTTTCTTTTTTCTTTCTCTATCCCCTGCATAGCTGAACCCGCTTATAATCTGGAGCTTTCATCCAGTTCGATCCACTTTATCGTCGGGTCTGCCGCTGCCATATAGCGGCGTTTAGTGACAGGGTCTTGCTTAAAGGTCTGTTCGTACTTTATCTCGGCGAAGTAGGCTTTATTTGCCGAAATATCGAGCCGTCTGACCTCTGATGAAGTCATGCGGTAAGTATAAAGATATCCGTCAACGACGGCGATCGGGTTTGCCGAATATGATAAGACCCATCCGCCGAGTATGTTTAATTCCCTGCTGCCGAGATCGAGCTTATAAAGCTTCGCGGCGTTCTGAGACGCGTTGTGACACTTTCCCTCGACAAAATAAAGCATATCGTTCTCGGGATCGATCGCAAAGCTGTCGCACGGGATATTGACCGTCAGGCGCTCATAGCCGGAGCCGTCGAGGTTTATACGCGCCAAGGAGGAGCTGCCGTCGGAAAAATCGTCAAAATAGAGCTTTCCGTTATACAGAGTCAGGTTGCCGGCGTTGCCGTAATATCCATAGTCATAGCCCATGGTCGGCTTGAACTCGCTGTAAAGGCAGGTTTTTCCGCTGCCGTCGCATTTCATCTTGTAGATACCCACTCGGCTCTCGTCGGTCGACATCGCTTTGCCGTCGTAAACATAGCCGTTGTCCACGTAATATATCCAGCCGTTATACACGACACATTCGCACGCGCGAACGGTTTCATCGCCTACGAACTCGATCGTTTTGCCGTCCTTGGAGGCGCGCACGATCCGGTAATTCAGCTCCTGATGAGACGTCCTCCACTCAAGGCTGCCGGCTACATAGGAATAGACCCAATCGCCGTCGGCAAAAAATATACCCATATCTCTGACGTGGATTTTGGAGTCTCCGGCTTTAAAGCAGAGAATGCTGTCGTCAAGCTGCTGCTCGGACACCCAGATGTCTGTTGTTGCGCTCGTTTTGCCGGTGACCGTCACCTTGCGCCAAGCGTCGACCTTATCGGAAACAACGCCGTAAAACGTGTCGCCGTCCTGAGCCATGCGCGGATCAACTCTTTCCTCTCCGAGCATAGTGTTTTCCAAAAGCTGCTCCTCGGAGGTCACCAGATCCAAGTTGTAACGACCACACATCGTTCCGTAAGAGGTTTTTGAAACCGCCTGAAGCTGAGAGGTGACAACATCCTTTGAGGGCTTTTCCTCAGAAGTACCGCCGAACCATTTGAAAAATATCGCGCAGAAAACCAGCGCTCCTATTACGACCAGCGATCCAGCTATGACGGGGATAATTATTTTCAGCTTGTTTTTCTTTTTCTCGGGCTTGACGGTCTGTGCAGCGGCAGCCGGAGCAGCAGGCGTCACAGCCGGAGACTGCGCCGCTTTGGGCGCGCAATTGGGGCAAAGCCCCTGAGAATTGAGCGGCGAACCGCATCTTCCGCAGAATTTTGCCATCGTTATTTCTCCTTAAAAACCGGATTTATACTGTTTTCAATTAAACGCTGTGATCTTTAAACAGATGTTAGCGGTATTACATTATCCCGTGAACAAACGGGCTTTTCAGTTGCTCAAAGAAGTGCAGAATCCCGTTTGAATCCTCCGAGGTCGTCTGCTGTGGAGCGTCCGCGCCGGATTCTTCTGTCGTTTCCTCGGCAGTGTCGGCTTGAGTCGCGTCGGCGCTGTCGGTCGGTTCCGAAGTCTCTTCGGCGGGCTCGGTCAGCGGCGTTATCACAGGCAGCGTGACCGCGGTGGTTTCCGTCACCGCAGGGCTTTCGTCCGGGCTTTCTTCGCCCAAGCCGAACCAGTGAAAGCGGAACGCGGCGATCACCGCCAGGCAGACCGCGCATGTCGCAAGCACTATCGCGACGATCAGCAGCACGGCGTTCGACCTGCTCTTTTTGGGAGCGGGCGGCGCAGGCGGCAGAGTATACTCCACCCGAGGCGCCTCGGCTGCGGCGGCTTCCTGCCGGATTTCCAGCAGCGGCGCGCTTTCGTCGATCTCGAGCGCGTCGAGAGAATCCGAGATATCGTCGCACAGCGAGCATCTGTTGTTTTCATCAAGAGGAAGACCGCAATTCCCACAATAATTTGACATAGCTTTCTCTCTCATCACATCAATTTAGAGCCGCATTCGATGCAGAACATCATCTCCGGGTCGGAGGTGGTGAAGCCGCAGAACGGACAGCGCTTTTCCGAAGGAGCGGAAGGAGTGGGCTCGACCGCTTTGCCGCCGGCGGAGCTGTCAAGACGGTTGCCGCAATTGTTGCAGAACACCGCCTCGGGGTCGGTGATGCGCATGCCGCACTCGGTGCAGAAGCGCATGGTGCTGTCGGAATAAATCTCATGCTGCTCGTTTCGGCGCGAAGCTATCGGCGCTCCGCACTCTATGCAGAAGGCGCAGTCGGGAGGCAGAGCGGTGCCGCATTTGGGGCAGACCGACTGCTCAGCGGCCTCGGGCTCGGCTTTCTCAAATGACGGCTTCGGCTCGGGGATCATCGGGATATCATCGTCGGGTTCATCCGCCTTCGGATCGAAAATCCTTGTCGGAGCGGCGTCCAGCATACTGACAGGAAGCGCGTCGAATGAAGGCTCCTCAAAGCCCAAGTCATCCGAGACGATTTTTTCGATCACAGGCTCCTCGGCAGCGGGCTCCTCGACAACAGGCTCCTCGACTACAGGCTCCTCTACAACAGGCTCCTCGACTACAGGTTCTTCGACAACGGACTCCTCTACAACAGGCTCCTCGACTACGGGCTCCTCGACTGCGGGCTCCTCGACTACAGGCTCCTCAACAACAGGCTCCTCGACTACAGGCTCCTCGACTACAGGCTCCTCGACTACAGGCTCCTCAACAGCGGGGGCGTCGGGAATGTCGGGGATAAGGTCGGGAACGGAAGGGATCGCCGGTGCGACTGAGGCAACAGCGGCGCCGACCGCGGCTGCCGCGACCGGAGCTGCCGCAGGAGCGGGAGCGTCGGCTTGACGGATGCGCAGACCGCAGCTTGTGCAGAACATCGCGGTAATTGCCACCTGCTGACCGCAGTTGGGGCAGATCATTTTTCCGTTGGCACGCAGCACCTCGGCGCGATGCTCCGACATCACGCGCTTGCTCTCACGAATAGCCGCGATCAGATCCATAAACTCAGGCGCGGGATCGTCTTTATAGTAGGCGTAATAACGCAATCCGATCTGCTTATAGCAGTCCTCGATTTTTTGCTGTTCACCGTTGAGTAAGTTTTCATCATAAAGCACGATAATGCACACTCCTTGAAAAGTAAATTAGTATAGTTTTACAGATTAATTATAGACTATCATAAATATGATGTCAACGGTTTTTTCATTACAATATTGCGATTTATGACAGTTTTCCTCAAAAAAACAACGCGCGGCAAATGCCGCGCGTGTCTTGTTTATTGATTTGTCTTGATCTGTCGGGATTTTAGACCTTTCTGCCGACATTGCCGATCTCATCAACATACTCAGCCAGATACTTCTGGATCAGAGTGACGTCCTTGATGGAGATCCTGCCGTCGCCGTCGCAGTCAGCCGCTGTCACGGCGTCGCCGGTAAGCGCGGCAAGCTCGGCAAGATGCTTCTGAATGGCGGTCGCGTCATTGATGTCGATGGTGCCGTCGCGGGTAACATCGCCGATCAGCACGCCGTTGGGATTCTCGGTGGTGGGCTCTTCGGTGGTGGGCTCTTCCGTCGTGACCTCCTCGGTAGTGGGCTCCTCTGTGGTCGGCTCGGTGCTGCCGGTGTAGAAGTAAACCACGTTGATAACGCCGGGCGTATAGTTGCCGTTTGCGTTGCCGGGAACGATGACGTCGGTCCTGCCGTCGATAGCCTTGGTGGTGTAGGTGCCGTCCTCGTTGACCTTAGAGGCGGTCTGCTCAACATCGGGAGCGATCTTCTGACCGGTCGCCAGATCGATGTGGCTGGTCTTGATTACGGTGTTGAAGGTGACGACCTTGTTCTTTACCCAGATCTCACCGGCCGCAAGGTAGCCCTGCTCACCCTGACCGGGCTCCTGAGAGCCGCCGTAGTGGAACATGACGTATGCGCTGGGAGCCGGAACAGTGGCGGTGAACCAGCCGCTGCCGAGGCTGCTGTCAGCGTCCATGATGGTGGAGTTGTCCCACTTGCCGTTGGGGTTCTCGCCGGTGTCGGTGTAGGAATAGATGCGGACGCGCTTCCAGTTGTTGGTGTTGTAGTAGTGAACGGTCGCGCTTGATGCCGCGAGCTTCTTATAGTTGAAGGTGATGACCTTGTCCTCGCCGTCGAAGGTGCCAACCGTGCCTGAGGGATACTTGGAGGTATCGAGCTCATAGCCCTGGATAACGGGCGCGGATACGTTGTAGGCGTCGCCCTGCTTGAGGTGGCTCTTTGCGCTTTCCTTGATTACAGCGCCGGTGCCGTCAACATAATCTACGGTGAGGTAGCCGTCCTTGATAGCGCTGTCGCTGTAGACGAAGGTGACGGTGTTGGTGCTGTTCGCGGTCACGGTGCCGGAGGGAGCGCCCTCGGTTCTGACCAGCGCGCGGCTGAACAGGATCGTGGAATCGGGCAGAGCGCGATAGGTGTTGCCGGCGCGGTATTTTGCGTTCTGGGTCTTGATAACGGTGCCGCCTTCGGTCTGATGCTTAACGGTGAGGGTGCCGAAGGATTCGTTGATGGTCTTGCTGCCGCTGACCAGAACGACGGTGCCCTTTCCGGGAACGGAAACGGAGCTGCTGTTCAGGGTGCCGATGCCGTTGATGTCGGCGCCTGTCCTTGAAATGGAGCTGCCCGCAACGCTGTTGCCGACGACCGTCCAGCTTGACGCGCCGAGACCGGAAATGGTGTAAGCGGAGGAATCGTTGTTATAAAGTACGCAAACCTTGCTCCAGTCGCCCGAGCCGCCTGTGTAGGTGTAGGCGATGACGTGACCCTGCGCGGACGCATAGGCGGGCGAAACGAAGCTGTTGCTGTTGATGGGGCTCATGTTGGTGCGCAGAGTGACCAGCATCTTGTACCAAGCGGGAAGATTGGGCATATCCTGCGCGCGCTTCCAGGTGATCTCGTTGACAGCGTCGCTGGCGTTATAGCTGTTGGCGTTGCCGTTCTTGGTGCGGCCCATTTCGGAGCCGGCGGTCATAAACGGGATTCCCTGAGAGGTGGTGAGCAGCGCCATGACGCCGATGACCTGATTCTGGATGTTCTGGGCGGTGCCGGTGTAGGCGGTGGAGCCGTTGGACTTGGTCAGCTTGTCCCAGAGAATGAGGTTGTCGTGAGCGTCGGCGTAGGCTACGGTCTGAGCGGGAGCCTTGGCGGCAAAGCTCTTGCCGTTGATGCCGGAAACGATCTTGCCGGTATCGGTCTCGCTGCCCTGGATGAAGTTGCCGTCAGCGCCGTCGGTGCTGCCCTTGATGGCGTCGCGGTACTGGTCGTTGAACATACCTACGCCCGCGTCGAGAGAGGTCGCTCTGGACTGGGTGCAGGGGTTGGGGCACTGAGAGGAACCGCCGGCCCAGGGCTCGCCGTACATCAGGATCTTGGAGCCGTTCTGCAGGCCGTTGAGCGTGGAGCGGATCTCGTTCATGGTGGTGACATCATGCAGCGCCATAAGGTCGAAGCGGAAGCCGTCGATGTGATATTCCTCAGCCCAGTATTTGCAGGAATCTACCATATACTTGCGGAACATCAGCTTATCCGAGGCGGTTTCGTTGCCGCAGCCGGAGCCGTTGGAATACTTGCCGGCGGCGGTCATTCTGTAGTAGTAACCGGGAACGGTCTTGCTGAAGCAGGAGCCGTCGGAAACATAGGTGTGGTTGTAAACAACGTCCATAACGACGGTGATGCCTCTGTCATGCAGAGCCTGCACCATCTGCTTGAACTCCTTGATCCTCACGTTGCCGTCATAGGGGTTGGAGGAATAGGAGCCCTCGGGAACATTGTAGTTGATGGGGTCATAGCCCCAGTTGCGGTTGGATGAGGAGGAAGCCACCGCCTCATTGACCGAGCCGAAGTCGTAGACAGGCTGAAGCTGTACGGTGTTGACGCCCTTTTCAACAAGGTAGTCGACACAGGTGGACATGCCGCCGGGCGCGCCGTTCAGTGTGGTGCCGCCCTCGGTGAAGGCAAGGTATCTGCCCTTGTTTTCCTCGCTTACGCCTGAATCCTTCGAGATCGAGAAGTCACGCACATGGACCTCCCAAACGACGGAAGAGGTCGGGGTCGCCTGGAAAACATGATTGTCGGTATCCCAGCCCTCGGGATCGGTGGAATCGAGATCGACTACCATCGAACGGTTGCCGTTGACGCCGGTCGCCTTTGAATAGACGTCCTGGGTCTCGTTCGTGGTGCCGTTGACAGTTACGAGATAGGTGTAGTAAACATTCTTATGATCGCCTTGGAGAGTGGTGGACCAAATGCCCGCGCTGTCCTTGGTCATCGGATATTCACCGATCGCACCCGCACCCGCCTCGTTGTCGGATCCTGTTCTGTAGAGCTTGAGCTTCACAGAAGTCGCCGAAGGAGACCAAGTCTTCCATGTGGTGGAAGCCGCGCTGTAAGTCGCGCCGAAATCCTTTGTAGACGACGCCGCTCTTGCTTCGGTTTCCAGCGTGTTTTGGTTGTAATAGCCGACCGGCTCGCTGTCAACGGTGACAGCGTTGGCGACAAAGGTCGCCGAGCCCATGACCATTACCGCTGAAAGCAGCAACGACAATGACTTTTTGAATTTCATATTATCACTCCTGTGTATAGAATTTCATAGTTTCACATAATATGATAACTATATTTTATCAAATATGCCCAGTAATATATTTCTGTAAAAGAAATATGCTTATTTGCACAATACAAAGTTTCACATATGTTTTTGGTGATAATGACTAATTTGAGTTGAAAGTTGAAAGTTGTAAGTTGAAAGTTAAAAAGCCGACTCAAGCGTTTTGAGCCGAGCTCTCATTTTTGTTTTTCGCCGACGAAAACGGGATTATACTATGAGCTTTTTGCCGGCATGAAAAAATCAGCCCGATCGAACAGGCTGATTTTTTAAAGCTGTTTACTTTTGATAAGTAGAAAATACGTCCGCTTCGCCTTCGCCTATTTTGTAAACAAAGTATTTATCGGAAGCATACCATGAGTC
>ONHJ01000117.1:8947-9648 GCA_900317595.1 uncultured Eubacteriales bacterium | reverse complement strand
CCGCGCTCATCGCGGTCATCTGCGGAGTGACCAACATCATTCCGTTCTTCGGACCGTTTATCGGAGCGATACCCAGCGGCTTCATTCTGCTGCTTATCGATCCGTGGCTCGCGCTGTGGTTCATTGTTATAATGATCGTGCTGCAGCAGATCGACGGCAACATCCTCAAGCCCAACATCATCGGCAACCAGCTCGGGATTTCGAGCTTCTGGGTGCTTTTCAGCGTCATTGTCGGCGGAGCGCTTTTCGGTATGCTCGGCTGCGTGCTCGGAGCTCCGATCTATGCGGTGATCTATACGCTCGTCGCCAAAAGAGCCCGCAACAAAATCGAGGAAAAGGGCAAGATCGCTCAGGAGGCGCTCGATTTCAAGGTGCTCAACTACACCGAGATCGCCGAGGAGCAGCGCCGCTTGCGCGCGGAAAAGGAAGCCGAGCAGCGTAAAAAGCTGCAAAAGCTGCTGCATCTCGGCAAAGAGGAGGAGCAGAATGAGGAAGAGGAAACCGAGAATTTCAACGATAAGATAGGAAAGAACAACTAAGCGGATTTGGCAGTCGGTTGCGCATCGCTTCGCTCCGGATTTGTAATGCCGCGTGCGCGGAAAAGAGCGTCGCTCCCTTCAATCGAAAAGAAAAGTTTGGTTAATCACTGTAGGGAGCGACGCCCTCGTCGCTCCGTCCCCGCAATTCATTGCGGGGATAAG
>ONHJ01000117.1:0-8930 GCA_900317595.1 uncultured Eubacteriales bacterium | reverse complement strand
CTTATACAATCCTTAAGTTGACGACATTGCCTGTGTCGGTGAACCCGCAGCCTTCAGACCCCCTTTCCCAAGGGGGTCGACGCCGAAGGCGTCGGGGGGTTCCTGCGCCGACGCGCTCCCCAAAAACCTGCTCTTGACAAGAACGCTTTCTTATGGTAATATATTAGCACACTAAAGCGCATAGCGAGGAAGTATATGAAAAGATATTTAAAAATGACGCCCGAGGGCATGAAGGACTTTCTGTTCGCCGAGTGTTCGGCGATGGACGACGTCTGCGGGCGGATCGAATCCGTATTCACATCGCGGGGCTTCAAAAAGGTCATCACCCCGGGAATAGAGTTTTACGACGTTTTCTCTCTGCCGTGCAGCGGCATTTCTCAGGAGGAAATGTTCAAGCTGACCGACAACAAGGGCAGGCTGATGGTGGCGCGTCCCGATTCCACACTGCCGATAGCCCGCATGGTGTCCACCCGCCTGCAAAACAACGTCATGCCGGTGCGGCTTTATTACAAGCAGGCGGTGTACCGCAGCAATCCCACGCTGACCGGCAGGCGCAACGAAATGATGCAGATGGGCGTGGAGCTGCTAGGCGTTCAGGGTCTGCGCGCCGACCTTGAGATCATCACCACCGCCGTTCAGGCGATGAAGGCTGTGGCGCGCGATTTCCGCATCGAGCTGGGTCATGCCGGCGTGTTTGACGCGCTTTCCGCGGAGCTTGATATCAATGATTCTTATAAAGAAAAAATAAGATTGTCCATCGAGGGCAAAAACTATTCCGCCCTCAACAATTTGCTCGATAAGCTGGAGCCGTCACGCGCGGTTTCCGCTATCCGCCGCCTGCCGTCGCTGTTCGGCGGCGAGGAGGTCATCGGCGAGGCGCGCGCCATCTGCGAGGGCACAAAGGCGGCTCAGGCGCTCGACTATCTGCATACCATCTACGCCAACCTGACCTCGCTCGGTCTGGGCGACAAGCTCATCATCGACCTCGGCCTGGTTCAGCGCAACGACTATTACACCGGCGTGGTGTTCACCGGCTATATCAACGGCATCGGCGACGCGGTGCTCTCGGGCGGCAGATATGACGAGCTGCTCTCGGAGTTCGACGTGCCTATGGGCGCTGCCGGCTTTGCCATCGACACCGACGCGGTCACCCTGAAAACGCTTGCCGACGAGAGCGTAAGCTATGCCGACAACCCGGCGGTGCTTATCTTCGCGCCCGACGGCTGCGAAATGCAGGCGATCGCCGAGGCTGAACGCCTCAACAGCGTGGGCGTAAAGGCGCAGTTCAGCGTGCTGCCCACGATCGAGGAAACCCGTGCCTTCGCCGCGCGGCGCGGCATCGCGAAAGTAATGACGGTAGGAGAAGCGACAGACAAATGAAGCCTTTACGCATCGCCCTGACAAAGGGCAGACTTGAAAAAAATACAATCGAATTGCTTGAAAAGATCGGCTACAACTGCGACGAAGTCAAAAACAAGGGCAGAAGGCTGATCCTGCCCATCGGGAACAACGATTTCGAGGTCGTTCTCGCAAAGGCGGCGGACGTGATAACCTATGTCGAGCACGGCGTATGCGACCTCGGCGTGGTCGGCAAGGACACCATTCTCGAGCACGGCAGCGCCTTTTATGAGCTGCTCGATCTGGGCTTCGGCAAATGCCGCTTTGCCCTCGCCACCAAAAAAGACAGCGATTTTTACGGCGGCTATAACACAAAAACCATCGCCACAAAATATCCCAACGTGACGCGCGCGTTTTTCGACGACAAAAACATGGACGTGCGCATCATCAAGATCGAGGGCAGCGTCGAGCTGGCGCCGCTGGTGGGGCTTTCCGACGGCATCGTCGACATAGTTGAAACCGGCTCCACACTTAAAGCCAACGGCTTGGAGGTCATCGAGTGGGTCACCGACATCTCGGCGCGCCTGATCGCGAACACCGCCAGCCTTAAGCTGCGCAAGCAGGAGATCGAAGCCCTGCAAAAGAAACTGGAGGAAGTGACAAGATGATAACCACAGTGCTTGCCGACGGCAGGAAGGAATATGAGTTCATAAGTTATCTTAAAAAAAGGGCGCAAAGCTCCGATAAAAACGTGATCCCCGTTGTGGCGGAGATCCTTGAAAACGTGCGCGAAAACGGCGACGCCGCCGTGCGCGAATACACCGTTAAATTCGACGGCAAGGCTCCCGACCGCGCCGAGATCGACCCTGCCGAGATCGAAAGCCTGATCGCGCGCTGCGATCCGGAGTATATCGAGACCGTGAAAAAGGCGGCGGCGAACATAGCCGACTTCCACAAAAGGCAGGTGCAGCAGAGCTGGCTGACCACCAAGCCCAACGGCGTGATCATGGGTCAGCGCGTGCGCGGCTTAAAGCGCGTCGGCATCTACGTTCCCGGCGGCACCGCGGCATATCCGTCGTCCGTTCTGATGAACGCCGTTCCCGCCAAGATAGCGGGCGTGCAGGAGATCGTGATGTGTACGCCTCCGCAGAAGGACGGCACGCCCAATCCAAACATAATCGCCGCGGCTAAAATCGCGGGCGTCGACCGAATCTTTCTTATGGGCGGCGCGCAGGCGGTGGCGGCGATGGCTTACGGCACCGAGACCGTTCCGCAGGTCGACAAGATCGTCGGCCCCGGCAACATCTTCGTGGCGACCGCCAAAAAGCTGCTCTACGGCACCGTTGACATCGACATGATCGCCGGCCCCAGCGAGATACTGATCGTCGCCGACAAGACCGCCGATCCCAAGTTCCTCGCCGCCGACCTGATGAGTCAGGCAGAGCACGACAGGCTCGCCTCGTCCATTCTGCTGACCGATTCCGCCGAGCTCGCCGAGCAGACCAAGGCGGAGATCGCGCGTCAGGTGCAGAGCCTTGAAAGAAAAGAGATCATCGAAAGCTCGCTTGACAACTTCGGCGCGATCATCGTGTGCAGCGATATCTCGCAGGTGATCGATTTCGCCAACGAGCTTGCGCCCGAGCACCTTGAGGTGTGCTGCGAGAACCCGATGGAATACGTGGGCAAGCTTGACAACGCCGGCTCTGTTTTCCTCGGCAACTACAGCCCCGAGCCGCTCGGCGACTATTTCGCGGGACCCAACCACGTCCTGCCCACCGGCGGAACCGCGCGCTTTTTCTCGCCGCTTTCCGTCGACAGCTTCATCAAAAAGTCGAGCTTCATCTACTACACCGAGGAGGCGCTGAGAGCCGACGCTGAGGATATAATCCGCTTCGCCGACACCGAGGGCTTGACCGCGCACGCCAATTCGATCAAAGTCAGATTTTAGATCGTTTATAATTAATAATTTATTTTTGATTTCAACTCTCAACTCTCAACTCTCAACTCTCAACTAAAAAAGAGGATCCTATGTACCGGCTTAACGATAAAATCAAAAATCTTGTGCCGTATGAGCCTATCAGCGGCACCTACGCCATACGCTTGGACGCCAACGAGTGTCCCGACAACCTGCCCGACGACGTCCGGGCGCAGCTCTGCGAAAGGCTTAAGGAGATCGACTTCAACCGCTACCCCGACCCGCTGGCGACGCGCCTTGTCGGTTCTTTCGCGGAATATTACGGCGTCGATCCCTCCTTTGTCACCGCCGGAAACGGCTCCGACGAGCTGATATTTCTGATCGAGTCCGCATTTTTGGAAAAGGGCGACAAAATGCTTGTCGTCTCTCCGGATTTTTCGATGTACCGCTTCTATTCCTCCATCTGCGAGGTCGAGTGCGAGACCTTTTACAAGGACGAGGATCTCGAGATCGACGTCGACGCGCTGATCGCGAAAATCAACGCCGAGAATATCAAGCTGGTGCTTTTCTCAAATCCCTGCAATCCCACCGGCAAGGGCATAACCCGCTCCGAGGCTGAAAAGCTTGTCGGCTCCGTCGACGCGCTGGTGATTTTGGATGAGGCTTATATGGATTTCTGGACAGAGAGCGTGCTCGACAGGATCGCCGAATTCTCCAACCTCATCATCTTCCGCACCGCCTCAAAGCTCGTAGGCTCGGCGGCGCTGCGGCTGGGCTTCGCGGTTGCAAATCCCACCATCACCCGCGCCATTCAGGCGGTCAAATCGCCCTATAACGTCAACAGCGTTTCTCAGGCGTTCGGCGAGATCATTTTCCGACAAAAAGATTATTTAAAAAATCGCCAAAAAACAATTGTCAGGAACAAAGAATTATTGTATAATGGACTTGTAAGAATCGCCGAGGCGCAGGACGGCGTCACCGTCTACAGCAGCGTCGCAAACTTTGTCTTTGTAAAAACCGGCTGCTCACGGCAGATCTGGGAGTTTTTGAAGGACAGGTCGATCGTTGTGCGCCTGATGGGCGAAAACCTGCGCATAACCGCCGGCACAGAGGCGGAAGTGAACGCCGTGCTGGACGCGCTGAATGAATTTTTCGAGGTGACCCGATGAGAGAAGCGACCGTTCAAAGAAAAACCAAAGAAACCGACATCGACCTCACCCTCAGCCTTGACGGGGGAGAAGTCAGCGTCAACACCGGCGTCGGATTCTTTGACCATATGCTCAACTCCTTTGCGACCCACGGCGGCTTCGGGCTGCTTCGGCAGCTTTTATGTGCCGATGGACGAGGCGCTCGCCTTCGCGTCGGTCGACGTCAGCGGCAGACCGTTTCTGGTGTTCGACGCCGATTTTCCGCAGGAGCGCTGCGGCGGCTACGACTGCGCCATGACCGTTGAGTTCATGCGCGCACTTGCCTTCAACGCCGGCATAACCCTGCACCTCAAAGCCCTCTACGGCGACAACTCCCACCACATCACCGAGGCGCTCTATAAGGCCGCGGCGCACGCCCTTAAGGCGGCGGTGAAGCGCAACGACAGCGGCAAGCCTCTTTCAACAAAAGGAGTGTTGTAAATGATAATCCTACCCGCGATCGACATAAAGGACGGCAACTGCGTGCGCCTGCAAAAGGGCGTTTACGAAACCGCGCAGAAGGTCGCCGAATCGCCGTATCTCGCGGCGCAGAGCTTCGCCGACGCAGGCGCGCAGTGGATGCACATGGTCGACCTCGACGGCGCCAAGGACGCAAAGCTCATCAACGCCGATCTTATCGCCGACGTGGCAAAGTCGTCGGGGCTCCGTGTTGAGGTTGGCGGCGGCATCCGCAGCATGGCGGCGATCGACTACTACCTCAGCCGCGGCATCGACAGGGTCATCCTCGGCTCTGCCGCCGTGAAAGACCCTCAGCTTGTGCGCGACGCGGTGCTTGCCTACGGCGAGAAGATCGCTGTCGGCATCGACGCCAAGGACGGCATGGTCAGGGCGGAGGGCTGGCTCGACAACAGCGAGATCAACTACATCGAGCTTGCCAAGCGCATGGAGGACGTCGGCGTGCGCACCATCATCTTCACCGACATCGATCAGGACGGAATGCTCTCGGGTCCCAATCTTAAGCAGCTTGACGACCTGACTCACGAGGTCGGCTGCGACATAATCGCCAGCGGAGGCGTGGCGGTGCTAAAGGATATCATCAATCTGTCCGATCTGGACATATACGGCGCCATCTGCGGCAAGGCGATCTACAGCGGCACGCTGGACTTGAAGCAGGCGATAGAAATGACAAGGAAAATCTGATGGATCTGGAAAAATATTTTATAAAATCAGACCTTATTCCCGCGATCGTGCAGGAAAAATCCACCGGCGAGGTGCTGATGCTCGCCTATATGAACCGCGAAAGCCTTCAAAAAACGCTTGAAACGGGCTACACCTGGTTCTGGTCGCGCAGCCGCCGCGAGCTGTGGAACAAGGGCGCGACCTCGGGGCATTATCAAAAGGTTTTTGATGTTTTCGCCGACTGCGACGACGACACGCTGCTCATAACCGTGGAGCAGACAGGCGCGGCGTGCCACACCGGCAATCACTCATGTTTCTTCAAAAAATTACTATAGGAGGAATTTTTTATGGCAGACCAAGAAAAATTAGTTCTAACTAACCTTTACAGAACGATCGAGCACAGACGGGATAACCCTATCGAGAATTCCTATACGTGCTATCTTCTGGACAAGGGCATCGACAAGATACTCAAAAAGGTTGGCGAGGAATGTGCCGAAACCATAATCGCCGCGAAAAACGGCGACCATGTCGAGACCATTTATGAGATCGCCGACCTGCTCTATCACCTCATCGTTATGATGGTCGATCAGGGCATACCGCTCGAGGAGGTCTTGGCTGAGATCGCCGACCGCCAGAAAAAGACACAGAATCTCAAGCCCACTCACAAGGTCAACAAGAATTCTTGATTTGCCTTGCTGCCGCCGCTTGTGGGTGATACAAAATTGTCTTTTTGATATATATCGGCTTCAACGGCGGGTCAAAAGCTGTGCAATCTACCGAAATAAAAAAGCCCTATGACCTCGGTCATAGGGCTTGTGTTTGAAGCTCAGTGTACTGCTGCGGGAGTGAAGCGCGCGATCGCGTCTTTGAAACCGTCGTCGGGCTCACATTCCAGCAAAAGCTCGATCGGCTTGCTGATATCCAGCGAGAACACGCCGATAAGCGAGTGCGCGTCAACGGTGTAGTTGCCTGAACGTATCATCATCACCATATTCGGAAAATGCGCCAACGTCTCAAAAATGTCGATCAAACCGTTTTTGTTGATAGCGCGGATAGGTAAAGAAAACATAGGAAACACCTCATATAATGATGAAAATCAAATTATTTACATTGTTGTAATCATATTTTAGCATGTTTTCATGCGGAAATCAAGGGTAAAAACGCAAATATGGTAAAATCGATAATATAACCAAAAAGGAAGAACAAATAGATGAATTTTAATATACTTACGCTCGGCTGCAAGGTAAATCAATACGAATCGCAGGCGATGCGCGAGGAGCTGCTGCACAACGGCTTCACGCTGTCCGAGGACAAGGAGAGGGCAGACGTCACTGTCATCAACACCTGCACCGTCACCTCGGTCAGCGACGCGAAAAACCGCAAGCTTATCCACCGCGTGCGGCGGCAGAATCCCGACGGAATAATCGTGCTCACGGGCTGCATGCCGCAGGCGTTTCCCGACGACACCGAGTCGTTCGAGGCTTGTGATATCGTGCTCGGAAACCGCGAAAGGGGCAGGCTCGTCCCGGCGATAAGGGAGTTCATGCAAAGCCGCCTTCAAATGATAGAGATACCTGCCCACATGGATCGGGGCGCGGTATTCGAGAACCTCAGCGTGTCCTCCTTCGGCGAGCACACGCGCGCCTTTATCAAGATCGAGGACGGCTGCAACCGCTTTTGCTCCTACTGCATAATCCCATACGCGCGCGGCAGAGTGCGCTCAAAGCCGCTTGAGGAGCTGAAAAAGGAGCTTGTGACCGTTGCGGGTTCGGGCTACCGCGAGGTAGTGCTGGTGGGCATCAACCTGTCAGCCTACGGTCAGGGCGAGGATTTTGACCTTGCCGACGCGGTCGAGGCAGCCTGCGCCACAGAGGGCATCGAGCGCGTGCGTCTCGGCTCGCTCGAGCCGGAGCAGATGGACGCGCCGCTTATCGCGCGGCTTGCGGCGCAGAAAAAGTTCTGCCCGCAGTTCCACCTCTCACTGCAAAGCGGCTGCGACAAGACGCTGAGGGCGATGAACCGCCACTACGACAGCGCGCAGTATGAAAGGATCGTCGCAGACCTTCGCGCCGCCTTCCCGAATGCCGCCATGACCACCGATGTGATGGTCGGCTTCGCTGGCGAGAGCGAGGAGGATTTTCAGGCGTCGCTTGAATTTGTGAAGAAAATCGGCTTTGCGAAGGTGCATGTTTTCCCGTATTCGGTGAGAAAGGGCACCCGAGCGGAAAAAATGCCCGGTCACGTTTCGCCCGCCGAAAAGGAGCGTCGCGCGAAAGCGATGATCGAGGCAACTGAAATTTCCAGAAAAGAATTTTTGCGGACACAGACCGGGCTGACTGAGGAAGTGCTCTTCGAGCGCCTGCGCCACGGATATCTTGAGGGCTACACCAAAAACTATACGCCGGTTCACGTTTTCTCGACCGACGCCTCGCTCTGCGGCAGGATATGTAAGGTAAAGCTGGCCGAAGCCGGCGAGGACTGCTGCGTGGGCCGCAGGGGATTCCTTAGGTAGCGGTCGGGAGTCATCGGTATTTTGTGTAGGGGCGGACCCGCGTGTCCGCCCGCTGTAACGGCAGAGGGTTACCGTTATCGCCAAACATTTATAAATGATCCAAACGCTCAGGGCGAACACATGGGTTCGCCCCTACACAGTTAAGGAAACCGTGCTTTAAAACCACACCCGCGGCATTACAAATCCGGAGCGAAGCGACCCGCAACTGACAACTAATAACCGTCAACTAATAACTGATAACCGTCAACTGACAACTAAAACCCTAAAATTTTCCAGCTCCTTTTGCGCCTTTTCATCGTGCAGGCTCGCGTAGCTGTAGAGCATGAATCCGTTGACTTTTTTATTCTTTTTCAGAATATTATACTCACGCGCAAGGATATCGTCGTCCTCGAGCCATGTTCCCTCGTCCGCGTCGGAGCCTGCTTTGTAGGCGCCGAGCCCGGCGTACAGCCTGATCCCATCGGCGTAATCGAGCGCCGTCCATTCGCTCAGCGCCTGCTCAAAGCCGAGCGCCGGATTGTCAAGGCTGAAATAGAGCTGAGGGCAGATGTAGTCCAAAAAGCCCTTTTTGGCGCACCAGTTGACCACATCGGCGTTCAGCGACGCGTTGTTGCCGAGGTTTCCCTGCGGCGAAATCCCGAACGCCACGCCCGGGCAGCGCCGGTGCAGTCGCAGATATGTCTCCGACAGCAGCAGGTCGACGTTAAAGCTGCGCCACGTCTGCACGTCCATCGCCTTGCCCTGCGGCATTGAGTCAACATATTCCTCATACTGCCGGCTGTCCTGATCGCCCGTATCGGGCGGGTAGAAGTAGTCGTCGAACTGTATGCCGTCTACG
>ONHJ01000114.1 GCA_900317595.1 uncultured Eubacteriales bacterium | reverse complement strand
CGGGTTCCTCAGTGGTGGGTTCTTCTGTAGTGGGCTCCTCGGTGGTAGGCTCCTCGGTAGTGGGTTCTTCGGTTTTCGGTTCCTCAGTAGTGGGCTCCTCGGTGGCAGGTTCCTCGGTGGTAGGCTCCTCGGTGGCAGGTTCCTCGGTGGTAGGCTGCTCCGAAGCCCAATAGCCCAGATAGTAGCCTTCTTCGTTCTTTTCGGTGGTCAGCGTGAGCTCGTCGCCGTTATTCACCTTGAAGTCAACGGTCTGGGCGACCTGAGAGCCCCAAGCGGGCGTGTCTGTGTTGAAGAACGCGAACAGGACGTTCTCGCGCGCCGCAAGGTAGGCATATTTTTCGATAGGTCTCCATGTGCCGTTTTCGCCTTCGTTCCAAGTCCATGCAAAGGCGTAGCTTGCGCCTGCGTCTTGAAGCGCCGCGCCTACAAACACGCGGATGGCGTTTTGGAACACGACCGTCAGCAATCGTTAAATCGTCGGTCTGATTCCAGACGTTGTTCCAATTGTTGGCGGTATTCTGGGGACTCATTCGGCAAAATATGACGTTCGTATTATCGGAAGGCGCCGTTACGGTGTAAACAGTGCCGGTGCTGTCCGCTGTCATATTTTCCCATTTTTCTGTGCTGCCTCCAAAGAAATAGGCGGCGAAGCGAGCGTTAGAGCTCAGCCAGTCGCTGTTAGGCTTCAGAGTCAGCGTTGTTGTTTCCGCGCCGACAACGCCGGACGTTTCCGCCGCGCCGACACTCACTGCCGCCACTGTGACCATTGAGAACAACAGGCACACTGTCAGCAGCACTGATAGTAGCTTTTTCATGTTTTTCCTCCTTTTATAATAATATAAATATTATTAATAATAATGTAGCACGTTTTATGGAAGAATACAACAGAAAAGCGAAATTTGTTGATATTTTTATGGTCATCCATACCATGTATCAATGATTTTCAGCGCTTTATTGCATATTATACTCGTCGAAAAGCAAAAGAGCCGCGCAAAGCCGTTAAAAAGCTCTGCGCAGCCCTGAATCTGCGGTATCAGTATTGGATATTGTAAAACACTTCCGGCGGCACGATGGCGTTGAACAGCATCACGGAGGCGATGCCGCACACGGTGCCGAGCAACATTCCCACCACCACGTCGGTGAGGTAATGCACCCTGAGATATACGCGCGAGAATCCGATAGTGGCGGAAAACAGCGCGATCGGCAGGCATACATACACCGGGCAGCCGCTGAAAATGATGACCGAAGTCACCGCAAAGGACGAGGCGGTGTGACCGGACGGGAAGGAGTAGAAGGTGCGCGGATTGTTCATCAGCTTGTCCTCTTCCTCCATTTCGTGGCAGGGGCGCACGCGCTTGACGGTGTGCTTGATAATGCCCTCACCCATCAGCGACGTAAGACCGATGGCGAAAATGATGACCAAGCCGGTAAAGCGCCAATAGGGGTGGATCAAAAACCCAAGACAAACAAACCACCAAACTATGCCGGCGTTGCCCATGCGTGAGGCGGTCAGCATGATTTTGTTCATGGCGGGTTTGTGAATGCGTGTGATATTATCGAAAATTCTTTCGTCCAAATTCTTCAATCTGGCAAACATAGAATCCCTCCTTATCAGTCGCAATAATCTCAGCCTTATCTGGCTTAATTGTATCATACCCAAAAAACTTTTGCAATAGCAAAGCCGAAGAAGAATTGTTAAATTTTTTTGCTTTTTAGGAGATTTTACACATAAAACAAAAGGTCGGCTTTTTGTGCCGACCCTGATGAAATATCAAACTGTTTCTTCGATCGTTTGCGCGATCTTTTGCGCGCTGATGCCTGCGAAGTCGCGCAGATAAGCCTGCGTGCCGACCTCGGAGCAATAGAAATCTCCGATGCCCAGGCGGTGAAGCCTGACGCTTTCGCCCGATTCGCCGAGCACTTCCGCCACTGCCGAGCCGAAGCCGCCGACGATGTTGTGCTCCTCAACCGTGAAAATGTGGTCAAAACGCGCCGCGCAATCGGCTATCGTATGCTTATCGATCGGCTTGACGGTCGGGAAGCTGTATTGCTCCGCGGCGATCCCATGCTGTTCAAGGATATCGCAGGCTGCGGCGACCTCCTGAAGTATTGCGCCGGTCGAAAACACCGCGACGCTTTTCTTCAAAGGCTTAAGCTCACGCACGCGGTACGCCTTGCCGATCTCAAATTTAGTAAGCGAGGTATTCACGGGCTTTTCACCGCCTCTGCCAAGCCGCAGATAGCAGGTGCCCTGCGAAGCCGCGATAGCCCTTACCGCGAGCTTTGCCTCGATCGGGTCGCCGGGACAGACTACGCTGACGCCCGGAAGCGCGCGCAGACAGGCGATGTCCTCGGTGGCGTGATGGCTGACGCCCAGAGCGCCGTAGACATAGCCGCCGCCCACACAGATCACATTGACGTTCAGCTTGTGATAGGCGCAGTCGTTGCGGATCTGCTCCAGACAGCGCAGGGTGGGAAAATTGCCGATGGAATAGGTGAACACCGTTTTGCCCTCCATCGCCATTCCCGCGGCGACAGAGGTCAGGTTTTGCTCGGTGATGCCGGCGTTGATAAACTGATCGGGCAGCGTCTCCCAAAAGGGACGCAACACTCCGAAGCCCAGATCGCCGGTGATAAGCTCGAGCCTCGGGTCTTCCTGTCCGAGAGCGATAAGCTCACGGATAACGGTATCTCTCATCGCGTTTCCACCTCCCTGTGATAATATGCGGGACGGTAGGTTTCGCTGACCGTGTGCAGACAGCCCTCGGGCTGAGGCTGCGTTTCGGGGCAGCCGTTCGGCGTGTAGGGATCCTCAACGCCGTCGGGCTTTGCCGCGTGCAGCTCGTTGACGGCGCAGTTGTATTCCCAGCCGTCATGCGGAAAGCGGTAGTGCCAGAGCACGTCGTTCTCCATGAAGGAAACACCCTTGCCCTTTACGGTGTCGGCGATGACCACCGTGGGCTTGCGGGCAGGATTTACGGTATTTTTCAGGGCATTGCGCAGCGCGTCATGGTCGTGACCGTTTACCGCGATCACGTTCCAGCCAAAGCCCGCCCAGCGCTTTGCCATGTCGATCTCAAGAGTATTGTTACAGAAGTCAAGGCTCTGCATATGGTTGTAGTCGACGATCGCCACCAGATTGTCAAGTCCGAAATGATTGGCAAATTCCGCCGTTTCCCAAACCGAGCCCTCGTTACATTCGCCGTCGCCCATCACGACAAAGGAACGCCACGCTTTGCCGTCCTGCTTCGCCGCCAGCGCGCGGCCGGCGGCAACGCCGATGCCGTGACCCAGCGACCCTGTTGAAAAATCAACGCCGGGCACAAAGTGCGACACATGACCCGACAGACGGCTGCCGTTCTGGTAGTGGGTCAGCAGCTCCTCCTTGTCGAAAAAGCCGCATTCCGCCAGCGCCGCGTACAGCGCAGCGCCCGCGTGACCCTTGCTGAGTATGAAGCGGTCTCTGCCCTCCCAGTCCGGCTCCTGAGCGTTATATTGTAATACATCTGCATAAAGCACCGCCAAAATATCCGCCGCGGAAAAGATCGCGCCGATATGACTGCCGTGGGAACGGTGGGTCATTTCTACGCCGTGGCGGCGGATCAGCCATGCCAGGTGTTCGCTTTTCAAAAATATCTCTCCTATGACGCGCTACGCCGACTTTGCCTCAAGCTCCGCGGTGTAGTCGTCCACGATCTGCTGCACGTCCTTGGGCAGCTTCTGCGAATGGGTCAGAACCTTGAATATCGTCCACCAAATGCAGACGAAATCGCTCCAAAAGCCGTGATTGTAACGGTAATAGAGCTGCAGCCGGAGCTTGAGCGGTCTGACCTGCTCCAAATAAAACTCATCGGGATCCTCGGACGCGGTAAAGCCCTTGAACTGTTCAAAATTCGCCATGCTCGCCCAATCCGTGATGCCCGGCTTCAAATCGAGGATCGGCATTTCGTCCTCGGTGTACATATCGACGTAAAACCGCAGCTCCGGGCGCGGCCCCACAAAGGACATATCGCCCTTTAGCACGTTCAAAAGCTGCGGCAGCTCGTCGAGCTTTGACTTGCGGAGAAAATGCCCGACGCGGGTGATGCGCTCATCCTGTTCGCCTACGTTCCACTTGCCGTTGCCCTCGCTGTCGGGGCGCATGCTGCGGAATTTGAATATCCTGAAGGTCTTGCCGTGTCTTCCTACGCGCTCCCCGCGAAAGAAAACGCCGCCGCGGGAATCCAAAACTATCATCAGCGCAAGCACCAGCATAACGGGCGACAAAACTATCAGCCCAAGCAGGCTTGCGACAATATCAAATGCTCTTTTCATCAAAATTACATATTCGCTCCGTCAACGGGAATGTTGGCGGCAGGCATGAACGAAGCCTTTTCGCTCGCCAGAAACAGCACCGTGTTCGCGACCTCCTCGGGAGTGCCGAAGCGGTCGATTGCCTGATGGTGACGCAGAAAATCGTTGACGCGGGGATGCCCCTCCTTGATAAACTTGTCCCAGTAGCTGCCCTCAAAGGCTACCGCCCCGGGCATTACCGAGCAAAGCATGACTCCGGTGGGCGCAAGCTGCCTGCCCACGGTGGTGATATAGGCGTTGAGGAACGCCTTTGCGGAAGCGTAAAGCGGATTGCCCCTGAGCATGATCGCGGAGATGGAGGACATATGGATAACCTTGCCGTATCCGCGCTCGATCATCGGAGGTATGAGCACGCTGTTCATATCGACAGCGGCAAGCGCGTTGAATTTCAGCGCGTACATCCAATCCTCGGCGCCGCCAAGATGATCGCGGCTTATCAGCGAACCGCCCACGTTATGCACAACCACGTCGAACACGCCGTATTTGTCAAGAAGATACCGCGCGAACGCCTTGGTATCGCACTCCATGATGTCCTTGACCTCGAATTCGCAGGATGCCGCGCCCTTTTCGAGCGCCTCTTCCGCGACTTCCTCCAGCAGCTCCAGTGTGCGGGCGACCGTGACGATGCGGCAGTGCTCGGAGGCAAAGCCCATAACGATGCCCCTGCCGATGCCTTTGCTGCCGCCGACGATCAGTATTTTTTTGTTGTTCAGTCCTAAATCCATCGCTAAAAAGTCCTCCGCTCCGAAAGGGTGCCCGCAGTACCCCACACTTAGAAATTATTATATCGGTTGGAAGTTATGAGTTGTGAGTCAGCCTGTCATTTTGAGCGGTGCCCGAAATGGCAAACACGAAGTGTCAGTCGAAAGATCCCATTCGGCGGAGTGCCAAATATAGCTTTCAAACCAAGGCTCCCCTTACGCAGAGGAGCCTTGGTGTATCGCCGAAGGGGATCTTTCGATTATTCGCTATCGCAGATTTTGCTTCGCAAACCGCTCAATATGACAGTATATGGCACGACGTTCTCTCACCGCAGCATTGTAATTCGGGTGCGGACAGAGCCCGCCCTTCACTGTCCACCGTTCACCGTTCACTATCCACTGAAAAAACTCTCAACTAAAAACCGGCTGCTATCGGCTTTCGCCTTGCTTTTTCATCAGAATATGCTATACTGAAAGCGGTGATGATTATGAAATGCAATCTATGTCCGCGCAAATGCAACGCACTGCGCAGCGAATACGCCGGAAGCGGCTTTTGCTCAATGGGCACTCTGCCCGTGGTGGCGCGCGTCGCTCCGCATTACGGCGAGGAGCCCTGCATAAGCGGAAAACGCGGCAGCGGCACGGTGTTTTTCTCGGGCTGCACCATGAGGTGCCTTTACTGCCAGAACTATGAGATATCGCTGACGGGAAAGGGTGTGACCCTGACGCCCGAGAAGCTTGCGGACTGCTATAAAAGACTTGAACAAAGCGGCGTGCACAACATCAATCTCGTGACAGCCGATCATTTTGTTGAGGCGGTGGTAAAAAGCTTTGAGATCTACCGCCCGAAGCTGCCGGTCGTATATAACTGCAGCGGCTACACCTCGCCCGTGACCCTGCAAAAGCTTGAAGGCTTGGTCGACATTTATCTTCCCGACTTTAAATACGCCGACGACGCGCTCAGCGTCAGTCTGTCGCAGGCGCCGAACTACGTCAACACCGCGACGGCGGCTATCCAGGAGATGATCTTTCAGGTCGGCACGCCGCAGCTTGACGAGGACGGCATCATGCGGAAGGGCGTGATCGTGCGCCACCTGATTCTGCCCGCGCACACCCGCAACAGCATAGCGGTGCTGAATCATCTGAAACGGAATTTCGGCAGGCAGGTATTGGTCAGCCTGATGTGCCAGTACGTGCCGTGCGGCAGGGCTAAGGAGCACCCGAAGCTTAACCGCGTGATAACCCGGCGCGAATATGACAAGGTAAAGCGCGTGCTTTTTGATCTTGACCTGGACGGCTTTACTCAGGATCTTTCCTCAGCCACAGAGGAATTTATCCCGGATTGGGATCTGGGCTGATGAACAGCCTGACGCGGCGCGGTTTGTCATCGAATTGTAATGAAAAAGCGGTTGAACTTTTGCGATGATTACTATATAATTGTATCAGACCGACAAGGAGGGATCGCAGTGTTTTGGTGGATATTGCTTTGGGTTTTCTTGGGGATCATAGGCGTGATCCTCGCGTATATTTTGCTTATTATCATCAGCAGCCTGTTAGTCAACACAAAAAAGGAATATGAGAAAGAGAGCAAATACTATCGCTTTCTGCTGAACAACTCAACCTTTTGGATGACAAAGGTGCTGCGCATAAAGCTGCACGTTTCGGGAGCCGAAAGGCTGCCCGAGGGCAGGTTTTTGCTGGTCAGCAATCACCGCTCTAAATTCGACCCCATCCTGACCTGGCTCGTGCTCGGCGACCGTCAGCTTTCGTTCATCTCAAAGCCCGAAAACTTCAAGGTGCCGTTCTACGGCAGAATAATACACCGGCTTTGCTTTATGGCGATCGACCGCGAGAATCCGCGCAACGCCGTAAAGACCATCAACCGCGCCGTCGACCTTATCGGCCGCGACGTTGCAAACGTGGCGGTCTATCCCGAGGGCACGCGCAATTATGAGGAAGGGCTGCTGCCGTTCCACAACGCGATGTTCAAGATCGCCCAGAAAGCCAATGTGCCGGTGGCGGTCGTCACCGTAAAGGGAACCTATGAGATACAGAAAAACTTTCCGCTGCACCGCAGCCATGTTTATATCGATGTAGTCAAAACGCTCGGCGCGGAGCACGTAAAGGCGACAAAAACCGCCGCTCTCGGCGACGAGGTAAGAGATTTAATGCTGAACAATTTAAGTGAGGGGCAAAAGCAATGAAAACCTACGTACTTTACAACCGCAAATCAAACAACGGCAAGGGTCTTGAGGGCGCTCAAAAAATCAAAGAGCATTGGAAGGACAGAGAGCTTGAATTTGTCGACATCATCGACTTTGAGGGCTATCCCGAGTTCTTTAAAAAGCTCGCTGCCGACGACGAGGTGTGTCTTTGCGGCGGCGACGGCACGCTCAACCGCTTTATCAACAGCATCGACTGCGACGGCATCAAAAACAAGGTCTTTTATTTTCCGACAGGCAGCGGCAACGATTTCTGGAACGACCTTGAAAAGAAGCCCGGCGACGCGCCCGAGCAGATCAACAAATACATCACAAAGCTGCCGACCGTGACCGTCAAGGGCAAGACCTCAAAATTCATCAACGGCATCGGCTACGGCATAGACGGCTACTGCTGCGAGGAGGGCGACCGCCTGAAGGAAAAATCCGACAAGCCGATCAACTACACCTCCATCGCGATCAAGGGTCTGCTGTTCCGCTACAAGCCCACCAACGCCGAGGTCGAGGTGGACGGCAAAAAGCAGAGCTTTAAAAAGGCATGGCTCGCGCCGACGATGAAGGGACGCTTCTACGGCGGCGGAATGATGGCTACGCCTCATCAGAACAGGCTCGACCCCGAGCGCAATGTCACCTGCATGGTGATGAACGGCGCGGGCAAGCTCCACACTCTGATAGTCTTTCCGTCGATCTTCAAGGGTGAGCACGTCAAAAAGAGCATCGTCCATGTGATGAAGGGCAAGCACGTCAAGGTCAAATTCGACCGTGCCGTCGCCCTGCAGATCGACGGCGAGACAGTTTTGGGCGTGACCGGGTACGAGGTCAATATTTAATGGAAAAAAGCAGGCTTGAAAAGCAGTTTGATTTCATTCTGGAGGCTGACAAGGAAAAAACCATCCTGCGCAAAACTCTTCTCTCGGGCGGCTCAGCACGCGAAAACGACGCCGACCACGCATGGCATACAGCGCTGATGTGTATCCTGCTCAGCGAATACTCCAACGAGGAGATCGACGTGCTTAAAACGGTTTCGATGCTGCTGATACACGATATCGTCGAGATCGACGCCGGCGACACCTACGCCTATGACGCTCAGGGCGCAACCACACAACGCGGGCGCGAGCTTAAAGCCGCCGAGCGGATATATAATCTTCTTCCCGAGGATCAGGCGAAAAAGCTGCGCGCGCTGTGGGATGAATTTGAGGCGGAAGAAACGCCCGAGGCAAGATTCGCCCACACGCTCGACAACATTCAGCCCGCGATGCTCAACAACGCCACCGACGGCGCGGTATGGGCGCAGAACAAAATAAAGCTAAGCCAGATTTTGGAGCGCAACAAAAACACCGCCGACGGCTCGGCGGTGCTGTGGGAACACTCATATAACAATTTTATCAAACCGAATACGGAAAAGGGAAGGATAATCGCGGATTAGTTTATTTTTTTCGATTATACTGCTTTACCCTTTCAGAAAGCTCCTCGAGCTCTTCGCGGCTCATTTCGGGGAGCTTTTCCAGTTTTTCGAGGAAGGTCGAGACCGTTTCCTGTTCCTTTGACTTGAGGTACTCTGTGTAGTAGGAAACGATGACCCCGGGAACCATCGCCACTGTCAGTATCCCAGCCATCGTGACAAAAACGGTTATGATCCTGCCCAGCCGCGTAACCGGCACAATATCGCCGAAGCCGACGGTGCTCGAAGCGATGAAGCAGTAATACACGCCCTCAAAAAAGCCGTGGATACCCGGCTCAATGAACCTGAGCACAAGGCCTCCGATTCCAAGCACGGCAAGATAAACGAAAAAAATCTTGATCGTTCCTGTACGCTTCAAAACACGAAGCATCCGTTTAAGCGCGACCAAATCGAGCCCTCCTAATAATTATTTCAATATCTGTTATAAATCTGTCCGGTTTTTCCGTTCGTTATTTTCTGAAATCCAATGTAATGCTGTCTCTGCCGGTGGTGAACTGCCTAAGCTTCACGCCCGCGGAGGTCAGCATTTTTTTTGACGCGACGGTGGCAGGAGAATCGGCGTATTTATCATAGAGATAGACCACCTCGGCAATGCCCGACTGGATGATAGCCTTGGCGCACTCGTTGCACGGAAAGAGGTCGACATAGAGCCGCGCGCCCTTAAGGTTTTTGCCGCGCGCGTTAAGAATGGCGTTCAGCTCGGCGTGTACCACATAATTATACTTGGTGTCCTCGCCCGTGCGCTCCCACGGATAGGAATCGTCGGAGCAGCCGTAAGGAAAGCCGTTGTAGCCCGTTGACAGGATGATGTTGCCCTCATCCACGATGCAGGCGCCCACCTGAGTGTTCGGGTCCTTGCTGCGCTTTGCCGCCAACAGCGACACGCCCATAAAATACTCATCCCAGCTTATATAATCCGCGCGTTTCATCAAATGCACCCCTTTTCAGCGGAAGGCGGCAAAACCGCGGCCGCTTGCTTTATATCAATTATATCACATATTTCTCCGGTTGAAAATACCTTTGACCAAAAAAGCTTGTGAGGAAGTGATAGTTGGCAGTTAAGGGTCGCTTCGCGATTTATAATGCTGCGGGCGTGGTTTTAAAGCACGGCTTTCTTAACTGTGTAGGGGCGGACCCATGTGTCCGCCCTTGTGGGGCAATGCCGTCAACTTAAGCAAATCGCACGGCGATTTGCAGGAGCGACGAGGGCGTC
>ONHJ01000142.1 GCA_900317595.1 uncultured Eubacteriales bacterium | reverse complement strand
TTGTCAACGTGACCGACGCCGACGTCGATGTCTCCGTCACCACCAAAATCGCCGACGGCTTCCGCTTTGACGCGGCAAAGCACATCGAGCTTCCCGACGACGACGCAAGCTACGCCGGCAACTACTGGACAACGATTCTGAACAACGACGCCGAGTTCCAGTACGGCGAGATCCTTCTGGGCGCCGACAGAGCGGCTGACTACGCCAAGCTGATGAAGATCACGGCTGAGGGATACGGCACCAACCTGAGAGCTGGTCTGGAGAAGAAGAAGGTAACGGCTGCCACCGCCAAAAACTACCGCATCGCGGACGTTGACGCCGGTCAGCTCATCACCTGGGTCGAATCGCACGACACCTACTGCACCGACGACATCCCCTCTCAGCAGCAGTACAGCTCATGGATGAAGATCAACAACGAGCAGGTTCAGCAGGGCTGGGCTATCATCGCCTCTCAGGGCGACACCACTCCCCTGTTCTTTGCGCGTCCCAAAGGCAGCCAGGCTTATGACCCCAACGAGTCCTCCCCCACCTCCAAGAAAAACTTCAACAACAAATGGGGCGAAAACACCATCGGTATCGCGGGCGACGGCAACTATTTCAGCGACGAGGTAGTGGCGGTCAACAAGTTCCGCAACGCGATGGTCGGCGAGAGCAAAAACGTCGTTGACGCAGTCAAGAGCAAGGTCACCATGATCGAGCGCGGCACCAAGGGCGCTGTGCTTGTCAACGTGACCGACGCCGACGTCGATGTCTCCGTCACCACCAAAATCGCCGACGGCGAATACACCGATCAGGCGAACGGCGGCACCTTCACCGTTAAAAACGGCAAGCTGACCGGCACCGTTCCGGCGGGCGCTGTAGCGGTCGTCTACACTCCCGAAGAAGAAGGCGACGACGACGTTATCGTCGGCGATCTCGACGGCGACGGCGAAGTAACCGTCAAAGACGCGACCATCCTGCAGAGACACCTTGCCGAATTCACCAACGAAGACGGCAGCGCGATCGTTGACGAAACCGATCCGAAAGCCGTTAAGGTGGCTGACGTTGACGGCGACGGCAGCATCACTGTTATGGATGTCAGCGCTATACAGCGTATCGTCGCGGAATTCTCCGCGGTACCTGCGTAAATCGAACTGAATATTCTATTACCGAATTAAAAGGTAACGGCAAGGCGAAAGCCAAACCGTTACCTTTTCTATTTATATATAAGTTTTTCGATGTCATACCGTTATCGAATCGTTCAGCGCCACCGAGCAGATGATGCACTCGCTGACCTTCATTTCAAGCGACTGCTCCAGCGCCGCGCGGTAGAGCTCGAGCTGCTTTTTATAAAGCGCGGCAAGCTTTCGGATATCCCGTACGCGGTCGGTTTTGTAGTCGACGATCACCAGCCTGCCGTTTTCCTCAAACGCCAAGTCTACAGCGCCCTGCATGACGATGACCGGAGTGTCGTCGTCGCTGTCCTCAAATACCTGAGAGGGCGCGATCTTGACGGTGAAGCGCTCTTCACGCCATACGCGTGGCGACTGCAGCACACGGTCAAACAAGCCGCTTTTAAGCAGTCCGCCGAGCGCCTTTCTGTCGACCAGCTCCGCCTGAGCTTCGCTGAGCACGTTTTCCTGACGCAGGCGGTCGATCTCGGCGTCGATATCCTCACGGGCGCGGGCAAAATCGCAGTATTGCAGCAGCAAATGGTGAGCGGTGCCGCGCTCGACGGCAGAGGTGCCTCGCTCGTTCAAAAACCTCGGCTTCACGATGACCTTCTCAAAATAATCGCCGCTCTGCGCGTGCGCGATCTGCGAAGCGCTGACCTTCTGCGGCAGCCGCGTTTCCGGGTCGAACGGGTATTCAAAGGCGAGGTTTTGCCTGAGCAGCTCGGCGTAATCCGTTTGAGAAGCCATTGCCTCAGGCAGCGGCGACGCCTGATTTTCGGCGCTTTGCTCCCGCGGAAAAGCGATCTGTTCCGGGTCGTTGACCAAAACGAACTTCCACTCCGGATAATCTCCGCGCAGAGCGATCTGCTCACTGCCCGGAAGCATTTGGGCGCGCGATGACGGGTTGGCGAGCGCGCAGAGGGTCAGCCAATCGAGTATACGCTTGGCGCCCGTGACGGTATACGGGTCGATCTGCGAGCCGAAGATCATTTGCGCCGCCATGCCTCGAATGTAATCGGGAACGCCGGACAGCGCGCCGACGACAATAAGCTTTTCACGCGCGCGCGTCAGCGCCACATAGAGGACGCGCAGCTCCTCGGCGATCTCATTGCGCTCGATCTCGATCTCGACCGCCAGACGCGGCAAAGTATTGTAGCGGCACACTCCGACCTTGCGGCGGATGCCCAAGCCCGCGTGGTTATCGATCAGCACGTCCTTGCCGAGGTCGCTTTTGTTGATGCGCTTCGCTGTGCCGGCGAGAAAGCAGAAGGGGTATTCCAAGCCCTTCGACTTATGTACGCTCAGAACGCGCACGCCGTTAAGGCTTTCGGCGTCGTTAGCGGACGCGGACGGCAGCTCCACGCCGTTGTCGATCAGCCTGTCGATATAGAAAATAAAATCCGAAAGGGTCTTGCTGCTTCCCGCCTCAAAGCCCCGTGCAAAGTGGCGCAGCAGGTTGAGGTTTTGCAGAGGTGCATCGCCTGAGCTTACCGCGCAGGTGACAGCGCCGAGCGAGGTGGTCTCGAGCACGCGCCCGATAAGCTCGTCGACGGTGCAGACGTAGGAATAGGAGCGCAGCGCCTTGAGCTGCCGCAGAAAGCCGTCGGTTTTTTCGCTGCTGCTGCGATACGCCTCCAGCGCAGCGTAGAGCGAGACACGGCGGTTTTTAGCGCGTATCTGCGCAAGCTCGTCGGGCGTGAAGCCGTAGATCGGGCTGCAAAGCACCGCAAGCAGCGGAATATCGAGTGCGGGATTGTCGATGACCCGCAGCAGATCGAGCATCAGCTTGACCTCGGTTGAGTCAAAGGCGCTCTCCTTTTCCTCGCTGAACGCGGGTATGCCGTTGTCGAGCAGCACCTTCACGATCTGCGCCGCGCTGCGCTTGGCACTGCGCAGCATCACCGCGAAATCACCGTAGGTCGGGCGCCGCCTGATATCGC
>ONHJ01000124.1 GCA_900317595.1 uncultured Eubacteriales bacterium | reverse complement strand
GACGTTCAAGCGCTGGCTGTTTAAGCGCAGCTACGGCTTCTTCAAGCGCTTCAAAAAGGTGCAGAAAAATAAGGTCACCTTTATTTCGCTGAGAAGGAACGACGTTTCGGGCAACTTCGCCTTTGTTTACGACAAGATCAAGGACGACAAAAGCCTTGACATTCACTTTATCCTCAACGAACACACCATCGGAGAAATGTCCTTCGGCGAGGTGTTTGATTTCACAAGATCCTGCGCCACCAGCAAGGTCATAATCCTCGACGAGTTCACGCCGATGATCCACTACATAGACCTGCCAAAGGAGACCAGGCTTATCCAGCTCTGGCACGCCTGCGGAGCGTTCAAGACCTTCGGCTTCACCCGTCTTTCGAAGCCCAAGGGCTCGCCGCAGACCACCCGCAATCACAGAAGCTACGATTACGTCACCGTCAGCTCCACCTACTGCAAAAAATGTCATTCCGAGGGCTTCGGCATCGCCACCGATAATGTGGTGGCTACCGGAATCCCGCGCACCGACGTTTTCTTCGACGAAAAATACAAGGAGCAGTCGCGCAGAAAATTCTTCGAGGAGCATCCCGGCTTTATCGGCAAAAAGATCATCCTCTTTGCGCCTACCTTCCGGGGCATGGTCAAGGAGACCGCCTTTTATCCGACCGAGCTGTTTGACATAAAGCAGGTCTGCGACAGCATTCCCGAGGATTACGCCATCATCGTGAAGCACCATCCGTTTGTCACCGATGTTCAGCCGATACCCGAGGAGTATTCCGACAGGGTCATCGATCTTTCGGCGGAATCCGAGCTTAACGATCTGCTCTTTATCACCGACGTTATCATAACGGACTATTCCTCGCTGGTGTTCGAGGCGGCGCTGCTGTCGATCCCGATGATCTTCTACGCGTTCGATCTGGAGAAATACATAAAGGAGCGCGACTTCTACTTCGATTTCAAGAAGTTTGTCCCCGGCAAGATCGCATACTCGCTCGAGGATGTAATCAACGCCGTCAACAACGAGGATTTCTGCACCGAAAAGATCGCGCCCTTCGCGGATATGTTCTTTGACAAACGCGACGGCAAAGCGACCGACAGGGTAGTAAAGCTCTTGTATAGCTGTCTGAATAAATGATTTACAGCGCGCTTAAGCTCAAGCGCGCTGTTTTTTCTTCAAAAACCCTCAAAAAACGATTGCGGTTCGAGGTTATTTGTGATATTATTTTAACTGAGTCTGGGTGCGCGGCAGTATTACCGCGCGAAAATATGAGGAGAGAATGGACGATGCAGATAAAAAGATTTACCGCCCTGCTGGTGGCGGCGACGCTGCTTGCGGCGAGCTCCGCGATTTCCGGAGCCGCTTTGGAGGCTGAGGAAGGGGAGACCGAGGAAACACCTGCTGCGGTGGAGCTGATCGGCGACGCTGACGGCAACGGTGTTATCGAGATATCCGACGCTACCTTTTTGCAGCGCTATTTGGCTGAGCTTACCGACGACGCGGACGAGATCACCGAAACACGTTTCCGCATGATGGACGCGGACGGCGACGGCCGCGTCAGCGTTTCCGACGCGACCTATGTTCAGCGCTTCTGCGCGGAATTTGCCGACCATGCGCTCGTCGGCAAGACGGTCGGCGAGGTTTACGGCAAAAAGCAGCCCACCGAGCTGACACTAAACACCCATGCGCTTAAGCTGGGCGAAAGCGAAAGCTATGAGCTGACTGTCATCTGCGACGCCGAGCTCTCGGATGACGATGAAGGATGGGCTTTTTCCTCCGATGACCCGCAGATTGCCGAGGTCGACGAAAACGGCACAGTGTGGGCGCGCGGAAGCGGAGTCGCCGTAATAACCTGCTCCTACGGGGAGTTGTCCGACGCCTGCACGGTCACCGTCTGTCCGCAGGCGACAAGTCTGCGCCTTAACAAGACGGCGCTGACGCTCGGCGTGGGCGAGCAGTTCGATCTTGACAGCTATGTAAATTCCGGCGCGGCGGCTTACTACCGCGTCTATTCCTCAGAAAACGCCGGGATCGCCGACGTCACCGCATCCGGCGGCATAGTCACCGCGCGCGGGGAGGGCGTGACAAGCATACTCTGCACCCTTAACAACGGCGTTCAGGCCGCGTGCGAGGTCACGGTTAAGCCCTTTGCGGAGTCGATAGCGCTCAATAAGACCACGCTCAATATAGAAGTCGGTCAGACCTTTGACTTCAACAGCAATGTGCCGACAGGCTACGCGGCTTACTACCGCAAATACTACACCGAGGACGAGGAGATCGCCCCGATCGAAAAATCAGGCGGACTGATGACCGCCGCAAAAGAGGGAACCACGCGCATCTACTGCGAGATACGCGGCGGCGTGCGCGCCTACTGCACGGTCAATGTGCTGCCGGCATTCCGCAGCGTCATGCTCGAGCACCTTATCGCTCAGCTCGGCAACGACAACCGCTCCTACGTCGCCTACATCAACGCGCACTCGAATCTCAATGTTTCACGGTCATTCCCGTGGTGCGCTGAATTTGCTTGGTGTATGCTCGACCAGTTCGCAACTAAGGTAAACCTCAAAAACCCCGTGCCGCCGCGCATCCATGTCAGCGAGATCGCTATGAAGGCAAAGGAAAAGGGCGCGCTCAAAAGCGCCTACAGCAGCGGCTATGTCCCCAAGGCGGGCGACCTGTTCACCACCTCCGCGCTCAAATATCCCGGCGAGGACGGCCGCGACCACATCGGCTATGTGGAATATGTCGAGACCGACTCGAGCGGCAAGGTCACCAAGGTGCATACCATCGAGGGCAATTTCGCGTGGGAAACTCAGGACAACTTCGGCACCCGCGTGGCGCGCAGCTATTGGGTGCCGGGCGTGAAGAACGAATACTATTCGGCGCTTTGCGAATACATAGATCTGGAGACCCTGTTTTCGGTGAATAAATAATACTGTTCTCAAATAATATCCGGTGAAGATGAACAACGGCGCGTTCCGCAATGGGAACGCGCCGCCGTTTGTGTTATTCAGAATTATAGGATCATTCAACAGTTACGGATTTTGCCAGATTCCTCGGCTTGTCAACGTCGTTGCCCTTGTTGACCGAGGTGTAATAGGCGAGGAGCTGCATGGGAACGGTCGCCATCATAGGCATCAGCATTTCGGTGATCTTCGGGATGCGGATAAGGTAATCAGCCGCGTCGGGATCGATATCCGCCTCTTCGTCGCAGATCACTATGGTCATCGCGCCGCGCGCCTTGACTTCCTTTATATTGGAAACGGTTTTTTCCAAAAGAGAATTTTGCGTAGCCACCGCGATGACCGGCATGCCGTCGGTTATCAGCGAGATCGTGCCGTGCTTAAGCTCGCCGGCGGCGTAGCTTTCGGAGTGGATGTAGCTGATCTCCTTAAGCTTGAGCGAGCCCTCCATTGAGAGCGCGTAGTCAAGCCCTCTGCCGATATAGAGCAGGCTGTCGGCGGTTATCAGCTTGGTGGAAACATACTGGCACATATCCACCACGTTGTCGATCGTCTTTTTGATAAGCTCGGGCATTTTTACAAGCTCCGAGGTGAGGTGACGGCATTTTTCACCGTCGATCATGCCCTTGGCATACGCCATTTCGAACGCCAGCAGATACATAACGCTTAGCTGCACCATATACGCCTTGGTAGAGGCGACGGCGATCTCGGGACCCGCGTGGGTGTAGATCACCATGTCAGCCTCGCGCGCGATCGAGCTGCCCTTGACGTTGACGATCGCCAGCGTCTTTGCGCCCATTTGCTTTGCGAGGGTCAGCACAGCCTTTGAATCGGCGGTCTCGCCCGACTGGCTGATTATTATAACAAGGTCCTCGGTGGTCAGCAGAGGGTCGCGGTAGCGGAATTCGCTTGCGATATCGACCGTGACCGAAACGCGCGCCAGCTTTTCGATGACGTATTTGCCGACCATGCCGGCGTGCATCGCGGTGCCGCAGGCGACGATGAAGATGTTGCGGAAATCTCTGAGCGATTCGGGCGTGATGCC
>ONHJ01000051.1 GCA_900317595.1 uncultured Eubacteriales bacterium | reverse complement strand
GTGGGTTTAATGCCCGGTGTTTCTGCCTTTATCCGCGGCACGGTCAAGACCGTGCCCTACTTTTTTGTTTTGAGCCGGTCGCTTTTCGTTATAGCCTTATTTCTTGCCGTTTTTGCGGCTTGTCAGGATTATCAGCGCTACCGCTCCGCCTGCTGCGAGAACGATGATGACTATGATCGCGATCAGCCAGCCGGTCATGCCGCTGTCGCCCGAAGCTCCGCTATCGGGCTGAGTGGTCGGGGCGCTTGACGCTGTGCCGGAGGCGTTTTCGGTCGATTCGGGAACCGTTGACTCGGGCTCGGTCGTCGCGGGAGCGGTGGTGGCAGGAGCCGTGGTCGCGGGCGCGGTCGTCGCGGGAGCCGTTGTGGCGGGAGCTGTGGTCGCGGGTGCCGTTGTGGCAGGCGCTGTGGTCGCGGTGCTCTCGGTGCCGAGCTTGGGCAGCACCTTGTATTCTACGTGATCGGGATTTTCGGAGCAGACGCGCTTCGCCTCGCCGTCAGCGGTGGCGGTCGGCGCTTTTACGGTCACCCATTCGCCCCAGTTGTGGCCGTATGCTTCCAGCTCCACCTCGCTTTTGTCGGTGATCTCATAGTCGAACGTGGGATCCCAGAACCATTTTCCGCAATCCGGACATTCATAATGCTCTTTCACACCCTTTGAGGTGCAGGTGGGATAGGAAAAACCGATCAGCTTCGCGTTGTTGTGGGTGCAGAAGCTGTCTGTGACGGAGATGCCCGGCGAATCGATCGTGTCGGAGTATTCCGAACCGTAATCGGCTCTCACATTAAAGGAATAGTTTCCGTTGCCGAGGCTGTTGATATTGACGCTGAAATCATATGATGTGTCCGCCGTGTAGTAATATCCGCCGACGGAGCCGTTCCTGAACAGCGTCACATCGTAGCCGTAGACCGTGCTCGAGGTGTTCGGCGCCGACCAGCGGGCGGTATAGCCGTCCCAATAAGCGCCCGAGGGATTTGCGGGACCCGCCGCAGCCGCCGAGAGCGCGGCGACGCTGAGCAAAACGCAGAGCGTCAGCACGGCGGAAAGCGCGCGTTTGATTGTTCTTTTCATTATCCGACCATCCTTTTTTTATGCAAACTCGTCGATAAACTCGGCAAGATATCGCTGTATCTGCGTCGCGTCGGTGATATTCAGCCCGTCGGACGAGATGACGTTTGCCGCTGCGCGGCAGAACAAGCCGGGATTGAGTGAGGCGATATGGCGCTGAACGGCGGTGACGTCCCTGATGTCCACCTTGCCGTTGCCGTCGGCGTCGCCCATGATGTAGGGTCCGCGCGCGGGAATGACGAGCGATTCGTGATCCTCGATCTCAATAAGGGCGACAGGTGTGTTCTCAAACCATCTTCCGCAGACCGAGCACTCCATATGCGCCTTGCAGCCGTCGGTCGTGGCGGTCGCGCGGAACAGCGGCACATCGGTCAGCTCGTGAGCGTGATACGCGTCCCAGCGGGCAAAGAGCGACACGTCCTCATACCACGGAACGGTGAAATCAGCCCTTTGAGTCAGCGCGCGGTCGGTGTACCATCCGCCGAAGTTATAGTTATCCCTGCCGGGAGGCTCCGGCTCGGGGATCGGCTTGCCCTTGATCTCCATGCCGCCGGCGGTGGGGTATTCGGCGTCGGCATCAAGATATATCTGGACCCAGTAAATATCCTCCTCGCTCACAATATTCGGATAGAGCGAGATGTAATCATAAGTCACGGTTTGGGCAAAGTCGACCTTGTTTGTCAGGGCGCGGTTAAAATACCAGCCCTCGAGCATATCGTCCTCACCCATCGGCGGGTCGGCAGGAATGAACATATAGCCGCCTTTTTTGATAAAGCCTCCTGCATAAGGCGTTTCGGCGTCGGGCGAATCGAAGATGCAGTAGCAAGTCACCTCGTCGGCGCTGTCGACAAAGCAGGCGTAGATCTCAAAATCGTCGTTTTGCGGCATTGTCGGGTCATACGGAATGGTGAGCGCTTTGTTGAGGTACCAGCCAGCGAAAACCTTTCCCTCACGCCCGGGCTCCCCCGGAGTGCCGAACGGATCGCCCTTGGCGCCGATCATGGTGCCGGAAGGATACCCGCTTTCGGGATAAAGATAGAAATCGCAGTAGATGATCTCGTCGTCCTCGAGCCAGCGGACGTAGACCGTCGTGTCCTCATACAGCGGAGCATTTTCGTCGAAGCGCGAGGAAAAGCCCCGGTCGGCGTAGAAAAAGTAATAGTCATAGCCATCGCGTGAAAAATACCGATCGCCGGGTGCGGTGCCTTTGTCGATCGTGATCGTCTCGGTTTTTCCGTCATACATCAGGTCAAATGTAACGGTCACCTTTTCAGCCGCGTGAACCGGGAACGCGAACGCCGTCAGCAGCAGAGCCGCGATTATAATGAAGGGGATAATGCGTTTCATTTTCAAACTCTCCTTTACGATTTTTGGCAGCATAAACAAAAAATGTCCACGCTCCCTTTGGTTTTATCATATCATAAACAAACGGAAAAAGCAATATCTTACCGCAATTATCATTGACAAGTCCCCGAAATATGCTATAATTTTATTCAGCAGAACAAAAACGAGGTGACCGACTTGCTGAAAGGAAAAAACGTGGTGCTGGGCGTGACCGGCAGCATAGCGGCGTATAAGATCGCCGATCTGGCGAGTATGCTTGTGAAGCTGCACGCCAACGTGGACGTCATAATGACCCAAAACGCCGCCTGCTTCATTAACCCCATCACCTTTGAAACGCTGACCAAAAACCGCTGCCTGACCGACACCTTTGACCGCGGCGACGTCAGCGAGGTCAAGCATATCGCCGTCGCGCAGCGCGCCGACGTGATACTCATAGCGCCCGCTTCCGCGAATTTCATCGGAAAAGCGGCGCACGGGATAGCTGACGATATGCTGAGCACAACCATTTTGGCGGCAGGCTGCCCGGTGCTGGTCTCGCCGGCGATGAACGTGAATATGTTCAACAACTCCGCCGTGCAGGAAAACCTGATGATTCTTAAGCGCCGCGGCGTGACCGTTATCCCGCCCGAAAGCGGCTATCTGGCGTGCGGCGCCACCGGAGAGGGAAAGCTGCCCGACTGCAGGACGCTGCTGGGATATATCCTGCGCGAGATCGCCAGGGAGAAGGATCTTCTCGGCAAAAAAATCCTTGTCACCGCAGGTCCGACGCGCGAAAGCCTCGACCCCGTCCGCTTCATCACCAACCACTCCACGGGAAAGATGGGCTATGCGGTGGCGCGTCAGGCTATGCTTCGCGGAGCTGAGGTAACGCTTGTCACCGGACCGGTCGGGATCGACCCGCCGCCGTTCGTGAAGACGGTTAGCATACAAAGCGCGCAGGAGCTGTTTGAAGCGGTCACCTCACGCTTTGAGGAGCAGGACTGCCTGATAATGACCGCCGCCGTAGCGGACTATACGCCATTGGAAACCAAAACCGAGAAGATCAAAAAATCGGGCGACGGCGCCGACCTCACGCTGAAGCTTAAGCGCACCGTCGACGTGCTCAAATGGCTTGGCGAGCACAAGAAAGAGGGTCAGCTTGTGTGCGGCTTCTCGATGGAGACCGAGAATATGCTGGAGAACTCAAAGGCGAAGCTTGAAAAGAAGAACGCCGATATGATAGCGGCAAATTCTCTGCGCGACGAAGGCTCGGGCTTCGGCACCGACACAAACCGCTTGGTGCTGATAAAAAAAGACAGCGTGACCGACCTCCCGCTTTTGTCAAAAGAGGACGCCGCCGACAGATTATTGGACGAATTGTTTAAATCACAAAAAAATGGCTGCCGGCTCAAAACAAAAAAGTAGGGCACGGTCTTGACCGTGCCGCAGATAAAGGCAGAAACACCGGGCATTAAACCCACGGTCAGGGTACGGCAGTGCCCAGACCCCCTCAGTCCCCCTATTAGGGGGCAGAAACAAGATCTGACCATACAGTACAATGCAATTATAATAAAAGGGCTGACTCTTACTCATAACAATGAGTTTTGAGCCAGCCCCGATTTTTTCGGAACAAATAGCTTGCAAGCTGTCCGCCCTTCACTATTCACTATTCATTATTCACTATTCATTATTCACTATTCACTATTCATTATTCACCATAAAAGCTCTCAGCTCAATAGATCCCCTGCGCTGTGACCTCGCCGGAGCCTACGGACAGCGAGGTGCCGTCCTGGAGCGTCACGATGAGAGCGCCGCTCGGATCGATGCCCTCTGCCCTGCCCTCGAGCGCTCTTCCGCCGCGAGTAAAGCCGACATTCCTGCCGAGCGTTGCGCAAAGCGAGGAATATTCCTCGAGCGCCTGCGGAGAAAGCGCCATGTCGTGCCGCAGAAACTCCTTTTCCAGCCGCTCCAGAACGGCGGCGAGAAGGCGGTTTTTGTCGAAATGCACGCCCGTTTCCGAGAACAGCGAGGTAGCCTTTGCGGCGATATCATCCGGGAATCTCGCCTGATCGACGTTGATGCCGACGCCCGTCACAAGGTAGTTTACAGCGTCGAACTCGGCGCTCATCTCGGTGAGTATGCCGCAGAGCTTTTTGCGCCCGACGATGATGTCGTTCGGCCACTTGATGCGGCAGTCAAGCCCGGTGAACTCACGCAGAGCCTTGCAGACGGCAAGCCCCGTCAAGGGCGTGACGCAGGCGGCTTCCGACGGCGGCATTTTGGGGCGGAGCAGAAACGAAAACATCAGGTTTTCGTCCTTTCGGCTCTGCCACGTCCTGCCAAGCCTTCCCTTTCCGCTAACCTGCTCGCGCGCTGCGACGACAGTGCCGCTTTTGCAGCCCTTATCCCCCATCGCCTTAAGGTGATCGTTGGTGGAGCCGACGCTGTCCAAAACCGTAAGCTCACAGCCGAGGACAGCCGTGCGCAGCGCCGCTTTGACGGCGGCGGCATTGAGATAGCCGGGCATAGAGGTCAGGCGGTAGCCCCGGTTGGTTACGGATTCAATCTCATAGCCGCGCGCGCGCAGCGCCTTGATCTCCTTCCAGACCGCCTGCCGCGAAACGCCGAGCTGCCCCGCAAGCGCCTGCCCCGAGACATATTCATCACTGTTTGAAAGGATTTCGAGAATCAGAGAGCTGTCCATGGCTTAAAGCTTGTTTTTGGTCACGGCGAACATGGCGCGGCAGATCGCGGTGCCGAACACCAGATTGATGGCGAACTCGATTATCGCGTTGAACGACGCGAGAGCGAAGATGAACAGGAAAAGATTTCCGGTGGGCTGCTTGCTGAGAACATCAACATCTCTGAAGAATATCCACAGCAGACCGAGAAAGCCGACGGTGTTGAGCAGGGTGGTGAGTCCGCAGCAGACAGCGGAGCTTACCAGCCATTTCGGCTCGCTGTTTTTGGGCAGCACCTTGAACAGCAGACCCGGCACCCAGCCGCAGATGACGCGCGGCACAAAGCACATCAAAAAGGTCAGGAAGGGATTTATTCCCAGAAGGACGGTGGTGAGTCCTCCGGAAGTAAAGCTCATAATAAAGCTGGAAAGTCCGAACACCGCGCCGAGGATCGCGCCGTAAAGCGGACCGAGAAAGACAGCGCCGACGGCGACCGGCAGGCAGTTGAACGTGATCGACAGCGACCCGAAGCGGATGCCGACGGAGAAAAACGTCAGCAAAACGATCAGCGCTCCGAGCAGCGCCGTAAACACGGGCTTGAAAAGCTGCGGTGAAGAATTCTTTTTGGATTTTGTCATAAAAATTACCTCCTGCTGTTTCCCCGACTCCTCGGGTGAAACGCAAATAATATTTACAAACGACAAACGTCGGTTGCATCGATTTTTAGCGGTAATCGGCAGTCATTGGCAGCAGCCGGTTAACGGTCGCTTCGCTCCGATTTGTAATGCCGCGTGTTTGAGAGAAGGCGACGCTCCTTATGCTGTCATTCCGAGCGGTGCCGAAGGCAAAACGCGAAGCGTTTAGTCGAGGAATCTCTTGCGGCGGTGAACTGAATTTCGCGTTACAGCAAAACGTCAAAGTCCTCCTTTACCAAGGGGCAATGCCGTCAACTTAAGCGCATAACGCTTTTGTCAGCACCAAGGCTCCCCTGCTTAAGGGGAGCCTTTCTTTCGCCAAAACTCCTCATTATTTCTTAAGTTGACGACATCATCGCCGCAGGGGATTCCTCCACGCGCTTCGCTTGGTCGGAATGACAGCGAGAGGAAACGCCCCCACACAGTTAAGGAAGCCTCTCCTTGAAATTAAGACCGCACTATTACAAATCCGGAGCGAAGCAAGCCACAGCCGACTGCCGACAACTAAAGCAGACTACCCAAAGAGTCATTTTCGATTCTTTTCAAAAATACTCCTCAAGCCGTCAAGGATAATGTTTTCCTCATAGACTATATCGTGGGTGCAGCTCGGGATTATGTTTTTCGCGAGGCCGCCGGTGGCGATTATCCTGCAGGATTTTCCCGTTTCCGCCATGAATCTGTCTATCATGCCGTCGAGCATACACGCCGCGCCGATGACCACGCCCGAGCGCATACAATCGACGGTGTTGGTGCCGATGATCTTTTTCGGCGTTTGCAGATCGACAGCGGGCAGCAGTGCGCCGCCGCTTGTCAGCGCGTCGAGCGAGATGCCCACGCCCGGAGCGATAACGCCGCCGTGATAGGCGCAGTGCTCGTCCACATAGGTGATGACGGTGGCTGTGCCCATGAAAACAGTTATCAGCGGACCGCCGTATTTTTCAAAGGCGCCCACGCAGCCGCAGACTATGTCGCCGCCGAGGGTTTCGGGACGGTCGATTTTGAGCGCCATGCCCGACTTCAGCCCGGGGCCGATCACCATGCTGCGCACGCCCGTCACGAGCTCTATCGCGTCGAGCAGCGGCTGAGTGACCTTCGGCACCACCGAGCTTATGATGGAGCCGTCGACCTGAGTGTGATCGATGCCGTGGATCTGAAAGAAGGTATAAAGCATCACCGAGTATTCGTCGGCGGTCATTTTTCCGTTGGTGTTGAAACGCATTTTATAGCGCAGCTCGTCTTTGCCGAACAGCCCGAGCTTGATGTTTGTGTTGCCTACGTCGGCGGTCAAAAGCATTCCCGTCACCCCTTATTTTCCAATAAAAAAATTACCGCTATAAATTATAACACATTTCACGGAGGTTTCAAGAGCGTTATTATATATTTTCATAGAAAATAAAAATAATGCCGCGCAGATTGTTGAATTTTAGACGAAATCGTGTATAATAGATATAGTTGCGAAGTGCGCCTATGGAGAGAAAGCGCACGGAGGAAAGGATTGGTTAGATAATGGATAGTTCAGAAATCAGGCAACTGCAGATTCTCGCGACAAAGGCGAGAATGGGCGCAATTCTCGGTACTTATCACGCCAAATCGGGTCATCCCGGCGGCTCGCTTTCCGCGGCGGATATGTTCACCTATCTCTATTTCAAGGAATTGAACGTAGACCCGGCGAATCCCGCGTGGGAGGACCGCGACCGCTTTGTGCTGTCAAAGGGTCACTGCTGCCCCAGCCTTTACGCTGTTTTGGCACTAAAGGGCTTTTTCGACTGGAGCGAGCTGGAGGTGCTGCGTCATGTGGGCGCTATGCTCCAGGGTCACCCCGACATGAAGGGTACTCCCGGCATCGACATGAGCACCGGCTCTCTGGGTCAGGGCGTTTCGGCGGCGTGCGGCATGGCGCTCGCGGGCAAGCTTGACAAAAAGGACTATCGTGTATATACCCTGCTCGGCGACGGCGAGGTCGAGGAAGGTCAGGTATGGGAAGCGGCGATGTTCGCCTCTCACAATAAGCTTGACAACCTCGTGGTGATGGTCGACCAGAACGGTCTGCAGATCGACGGCGCCGTTGAGGACGTGGCGGGCATCGAGCCGCTCGACAAAAAATTCGAGGCGTTCGGCTTCGAGGTCATCAAGATCGACGGCCACGATTTTGAGCAGATCAAGGCCGCGCTCGACAAGGCGAAAACCGTTAAGGGCAAGCCCACCGCCATTCTTGCCAAAACCGTTAAGGGCAAGGGGGTTTCGTTCATGGAAAATCAGGTAGGCTGGCACGGCACAGCCCCGAATAAAGAGCAGTATGAGCTGGCGACCGCCGAGCTTCAGGCTGAGATTGACCGATTGGAGGGTGCGTGCTGATGGCAGAATCAGTTTTAAAAGCAACAAGAGAGAGCTTTGGCGAGGCGCTTTGCGAGCTTGCCAAAACCAATAAGGATATAGTGGTGTTCGACGCCGACCTCGCCGCCGCCACCAAAACAGGCATTTTCGGAAAGGCGTTTCCCGACCGCTTCTTTGACTGCGGCATCGCCGAGGGCAATATGATCGGTGTCGCGGCGGGCATGGCAGCGGCGGGCAAGATACCCGTAGCCGCTTCGTTCGCGATGTTCGCCACCGGCAGAGCCTTTGAGCAGATCCGCAACTCTGTAGCCTACCCCGAGCTGAACGTAAAGATCGCCGGCAGCCACGCCGGTATCTCCACCGGCGAGGACGGCGCTACCCATCAGTGCATCGAGGATATCGCCATTATGCGCGCGATCCCCAACATGACGGTGCTCAATCCCGCCGACCACTTGGAAATGATCGCCGCGACCAAGGCGGCTATCGAATACAACGGCCCCGTCTATATCCGCTTGGGCAGACTCGCTATCCCGAGCTTCAACGATCCCGACAATTACAGCTTCGAGCTCGGAAAGGGCATCACCCTGCATGAGGGCAACGACGTCACCGTGATCGCCACCGGTCTGGTCGTCAACGAGGCGCTCAAGGCGGTCAGGGAGCTTGAAGCGGAGGGCGTCAGCGCGCGTCTCATAAACATCCATACCATCAAGCCCATCGACCGCGAGATCATCATCAAGGCGGCGAAGGAGACCGGCAGGATCATCACCGTTGAGGAGCACAATGTGGTAGGCGGCTTAGCCGACGCTGTCAGCGAGGTAGTCACCGCGGAATGTCCCGTGGAAGATCACCCGCATCGGCGTTCAGGATCGCTTCGGCTACAGCGGCCCCGCATGGGAGCTGCTCGATAAATTCGGGCTCACCCAGCCCCACATCGCCCGTGTCATCCGCGAGGTTGCTTCCGAAAACAAATAATACAGAATTGAGGGGGCTGACTCAAAACTCATTGTTATGAGTAAGAGTCAGCCCTTTTGTTGCGATTGCATTGTATTGTAGGGTCAGGTCTTGACCTGACCGTGGGTTTAAAGCCCGGTGTTTCTGCCTTTATCTGCGGCACGGTCAAGACCGTGCCCTACTTTGAACCGGCACCTCTGTTTTCAGCCTGCCCTTTTTGGTATTGCATTTTGCGAAAAA
>ONHJ01000013.1 GCA_900317595.1 uncultured Eubacteriales bacterium | reverse complement strand
GCTACATATTTTTGAGGCAAACAAATACTCGGTCGACGGGGTCGATACCTTTTATTATTTTCTTAAGTTGACGACATTGCCCTATTAGGGGGCAGAAACAAGACCTGACCCTACATTACAATGCAATTACAATAAAAGGGCTGACTCTTACTCATAACAATGAGTTCGAGCCAGCCCCTTTTATAAATTGTTCCTGCAAAAAATCACTCTTCAAATTCCGCGGCGAGGTTGTTTATCCATATTCCCTTTCGGATCATTACCAAGCCGATGATGATCTTGATTATGTCCGCCGCCTGAATTATCGTGTAAACTACCAGAATATGAAAGCCGCTGAAAAAGCAGAGCACCAAAGCCAGCGGAAGCGTGACCGTCCATGAAAACACACTGTCAAAGAAGAAGGTCACCAGGGTTTTGCCGCCCGAGCGCAGCGTGAAATAAAGCGTATTGAGTATTCCCTGCACCGGGAAAAACAGCGCCGTCACGATGATAAAATGCGTCGCCATGGAGCGCACCTCGTCGGTGGTGTCATAAAGCATCGGGAAAAATCCCGACAGAGAAACCAGCCCGACCGTCAGCCCTATGCAGATAACCGCCGTAAATCGCGTCAGAATAATCGAAAGCCTTTTCGCTCCCTCAAAATCTCCTGCGCCGAGCGCCTGTCCGACAAGAATACCAACCGCGTATCCGAGCGCGACAAAAACCACATTGAACAGATTGCAGAGTATATTTGAGATATTTATGCCCGCTACCACGGTCAGCCCTCGGACCGAATAGCACTGAGTCAGCGCCGCGATCCCGGCTGCCCACAAAAACTCGTTGAAGAATATCGGCACGGTCTTTATCAGCATTTTTCTGCGTATCTCGCGCGGTATGCGCAGCGTGCGCCACAAGCCCGAGATAAACGGATGGCGCTTTTTGCGCGCGGTCGACCACACCACGATCACAGTCATTTCAAGATAACGCGCGATAACCGTCGCAACGGCGGCGCCGCGAACGCCCATCTGCGGAAAACCAAAACTGCCGTAAATCAGCAGATAATTGAACAGGATATCGGCGGTCACCGAAACTATTCCGGCCGCCATAGGCTTGAAGCTGTCGCCCGTTTCTCGCAGTGAGCTGACATATATCTGCGAAACCGCCATCGCGGGCAGTCCGAACAGCATTATGTGCAGATAGTCGCCGGCGTTCCGCAGCGTCAGATCGGCGTCGATCTCGGCGCTTTCTCCGTGCAGATACAGATTCAGCAGAAGGTTTTCGCCCGTCAGCAGCACGATCACGCCGACCGCTGTCACAACTATTGCGATGAGCGCCTTCATTCGCGTGGAGGCGCGCACGCCCTCGGTGTTGCCCTGACCGAAAAACTGCGCGGTATAGATACCGGGCCCCGACATTCCGCCGAACAGCGCCAGCGAGAACACAAACAAAAGCTGACCCACGATCGAAACCGAGGTCATAGCCTCGGTGCCGAGACTTCCAACCATTATGTGATCCACCAAGCTGACCGCGTTGGAGATACCGTTTTGTATCATCATCGGTACCGACAGCGCCAACGCGCTTTTTAAAATACTTCCCTGTTTCATTTCGCACCTCCCTTACTTTATGATAATGATTCTATCAGGAAACCCGCGATATTTCAAGTCCGAATAAAAAAAGCCCTGCCTCAAAAAAGAAAAACGCGAAGAAATATTATCAACAAGCCGGAGAAAAGCGACCGCTTCGCTTGATTTTTCGGACAGAATTTGGTATAATTAAATAGAATATGATGTTAATGTGGGTTCATTTGCGGTTTGTAAAAAATATGATAAAATATTGTTATCGATTATCCCGCCAAATCGTCTTAACAACAGCAATTTATCTGGATTAACACGTAAAAATCTTCAACTGTTTTATGATTATACAAACAGTTTATTTCAAATCATTATTATACTTAAAGTCTTAAAAATGAGAAAAATAATATAATCCATAACGAGAGGAAGGAAAAGTATGAATTCATTCGGCGACGCTTGGGAGCTGGTCTGCTCCTACTGCAAAACAAAGATCACGGACGTCGCGTACAATACATGGATCGTTCGCATCAAGCCAATGAAGCTTGATTTTGACAGCAACACCGCTTATCTGATCGTACCCAACGATTTTCACCGCCAGACGATCACGCGCTGCTACATACCTCTGCTCAACGAAGCGTTCGAGGCTATTTTCGACAATAAATTTGAGATCGCGCTCAAGATCCCCGAAGAGGTCGAGCAGACCGTCGCGCCCGTAAGCGTGCCGGAGGAAAACAAAAACAGCAACTACGAATACACCTTCGACACCTTCATCGTCGGCTCGAGCAACAACTTTGCTCACGCGGCGTGTATGGCGGTCGCTACAAATCCCTCAAACGCCTACAACCCGCTCTTTTTATACGGCAACTCGGGCTTGGGCAAAACTCACCTGCTGTTCGCCATTCAAAACGAGATCAAGAAAAACTATCCCGAAAAAAACATCTGCTACATCAAGATAGACGACTTTATCAACGAGATGGTCGAGTCGCTGAAAATGAAAACGATGATCGAGTTCCGCCAAAAGTACCGCCAGGTCGACGTGCTTCTGGTAGACGATGTGCAGTTCTTGGGCGGCAAGGAGGCTATGCAGGAGGAATTTTTCCATACCTTCAACGCGCTCTATGACGCGCACAAGCAGATAGTGCTGACCTCAGACCGCCCGCCGAAGGAGATCAAAACCCTCGCCGACCGTCTGCGCTCCCGCTTTGAGCAGGATCTTATCGCGGACATCCAACCGCCGGATATTGAGACCCGAACAGCGATCATCAAGCGCAAGGCGGAGCTGCTCGATCTGGAGCTGTCTAACGAGGTGTGTGAGTTCATCGCGTCCAAGCTGAAATCAAACATCCGTCAGCTTGAGGGCACGGTCAAAAAGCTTAAGGCAAAGTCGCTTCTGACGCACGAAAAAATCACTATCTCCTCAGTGCAGGAGGTCATAGCGGATATCCTCAACAACGACGTTCCGCCCGAGATAACCATCGAGCGCATCATCGACGAGGTCGCGCGCACCTACGGCGTATCGGCAGACGAGATCCGCTCTCAGAAAAACAAGAGCGCGACCATCAGCAACGCAAGGCATATCGCCATCTATATAGCCAGAGAGATGACCACCCTTTCAATGGTCGACATCGGCGAGGAGTTCGGCGGCAGACATTATTCCACCATCATCTATTCCGTAAACAAGGTTAAGGGGCTGCTTGAAAAGGACCGCAAGGTCAAAGAGCTGGTCGACGACACCATCAAAAACATCCGCGACCGCTAACAAATCAACACCTGTCAACATCGGAAAGATTTTCAACAGATGAAAGAATATGGATGAATTTCAAAGGATGTTGAATCGATTGTTAAATTGAGGAAGAATGTGGAAAATCCGCTCCACAATTATACGTTTTGAGTAAACACAGCCATGTGGACGTCAAAAGTCAGCAAGCACCTGACGATTTCAAAGCGATTGACATTTCCACACCATCTACTAATACTAATAAAATAATATAAAGAAAAGATTGGAGAGTATTTCACCGTGAAAATTTCATGTTTAAGAACAGACCTCGCAGCCGCGATATCCAATGTTTCGAGAGCAGTGTCCGCCAAGGCGTCCATCCCCGCTCTTGAAGGCGTATTGATAAAGGCTTACGGTGAAAAAATCAATATCTCGGGATATAACCTTGAAATAGGCATAACGACCGACGTTGAAGCGAGCGTCAAAAAAGAGGGCGAGGTCGTGCTCGGCGCAAGGCTGTTTTTGGATATCGTGAGAAAGCTGCCCGAGGAGATCGTGTTCATCGAAACCGACGACAGAATGGTCACCTACATAACCTGCGGCAAGGTGGATTACCAGATCGTCGGAATGCCCTCGGTCGAATATCCCGACCTGCCGAGCTTTCAGCAGACCGACGGCATAACCGTAAACGCAAAGGTGCTGCGCGACATGATCCGCCAGACGGTTTACGCTGTCAGCGACAATCTGTCAAAGCCGATATATATGGGCTCTCTCTATGAGATCGCCGACGGCGTGCTCAACATCGTGGCGATAGACGGCTTCAGAATGGCGATCCGCAGTGAGAACGTGGAGAGCGAGAGCCGCACCTCCTTCGTTGTTCCCGGCAAAACACAGCTTGAAGTTTTGAAGCTGCTTTCCGACGATGACGCGCAGGTGCAGATCATCGTCGGTCAAAGGCACATCACATTTCAGGTTGGCAGCTACCGCGTGATCTCGCGCCTTATCGAGGGCAGCTTCCTCGACTACAGGGCGACGATCCCGACAGGCACAAAGACAGAGCTTGTGATAAACACCCGCATGATGATCGACTCGGTAGAGAGAATGTCGCTTTTGAACAGCGACAGGATCCAAAGCCCGGTAAGATGCAAATTCAGCGAAAACGAGATCCGCATGTCCTGCGCTTCGGCTGTGGGCAGAGCGAACGACGTCATCAGCGTGCCGATAATCGGCGAAAGCATGGAGATCGGATTCAATAACCGCTATATGCTCGAGGCGCTGCGCAATACCGACACCGACGAGGTCAGGCTGGTGCTTAACGGTCCGGTTTCGCCGATCGTAATCAAGCCGGTCAAGGGCGACAGCTTTTTGAGCATCGTGGTTCCCGTGAGGTTGGCAAATGAAGGCTGATAAAATCAAGATAGAAACAGAATATATAAAGCTTCAGGACCTGCTTAAGCTCAGCGGCGTCTGCGCCACGGGCGGAATGGCGAAGATCGTCATTCAAAACGGCGAGGTCAAGGTGAACGGCGAGGTATGTGAGATGCGCGGCAAAAAAATGCGCGCTGGCGACGTCGCCGAATATGACGGATACAGGATCGAAGTAGAAGCGTGAAGGTTAACAGAATAGGCTTTAAGAATTTCAGAAATCTTGAGGACAGCGAGATTTTTCCCGGCAGCGGCGTAAACGTGATCTACGGCGACAACGCTCAGGGAAAAACAAATCTGCTCGAGGCGCTGTGGCTGTTTTGCGGCGGTCATTCGTTCCGCACTGCAAAGGACAGCGAGGTAATAAAATGGAACGCGGATTTTGCCCGCCTTGAAATGGATTTTTTCGGGCAGGGCAGAGATCAGCGTGCCGCTTTGCAGATCCTTCCGAATAAAAAAATCGTAAAAATCAACGGCGTTGAAAAAAATTCCGCATCCGCTCTGATAGAAAAATTCTGTGCGGTGGTTTTTTCGCCCGAGCATCTTAATCTTGTCAAGCGCGGACCCGGCGAACGCCGAAAATTCACCGACAGCGCGATCTGCCGCGAAAAGCTGCAGAACGCCGTGATACTCTCAAAATACAACCGCATGCTCAGCCAGCGCAACGCGCTGCTTAAGGATATTTTTCGCAAGCCCTCGCTGGAGGACACACTGGATATCTGGGACGCGCAGCTTATTCACTACGGCGCGCTGCTGATATACAAGCGTCTGGAGTATATGAAAAATCTCTCGCAAAAGGCGGCGGGCTTTCACAGCGGTATCTCAAAGGACAAGGAAGCGCTCAGCGTGCGCTATCTTTCAACGGAGGATGTCAATGACGACGACAGCCTCGAGATCATCCGCGAAAAATTCGCCGCTAAATGCGCGCAAAACCGAAAAAGCGACATCCATCTCGGCGTGACCCTCTCGGGGCCGCACCGCGATGATATGGAAATACTGATAAACGGCAAAAACGCCAAGTCCTTTGCCTCTCAGGGGCAGCAGCGCAGTGCGGTGCTTTCGCTCAAGCTTGCCGAGGCGGCGGTGCTCAGAGAGCGCATGGGCGAGGAGCCGGTGATTTTGCTCGACGACGTGCTCTCGGAGCTCGACAGCGGCAGACAGGACTTTTTGCTAAACGAGCTGAAAAACTGTCAGGTTTTCATCACCTGCTGTGAAAAACAGAACAAGGAGCAGTTGAAGCGCGGCACGGTCTTTTACGTTTCAAAAGGAAGCGTTGTCAGTGAAAAGTGAAAGGGTCGCTTCGCTCCGATCTGAATTGCTGCGGTGCTGTGAGAAAGCGTAGTTTTTTCGCCGATAACTTGCAATTTGTAATTTGTAATTTGTAATTTTCAACTGATTTTATACTTAAAAAAGATGTATTTGCATTTGGGACAGGACACGGTGATCACCACCGAAAATATAATAGCTATGTTTGATATCGATGCCTGCACGGTGTCAAAAAAGACAAGGGATTTTCTCGCCGCCGCGCAAAAAAACGGCGAGGTCATCAACGTCTCTCTCGAATTGCCGCGCTCCTTTGTGGTGTGCCGCGAAAACGGAAAAACCGTGGTCTATATTTCACAATTGTCAACTAAAACGCTCAGTCACCGATAAAGAACAGTCAGGGAGGATATATGAACAGAAAAAAACAGAGATGCCCCTACTGCGGAAAAAGAATGTCGTATTATTCGGCGTTTTTCAGCAGAAGAAAGGCGGAATACGTTTGCACACGCTGCGGAAAAGAGAGCAGAGTGGTGATAAGCAAGGTCATAATCCCCATTTTTATTATCGCGGCGGTCATTTCGCTGTCGATAATGGGCATGTGGTTTTGGATGAAATATATAAGCAATCCATGGGGAATCCTGCTGGTGGCGGCTCCGCTGCTGATATTTCTCGCGGTATCGCCTAAATTCGTTCAGCTCGAGGCGCTGAAAAAATACCGCAAGTCGATGGAGGCGAAAAAAGCCGGCATCGAGTTTTCGGATAATCTGGCCGCGCTGGAGATCGACAGCGAGATCGGCAGCAACGCTGAAAGCACCGGCTCCTTCCACATCAACGCCGACGTGTTCAACCAGATAAAGGCGAGCCGAACCTCCCCGGTGAAGCAGGAGGAGAGCGACGAGATAGTTTCCGATTCTCAGACGGTCAATAAGAGCGAATATGTCAGCGTGACAGGCAATGTCAAGACCGACCACGCCGCCACGACCTCTTATCCACTGAAAAAGATCCACTCCGAGGGCAGCAAGGTGCGCACGCGTCATTACCTTCCGGCGCAGGAGGAAGAACCGCAGGCTGCTGCCGATGAAGCGGACGTCAGCGGAGACGACGACGTCAAGGAGTATAAAAAAAGCGACGGCAATAAATACTCCGCCAACAGAAGGTTTTAGTTATGAAGCTGATACCTAAACACGCGGTCTGCCCTTACTGCCGGACTGTCTATCGCTTCGCGGAGCTGAGAAAGCTGTCCGGAAAAAAGGAAGACACCTGCTATCATTGCAAAAAAACAGTTGAGGTCTCGCGCGGAAGCGTTTGGTTTTTGGCGTTGGAGACGCTTGCGGTCTACGCGATACTCAACGCGGTTGCGATAGGGCTGCTGCAGACGGTGCAGCTTGTTCCGCTTTTAATAATGAACACAGTTCCGGCGATCGCGGCAATGCTGCTGATACCACTTTACACGGAGCTGAAAAAATCCCCGAAGAATAAGAAAAGCAATAAAAAAGGAAGAAACTAATCGAATAACGGAGGTCTTTGTTTTGGAGAAGAATGAAATGATTGAAAATATCGAAAACATTGAAAAAACCGAGAACATCGAAGGAATGGAAGCAACGGAAAACGGCATTGAGATCACCAAGGTCGAGCAGGAATACGGCGCCGACGAGATACAGGTGCTGGAGGGACTCGAGGCGGTGCGCAAGCGTCCGGGCATGTATATCGGCTCGACCGGTCCTCGCGGCCTGCATCATCTGGTGTATGAGATCGTTGACAACTCCATCGACGAGGCGCTGGCGGGCTATTGCTCAAAAATCGAGGTCGTCATTGAAAAGGGCGATATAATCCGCGTTTCAGATAACGGCAGAGGAATCCCGGTCGGCGTAAACAGCAAAACAGGACTTCCCGCGGTGACCGTCGTCTTTACCGTGCTCCACGCCGGCGGAAAATTCGGCGGAGGCGGCTACAAGGTCTCCGGCGGTCTTCACGGCGTCGGCGCGTCTGTCGTTAACGCGCTTTCCGAATGGCTCGAGGTCAAGGTCTGCGACGGCGAGGACGTATATTTCCAGCGCTATGAGCGCGGCAAGATCATCACCGAGCTTCAAAAGATCGGCAAGTCGGACGTAAAGGGCACCGAGGTGCGCTTTAAGGCTGACCCCGAAATATTCAAGGAGACCACCGTTTATGAGTATCCCGTTTTGGAGCGCCGTCTGCGCGAGCAGGCGTTTCTGAACGCGGGCGTAAATATCGAGCTGCGCGACGAGCGTGACGACGAAAACAGGCTTAAAAACAGTTTTCACTATGAGGGCGGCATAAAGAGCTTTGTGGAATACATCCACAGAAAGCGTTCGCTGGAGGTAATCCATCCCGACGTCATCTACTTTGCCGCCAAGAATGAGGAAGACACCGTGGCGGTCGAGATCGCCATGCAGTATAACGAGAGCTATAACGAGAACCTGCTGACCTTCGCGAACAATATCCACACCACCGACGGCGGCACCCATGAGGAGGGCTTCAAGCGCGCCCTCACCTACGTGATGAACGACTACGCGCGCAAGTTCGGCAAGCTCAAGGACAACGACAAAAACCTCAGCGGCGAGGACGTCCGCGAGGGCTTGACCGCGATAATCAGCGTAAAGCTCAAGGAGGCGCAGTTTGAGGGTCAGACTAAGGCGAAGCTCGGCAACACCGAGGTGCGCACCATGGTCGATAAGCTGCTGCGCGAAAAGCTGATGATCTATCTTGAGGAGAATCCGGCTGTCGCTAGGGCGATCTTCGACAAGGCTCTCGCGTCCGCAAGAGCGCGCGAGGCTGCGCGAAAAGCCCGAGAAAACGTGAGAAGAAAATCCGCGCTCGAAAATGCCCAGCTTCCCGGCAAGCTTGCCGACTGCCAGTCGCGAGACAGCAGCGAGACCGAGATCTTCATCGTCGAGGGAGATTCGGCGGGCGGCTCCGCAAAGGGCGGCAGAAACAGAAGGATACAGGCTATCCTTCCTCTTTGGGGCAAGATGCTCAACGTGGAAAAGGCGCGTATCGACAAGGTTTACGGCAATGACAAGCTGATGCCCGTCATCACGGCGCTCGGAACGGGTATCGGCGACGAATTTGACATTAAAAAGCTGCGCTATGACAAGGTCATCATCATGGCTGATGCCGACGTCGACGGCTCACATATCCGCACCCTGCTGCTCACCTTCTTCTTCCGCTATATGCGTCCGCTGGTCGAGGCCGGTCATGTCTATATCGCCCAGCCTCCGCTTTACCGCATCACCAAGGGCAAGGAACACAAATACGCGTATTCCGATATGGAGCGCGACCAGATATTGGCGGGCATCGAGGGCAAAACCGAGATCCAGCGCTACAAAGGTCTCGGTGAAATGGACGCCGAGCAGCTCTGGGAGACTACGATGAATCCCGACACCCGACTTATGCTCAGAGTAGAGCTGTCGGACGCCGAGGAAGCGGACGAGACCTTCACCATACTGATGGGCGACAAGGTGGAGCCGCGCCGTGAGTTTATTGAGAAAAACGCGAAGTATGTACAAAATCTTGACGTATAACGAGGTGGCTTATGCACTCCAGATCCTATATTACCGTTAGATACGCTGAAACCGACCGAATGGGCATAGCCCATCATTCCAACTATCCGATTTGGTATGAGGTTGGCAGAACCGATTTCATCAAGCTGTTCGGCATTACCTACTCCGAAATGGAGGCAGCGGGCGTTATGACTCCGCTGCTCAACCTCAACTGTCACTTCGGAAAACCGGCGCAGTATGAGGACAGGCTTATCGTGCGCACATGGTGCATACATCTGTCGGCAGCGCGCATCGTGTTCGCCTACTCCGTCAAAAAGATACTCGACGACGGCACCGAGACAGAGCTGGGCTACGGCACCACCGAGCACGGCGTTGTCGACGCAAAAACCTTCCGTCCCTGCAACATGAAAAAGCGCCTGCCGGAGCTGTACGCGAAAATGACGGAAAACATCAAAAGTGTGGATTAATCGAATAAACAGAATCAGAATAAATGAGGGATTATCATGGATGAACAGTTGAATGAGAAGAGAATAATAGACGTTGATCTGCAAAACGAAATGCGGAAAAGCTTTTTGGACTATTCCATGAGCGTCATTGTGGCGCGTGCGCTGCCTGATGTGCGCGACGGCTTGAAGCCGGTGCACCGCCGTATTCTCTATACGATGTATGAAAAGGGTCTGGAGCCCAACAAGCCCTACCACAAGTGCGCCGACACCGTCGGCTCCGTGCTGGGCGCCTATCATCCCCACGGCGATATGTCCGTTTACGACGCCATGGTGCGCTTGGCACAGGACTTCTCAATGCGATATATGTTGGTTGACGGCCACGGCAACTTCGGTTCCGTAGACGGCGACCCGCCTGCGGCATACAGATATACCGAGGCGCGAATGAGCAAAATATCGATGGATATGCTCACCGATATCGATAAAGAAACCGTCGACTTTATTCCCAACTACGACGACCGCCTGAAAGAGCCGGTCGTGCTGCCGAGCCGCTTTCCGAATCTGCTGGTCAACGGCTCCAGCGGCATCGCGGTCGGAATGGCGACCGAGATACCGCCGCACAACCTCGGTGAGACCATCGACGCGGTTTGCACGCTGATCGATAATCCCGACGCTGAGCTTGCCGATCTTATGGAATGTCTGCCCGGTCCGGATTTTCCCACCGGCGGCATAATCATGGGCAGAAGCGGCATTCGTGCCGCCTACGCCACCGGCAGAGGAAAAATAACCGTGCGCGCCAAGACCGAGATCGTCGAGGGCAAAAACGGAAGATTCAAGATCATTGTCACCGAGCTGCCCTATAAGGTCAACAAGGCTCGTTTGATCGAAAATATCGCCAATCTGGTAAAGGACAAGCGCCTTGAGGGCATCTCAAATATCGAGGATCACTCGGACCGCGACGGAATGCACGTTGAGATCGACGTCAAGCGCGACGCTTCTCCGCAGATCGTGCTCAATCATCTGTTCTCATACACCCAGCTTCAGGTCACCTTCGGCGCGATCATGCTGGCTATCGTGGACGGTCAGCCGAAGATTCTCACGCTCAAGGACATGCTGCGCTGCTATATCGACTTCCAGGAGGAAGTTATTCACCGCAGAACGCTGTTCAATCTGAAAAAAGCGATGGACAGAGCCCATATTCTGGAGGGCTTGAAGATCGCGATAGATTTTATCGACGAGGTCATAGCCATCATTCGCCGCAGCAAGGATCTTGCGAGCGCGAGAGCCGCACTGATGGAGCGCTTCGGCTTGGATGAGATTCAGGCTAACGCCATCGTGCAGATGCGCCTCGGACAGCTCACAAATATGGAGCGAGCGAAAATCGAGGAGGAGATCGCCGCTCTCAAGGCGAAAATCGCCGAATACAACGAGATACTCGCCAGCGACAGCAAAAAGCTGGAGATCGTTAAGGAGGAGCTGATCGCGCTCCGCAATAAATACGCCGACCAACGCCGCACCGAGATATGCTCCGTCAGCGGCGAGGTCGATATCGAGGATCTCATTCCCCAGGAGGAGTGTGTGCTGACGCTGACCCGCTTCGGCTATGTCAAGCGGCTTGCGGCGGATACCTATAAGCTCCAGCGCCGGGGCGGCAGAGGTGTTTCGGGAATGTCGCGCCGTGAGGAAGATGTAGCGACAGAGATGTTCATCATCAATTCTCACGACTATGTGCTCTTCTTCACCGATAAGGGCAGGGTCTACCGCCTGAAATGCTACGAGGTGCCTGAGGGCACACGCCAGTCAAAGGGCATAAATATCGCGAACCTGCTGCCAATCTCGCCCGACGAAAAGGTCAGCTCCATGATTCGCGTGCCCGAGTTTGACGAGGAAAAATATCTGGTGATGGTTACACGCAAGGGCATCATCAAGCGCATAGCTCTAAACGCCTACAACACAGCCCGAAAAGGCGGCTTGATCGCGCTCGAGCTTAACGAGGGCGACGAGCTGGCTTGGGTGCGCATGACCGACGGCAACGCCAACGTCATAGTCGCTACCCGCCTCGGCACCGCTATCCGCTTTAAGGAGACCGACGTCCGCCCGATGGGCAGACAGGCGCGCGGCGTAAAGGCGCTGACGCTTAAGGAAGGCGACGAGGTCGTCGGAATGAGCGTGGTGCGTGAAAACGGCTTCGTGCTCACGGTCAGCGAGACCGGCTACGGCAGGCTGTCGAGTCCCGACGACTACCGCGTCCAGTCGCGCGGCGGCAAGGGTCTTACCAACTATCATATCGCGAAATACGGCATGGTCGCCGCGATCAAGGTCGTCGACCTCGACGACGACGTCATAATCATCTCGCAGGACGGCATAATCATACGCATAGCGGCTGAGTCTATCCGCGTCTGCTCCCGTCCGTCAAAGGGCGTGACCGTGATGAAGGTCGGCGAGGGCGACAAGGTCGTAACGATCGCGCGCAGCCCGCATGAGGAAGAAGCGGCGCAGGCGCTCGACGATGTCAACGAGGAAGAAACCGCCGAGGATCTGGCGGAGGATATCGCCGAGGAAGCCGAGGAAAACGCCGCGGAAGAAACGGCGGAAGAATAAGGTAAACGGCAACATTCCCCGAGGGTGTTGCCGTTTAAGGTGAGGTTATGAAGAGAATACAGGGAATATTGACTGCCGTGACGGTGTTCTTGGCAGCGGTGCTGATATTTGTTTCCGCGTCCTGCGGAAAGCAGGCAAGCGGCAACAAGCTAAAAAACATCGAACGTCCCGACGCCGCTGCAACCACCGATGAGGCGGAAAGGGCGACCTCTCCCGAAGGCGCCGTGGAGCACAGCAGCAACGTAAACGGCGCTCGGTTCGGCATGTCCTTGGGCGAGTTTACCGAAAAATACAACTACGCCATCGAAAGAGGCGAGGGCAAGACCCGCCTGTTTTTCGCCAACTGGCGCAAAAGCAGCGACACCGAGACCGACAACAACGGCGTAGCTATCCAGTATTGGTACTACGACGACACCGACGTAAGCTTTACCGCCACCGTAGAGGTAAAAACAGACAGGCTGCTGAACATCGGCGTCGGAACTACCATGAGCAGATTCATGGGTACGACCGGCGACCAAAACAACAGCGACCTGATTCTGGCAAAGGCGGCGCTTATGGCAAAAACCGTCTGCCGCTTTCCTCAGGGCAGCGAATCTATGCTTCAGGATATTTTTTACCGCACTACCACCGAAAGCGATACCCTGTGGTATGACGGCTATGTGTTCAATCTCAGCACAAAAGAGGACAGGAACGACAGCAAAAACAATGTCATGCTGTTCAGGGTCTTTCCCGTCACCGACGAGCTTAAGGAAGAGTGGAAGCTGACGGAGTATGTTTGAGCTGAGAGATTGTTTTCGGTTATCGGTAATCAAATATTGATGTCATAAGGACTGTTACAGTAAAATGTAGCAGTCTTTTCTTTATATATATAATGAAAAGCCATTGTTGAAATTTACCAAAAACATATATTATCAGTTATATAAACCGACGAAAAGCCGATTATTCATCAAAAAATTGATCCTCCCCGATTCTTGCAATTTGCACACAAAAAAGTGATAAATATACACCTATTACGAATTTGAAATTTATCTATAAAGAAAAATAACACGGATTCGTTGTGAATTATACACAAAAAACTAATAGTAAATTTATTTGACATAACCAAAGAAAGGCGGTATAATCACTGCAAACCTCAAGGTTGACAGATTTGAAGTTTGAAAACAAGCAAAGAATCCCGAAAGGAGAATACAGATGAAACTGTTTTCAGAGAAACACCGTTTTACAAAAACATTCGGTGCGTTATCCGTTGCGGCACTGATGGCGTTCAGCTCGCTGTCCTCCGTTACGGCGGCAACATCAGTAGCTTCCGAGAGTAAAGAAGAAAAGGCTGCGGTCGGCAACGTAAAGCGCAGCATCTATATGGTCACGATCGACGTCAACGGCAAAAAGAACCTCGTCGCCTATGACGGCGGCACCGTCGCGGATTTCCTCGCGGAAAACAATATCAAGGTCGGCGACAACCAGATCGTCCTGCCCACCCTGAACACCGCGATCGAAAACGACGCCGTTGTCTACGTTCGCAACGCTAAGCCCGTCAAGGTAACCGACGGCGGCGAAACAAAGGTGCTCGTGCTCGCTTACGGCACTGTTGAGGAATCTCTCGCAATGGCAGGCATCCCTCTCGGTGAGGAGGACACCACCGATGCCAAGCGCGACGCTCAGATCGAAAAGCTCAGCAAGCTCACCATTCACCGCGTGACCTATCAGGAAAAGACCGAGACCGTCAAGGTCGCCTTTGAAAAAGAGAAGAAGAACGACGACAAAATGGAGCTCGGCGAAACCAAGATCGGCACAAAAGGCGTTGACGGCGAAAAGCAGGTAGTCAAGCGCACCAAGTATGTCGACGGAAAAAAGGTCGAGGAAAAGGTCGTTTCCGAGAAGGTCACCAAAAAACCCGTTAACGAGGTCACTCTGGTCGGCACCAAGGGCGCCGCGAACACCGGCACCGCCGGTACCTTCACCGACAGCAACGGCGTAAAGGTCGCCTATAAAGAGCTGCTGACAGGCTCCGGCACCGCCTACACCGCGCCCGCGGGTTCTTCTACCGCAACAGGCGCGCCCGCTCACTTCGGCGGCGTGGCTATCGATCCCACCGTTATTCCCTACGGCTCCAAGCTGTATGTTGAGTCCTGCGACGGTAGCATCGTCTACGGCTACTGCACCGCGATCGATACCGGCGGATTTGCCGACGACGGCTCCGGCATCATCGATGTGTTCTATGACACCTATGACGAGTGTGTCAACTGGGGCAGACGCGACGTAAATGTTTATGTAATTGAATAATTCGTAAAAAAAGAATTGATTTCTTTAAAATTTTACGTTATAATAAAGGGCAGCACTGAAAAAATGTGCTGCCCCACTTTTTTTGAAAGGAATTTCGATATGAAAAGAATCATTGCGCTATTGCTTTGCTTGGGAATGTTAGCGTTTGCGGCGGCAGGCTGCGGCGGCTCCCAAAAATCCACCACCGCAACGGGCGACGAGGCAAGAAGCCTGAACGCTTCCGATTATGAAAACAACCTCGGAGGTCTTTGCAATTATCTTTCTGCGCTCGGCTACATCAACGCGAATTCAAAGAACGAAGGTGTAACCTACTCAAGAATGAGAGGCACCATCATCGGCGCGTCTCTCGACAGTGCTGACAGCGATTATTCGGGCAAGCGCTTTACCGCCAAGAAAACCGGCGACACCGTGATCGAACTGTATGAATTTGATTTGAATAAGCTCAACGACACCGCAAAGAGCGTCATCGACTCCGTCAAGAATGACGGCACCTTTGAAAACGTAATGGGTGAGACCGTTGAGGATGTTTATCTTTCCGAAAACGGCAAATTTCTGATGATCTATTCCGACAAGAGCAGCGATAAGAAAAGCGAAGATCACATAGAAACCAAAAACAAAGTTATCAAAGCGTTTAAGGAATTCCACGCAAACGACTGATAAACGGCGACAAACGCGGGCAGGACAAAACCTGCCCGCTTTACTATGGTAAAATGTTCCACAAGATATTGTGGAAAAAACAGCGAAGACCTACAGAATACTGCAAATCAAAAATTTTTTAAAAAAATTACAAAAAAAGGGTTGACTTTTGTCGCCTTAAGTATTATAATAGCATATGTTCGGTCGACAAAAACAATTCACTCCGATGTGGAAAACCACCAAGAGCAAGTTGCTTTTGTTGTATAAAGTGAACAAAGGACCTTGAAAATTAAACAACGAAAAAGAAAGAAACCCGTAATGACTTTGAGTTGAGAGAAAGCTCTAAGCTAGGTTTTAACGCGAAAGCGTTGAGATACAGATTTTAGAGAGTTTGATCCTGGCTCAGGACGAACGCTGGCGGCGTGCCTAACACATGCAAGTCGAACGGAGTTGAGGAGCTTGCTCCTCAGCTTAGTGGCGGACGGGTGAGTAACGCGTGAGTAACCTGCCTCTGAGAGGGGAATAACGTCCTGAAAAGAACGCTAATACCGCATAACATTCAAGAGCCGCATGACTTTTGAATCAAAGATTTATCGCTCGGAGATGGACTCGCGTCCGATTAGCTGGTTGGTGAGGTAACGGCTCACCAAGGCGACGATCGGTAGCCGGACTGAGAGGTTGAACGGCCACATTGGGACTG